>CAYSAT010000055.1:0-9551 GCA_964429035.1 uncultured Candidatus Cloacimonadota bacterium | reverse complement strand
GCTACATGCGCGGGATAGCGCTAAATGGTAGGATTGGAATCCTACCCTACGTAGCTTTCCGAAGCTACATGCGCGGGATAGCGCTAAATGGTAGGATTGGAATCCTACCCTACGTAGCATTCCGATGCTACGAATTGTAACATCTGCTTGCCACCGACCTCGCTATCAATACGGGATAATTGCGCGCTCATTGCGCGCTTTGCCCGCAGTGAGCGCGCAATGACCGCGCAGTGATTACGGGAGCCAGACGGGTATCTTACTGATGAATCGAAAAAATCTTGACATGATTTCCCAGTCGATAAAAATGCATTATGAGAACCCTTGTACGCAGAAAAGGTCCGGCAGCCAGTTTCAGGGCAGTTTAGTTCCGGGGCTGGGACCGGATACTTGTTTACCGAACGTCAGAGTTTAACTAGATAGATCTTCTGAATGACAAGAAACAAGGAGTAAGCCATGAAAACCGCATTTTTAACCATCGCTCTCGTCTTCCTTTTTATCTCTGGATTTGCCCAAAGTTTGGGCAATTACACCTTTGCCTATAGCTCCGGCACCTACACGGAAATCACCGGTGGCACCAGCTTGGGCAACGAAAGCACCGGAGACCAGCGTTTTGTGGATCCCGCCGTTCCTTTGGGCGGCACTGGAACCACTGGCCCGGGCTTCCCCATCGGCTTCAATTTCTATTTCTCGGGCCAGGAATTCGACCGCGTGGGCGTTAGCGCTGATGGCTGGATTTCCCTGGGCCAATCCTGGGAAATAACGCCCGTTGTCATGTCCAGTTCATCCTACATTTCGCCCTTGGGCAGCACCACAGCCGTTAACCCCAGCTGGCTGGTAGGCCGTGTAGCCGGCCTGGCCCTGAACCTGGGCGCCCAATCAGGATCCACGCTGCGTCTGGAGACCATAGGTGCCGCGCCCTACAGAATCTTTGTAGCTCAATGGAAAAACTACCGGAAAACCGGTGCGACTGGCGACAATTTCAGTTTCCAGATCCGGCTGGAGGAGACCACGAACAAGGTCGTGCTGATGTACGGCACGATGATCAATAATGCCACGGCTACAACAGCCCAGGTGGGCTTGCGGGGCGATCCCGCCACCACGGCTTCAAACTACGCCAACCGCACCACCACCACGGATTGGACCGCGACTACGGCAGGAGCTGCAGCCTCCAACACCTGCACCCTCAGCAGCACGGTTCTACCCGCCAGCGGAACCACTTTCGCCTGGACTCCGCCCTCGCCGCTCAACACCAGCTACACCATCGGCAGTGGAGGCAGCTTCACAACGCTTATCGACGCGGTCAACTTCCTGAATACCAACTATCCGCTCTCTGGAATTCCGCTGGGGGGCACCGTCTTCAACCTACTGGCTGGATCCGTTTTCGCGGAAGACCCTCCGGCACTTACTGCCACCGGATCGCCCAACCGTCCGATCACCTTCCAGAAAAGCGGCGGCGGCGCCAATCCCCTCATCCAGCCCACCGGAGCCACAGGCACCACGGACGCCTGCTTCCGGATCAACGGAGGCGATTACTTCGTATTCAACAACCTCAACATAGCCAATCCTTCCAGCACCACCAGCCTGGAGATCGGCTTCTACCTGGTGGCGTCCTCATACAACGGCTGCCACCACAACACAATCTCCAACTGCACCGTAACCCTCAGCCGCTCCAACGCCAACACCAAGGCCGTCTATTCTGTGGGAACTTCCTACGCCGGCAATAACGACAACACTTTCAGCGGCATGACCATAGTGGACTGCAACACCGGCCTCAACCTCGTTGGAAGCAGCACCACCACCTACCATAACGACAACAACCAGGTTAGCGGCTGCGCCATGACGGACATCTCGGCATACGGCATCTACTTCAACTACTGCACCGACCTGGTTGTGTACAACAACAACATTTCCATGTGCGCCGGCAATGCCACCGAATTTCACGGCATTCATGCCAACAGTGCCTCCAATACTACAACGGCTGAGGTATCGTTCAACACCATCACCGGCAACACGACCAGCGCCCGGGTTTTCGGATTGTATGGAGAGGATGGCACCGTGAGCTGGCACCACAACACGGTCCACTCTTTCACCGGAACCGGTACTTCCGAGCGGATCGGCATCTATATCTACGACAAAAACCACGATATCTATGCCAACGAGATCTACGGCATCAGCGCCACTGGCCACGTCTATGGCATTGCCACCAGCTCTTACGCGGACGTGGTGAACATCTACAACAACGAGATCCACGACATCAAATATACAGGCCCTGTCGGTTCGGGATACATAGCGACTGGAATCCAACTCTACGGAACGAACATCACCGCGGCCAACAACATGATCTACGACCTGGGAAGCACAGGCGATGTGGCGCCCATGATCCGCGGGATTTCCACCTATACCGGCACCAACATCAACCTCTATTACAACACGATCTACCTGAAGGGCGGCGGTTCGAACACCAATTTCGGATCCGCCGGCCTGTATCTGAATACCGGGGCCACCCTGGACCTCCGCAATAACATTGTGGTCGATCTCAGCACTCCGGGTACGGCCACTTCCGGCAGGGCTTGCGCCATCTGGAAGACCTATTCCGGCTTTGCCAATTTCGCAGCCACCACCGACCGCAACATTTACTACGCTGGCACTCCTGGCGCCAAAAACCTGATCTGCTACGACAACGGCAGCGCCTACCAGACCCTGGTGGATTACAAATACGCCGTGGCATCCTGCGAACTGGGTTCCCTGACGGAAAACGTCCCCTTCGTGAGCGTGCTGGAGCCCTACGACATCCATGTAAGCACCTCCACCGCAACTTTGGTGGAAGGAAACGCCCTGCCCATCACCGGATGGGATTTCGATTTTGACAACAACAACCGCAACGACTCCAGTCCGGACATCGGCGCCGACGAAGGCAACTTCCTCGTACCGGCCATAGCTCCCGATCCTGCTGTGGTGATCAGCCCGGTGGACGATGAGATAGTGGTGCAGCCTACTGCAACCCTGAACTGGGCTCCGGCTTCCTCAGGCGGAACCCCCACCGGCTACTACCTCTATTTCGGTACCAACAATCCGCCATCCAACATCGTCAATGGAACAGACCTGGGCAACGTTACCAGCTACGATCCCGCGGACATGGCGTTCCTGACCACCTATTACTGGCGGATCGTGCCCTACAACGCCACCGGAACGACGCCTCTGGCTTCCTGCCCCGTCTTGAGCTTCGAGACCCACGCGGCTCCTCTGACCGGAACTTACACCATCGGCAGCGCGGGCTACTATCCCAGTTTCACCCTCGCCATCAGGCATCTGAACGCCGCGGGAGTGGGCGCCGGGGGAGTGGTGTTCCAGGCCGCGGCAGGCGAAACTTTCGCGGAGAATCCCCCGGCAATAGAAGCCACGGGGACTGCCACCGATCCCATCACCTTTACCCGTTATGGCACTGGCGCGAATCCCAAGATCACTCCGGCAGGCGGAACCGATACCTTTGCCATCCGGATCGACGGCGGTGATTATATCACCTTTGAATACATCGATGTCGCCAATGCCGGCAGCGCCACCAACCTCGCTAATGGCTACTGGATTCGCGGCATTTCAGGCGACGGCCCCAATTATGACACTATCAGATACTGCAACATCGCCCTCTCACGCGCAGTCACCAGCCATGGCATCTATGTCACCGGCGCTGCTGGCTCGGGCACCTACACCGGCATCGCCTTCCAAAACAACGCCATCGACAACTCTGCCTACGGCGTGTATATGGATCCCTCCAATGAGGCCTACGCCACACTGATCCAGAACAACACCATCACCAACGCTACCGAAGACGGCATCTACCTGCGGGATGATAACGACAGCGTGGTATCAGGCAACAACATCTCCTTCCCAGCCAGCGCGACTGTGGCTCTGGAAGGCATCTACCTGGTGAGCAGCAACAACTCGCATGTGACCGGAAACACGATCAGTGGTGGGACTACCACCAATAATTGCTATGGCCTTAGCTGCAACGGCGGGACCACCTATTGGCATGGCAACACAGTTAGCAACCTGCACGGCAATGGCGGTATGGAAGGCTTCAACGGCAGCGCCGGCACCTGCTACATCTACGATAACGTGTTTACAGGCCTCTCTTCCAACAACACAGTTTACGGCCTGGAACTAAGCTTCGAAAACGGCGGCACGGCCATCGTGTACAATAACGAGATCCATGATCTCAGCTCCGTCTCCACAAGTTCCCAGTACGTGGTCGGAATCCTCAGCAGCGGGACCAACAACAAGTTCTACAATAACATGATCTATGATTTGCGCAATCCCGGAGCCAGCAATGCCCCGCAAGTAATCGGTATCTACATCAGCGGCGCCACTGCCAGCCTCTATTACAACACCGTGTATCTGAATCCCACTGGGACCAACGCAAGTTTTTCCGCGGTGCCTGTGTACCTGACGAGCGCCACGTCCGTGCTGATGAACAACAACATCTTCATGAACTCCGGCACACCCGGAGCTTCCGGCAGGATGGCCGCTCTGTGGAAATCTACCGATGGTTTTGCCAACATTGCCGCCGGGACCGACGACAATATCTACTATGCGGGAATGCCTGGAGCACAAAACCTGATCTGTTACACTCCCTCCGCCAGTTATCAAACGCTGGACGCCTTCAAGGCAGCCGCCGCCAGCTTTGACCAAAACAGCCTGACCGAGGCGGTACCATTCGTGAGCGCCGTCAGCCCCTACAACGTGCACATCACTCCTGGAGCCCCCACCCTCGCGGAATCCAACGCTACGCCGATTACTGAGGTGACAGCGGACTTCGACGGCGATACGCGCAACGCCTCTACCCCGGATATTGGAGCTGACGAAGGCAGCTTCGCGATTCCCGCCCTACGGCCAGCCCCGGCGATCGTGGTCTCCCCCACCGTCGGCGAATACGCGGTTTCGATCAATCCCATCCTGACCTGGTACGCTTCGGCTGCGGGCGGAACCCCCACCGGCTATAAGATCTGGTTCGGTTCGAACAATCCGCCCACCAACATCGCCAACGGCATCGACCTCAGCGACGTTCTCAGTTACGCCTCCCCCGTCACTCTGGACTACCTTGCCACCTATTACTGGAAGATCGTGCCCTATAACGACAACGGCGATGCCCTAGACTGCCCAGTCTGGAATTTCTCAACCCACCAGACTCCGTTGACCGGCAACTGGATCATTGGCTCCACGGGCTATTATCCCGATTTCACCCACGCCATCAAGTACCTCAACGCCAGCGGTGTAGGAGCCGGGGGAGTGACCTTCAAAGCGATATCCGGCGAGGTTTTCGCGGAGAATCCCCCCACCATCACTGCCACCGGGACCGCTGCCAACCCGATCACCTTCGCCAGCACAGATACATTGGCCACCAATCCCAAGATAACTCCAGCGGGCGGAACAGGCAGCTATGGCATCAAACTGGCAGGAAGCGACTATGTGACCATCCACCACATCGACATCGCCAATCCCAGCGGCTCCACCACGCTCGTTTATGGATTCTGGCTGGAAGCCCAGACTGGCGACGGCTGCATGGACAACACTATCCGCAATTGCGCCGTGATCCTGAACAGCGCCACGGAAAACACCGCCTGCATCCGGAGCGATTCGAGCTCCGGCAAAATCAACCACCGCAACAAATATCTGAACAACAATCTTGCCAACGCCCGCAGCGGAATTTACCTCAACGACACCAGCGCCGCCATCTCGACGCAGGTGAGCGGCAACATAATCACCGGCTCCACGGATGTGGGCATCTACGTGCGGACATCCAACTCGTGCGTTGTCAGCGGCAACAACGTCTCCATGGCCAACGCCAACACCCGTGCATTCACGGGCATCAGTGTCTACAACGACTCTGCCACAGGCTTCATCTACAACAACACTGTCATGGGCGCCTCCACAACCGCCGAGTACCATGGCATCTATTGCACCTACGGCGACTTCGATGTTTATGGCAACTCGATAACCACCGCCAGTTCCAGCCGGAACGTCTACGGCATCCGCAACTACTATGGGGGCAACGGCGAAGTGTACAATAACACCGTCACAGCCCTGTCTTGCACATCCAGCTCTTATGTAGTTTACGGTTTGAACCCCGGTGGCGTTGCCTGTTATCAGAACATCGTCCATAATCTGAGCGGTACGGGATCAGTGTACGGCATCGTGCAATCCAGCGGCAACTGCTACCGCAATAAGGTTTACAACCTGCAATCCAACGCCACCACCGGCTACGCGGTCTACGGCATCTATCTGGGAGGAACCACCACCTTGCACAACAACATGGTCTACGACCTGCAGGCTCCCACTTCCACGGCTGCGCCACAAGTGCGGGGCATCCATATCAACGGCACGGTGAACGCTTCATACAATTCAGTCCTGCTTACCTCCACGGGAAGCGCTTCGACCTTTTCCACCACGGCGCTGTACATCCAGGGCGGATCTTCGATCAAGCTCAAGAATAACATCTTCAACGACAGCAGCACGCCTGGAGCAACCGGCAAAGCCGTTGCCATCTGGAAGGAGGATGCCGGCTGGGCTGAACTCTCCACTGAAACCAACAACAACATCTACTGGGCTGGAACTCCTGGAGCCCAGCACTTGATCTGCCAGCACGTCTCCCTCAGTTACATCACGCTGGAAGATTACAAGGGGGACAACCTCACGATGGACCAGAATTCCTTTACGGAAAGCACGCCATTCCTGAGCGCGGTTTCGCCCTATAACCTGCACATCAACCCCGCCCTGCAGACCTACGCCTCCAATAGCGGTCTGGTGGTTTCCGGAGTTGCTGTCGATTTCGACGGCGATACGCGTGACGACTCGCATCCTGATATCGGCGCCGACGAAGGCAATTTCACCCCCGTGGCCGCTGCACCTGCAGTACCGGTATATCTCAATCCTGCCAACGCAGCCATCAACCAGGCCCTGAACATCGCCCTGGCCTGGAGTGCCGGAAGCGGAGGCGGCGTACCCGATTACTACAACGTGTATCTGGGCACTACCACCCCTCCTCCTTTGCATGCCTCCAACGTGACCGCCACCTCCTTCAGTCCGGTTTTGCTGCCCAACCAAACATACTACTGGAAAATCGACGCGGTCAACACGCTCGGCACGGCCACCGGCCCCATCTGGAGCTTTGGCACCCGCGCGGATGACACCATAATGGAATATCCCTTCCTGGAAAGCTTCGAGACCGGCAACACCAGCGGCTCCACCACCATCAACCGGTGGACCCAGGTCCTGGGCAGCGGATCCTATTACTGGACTGCCAACACGGCCACCACCTACAACCGAGGGCCGCGGACCGGCAGCTACAACCTCACTCTGCGCGACAGCGGCGACGCCTGGCTCTTCCGTCCCATTTACCTGCAGCAGGGCCAAAGCTATGAGCTGGAACTCTGGGCCCGCCAATACACCACGTCGGGCAACCAGGCATATCTGCAGGTGCGCTATGGAACCGCCGCCAACGTTGCCTCCATGACCAATACCATCATCAACATCCAGGAGTTCGTCAACGGCGGCTATCAGCGCGCCTCGGGTGTCTTCAACCCGCCCTCCACTGGCATCTGGTACCTGGGCATCCACGGCGTGTGCCTGAACTACATCAACTTCCTCAGCCTGGATGACATCGGGATCGGCTTCTACGCTCCCGCGCCGGTCTTTTCCGTTTCCCCCACTGCGCATAATTTCGGAATGATCAGCGTTGGCACCACTTCCGCCAGCCAGGAATTCGTTGTCACCAATATCGGCGATGCCGACCTCCTCATCAACCAAAGCGACGTACTGCTCACTGGAACCAACGCCGACGAATTTGTGCTCACCGATCCAGGCAGCGACATCACCATCACCCCGGGCAACACTTACACCTTCTCAGTCAGCTTCGCTCCGCTGGCCATTGGCAGCAAGAGCGCTTTCCTGCAGATCACGGACAATTCATCCCAGCGCGCAGTGCACGAGATACCCCTCTCCGGACGCGGTGTTGGGCCTTTCATTCCACCCTGCGTGGAGGATTTTGAAGAAGGCTGGACCGATTGGGCGCTGATCAACGGCAGCCAGTCCAACAAATGGGAACTCGGAACCGCCGCGCCTTACCGCAACAGCTATTCGGCTTACATCAGTTCCAACTTGGGCGCCACCCATAGTTACAACCCCAATTCCGGCTCCTACACCCACATCTACCACGATATCACCTTCCCCGCCAACATGAGCGGCATGACCCTCAAATTCAACTGGATCTGCGCCGGCGAACCTGGCTTCGACTACCTCACCATCCACATCACAGATACCTCTTTCGTGCCTGTGGCAGGCGAATACTTCACCACCGGACAGATTGGCTCGGCCTTCGTTTCCAGCCCCAAGTGGCAGCGCTATTCAATCGCGCTGGATCCTGCCTACGCCGGCCATACCAAACGCCTGATCTTCAGCTGGCACAATGACGGCGGCGGCGGAACCCAACCCCCGGCTGCCATCGACAACATCCGCATCCATAGCGATTATCCCGCTCTGGATGCGCCAATCGCCACCGGAGGCTATGCCACCGCCAACGGAAACGTCGCCATCACCTGGGATCCCGTACCGGGCGCCCTCGATTATCTCATCGAGGAAGCCGAAATGTTCGATTCCACAACATTCACGCCGCTGGGCTACGGTAACAACGGGCAGTACATAGTGCCCGGGGCTTACCCGCTGCGCTTCTTCAGGGTGCGGGCCACCGATTAAACTAAAAATCCCGCCCTGCCTCAGAGCGGACCTAACCAATGCTTGCGAAGCCCGGATTGATTCCGGGCTTCTTTCTTGATTCTTCTTGTTCTCTGCCAACCGAACGGATATGCTTTTTGCGGGGCATGCGGGTTTGGGTATTGGCTTCGCTGCGGAAAAAAGCGAATCCGACTGGCTGTTCTGCAGGGACAAGGATGCCTACACCGACCTCTTTGAGGGAACTCCAGTGAGTTTACAGCAGGCCCAGCAAGCCTGGTACCTCTGCGGCTTCTACATGAGCAACACCCTGCCCCTGATCACCATCCTGGACGAGAAGGACAGGTTATCCGTGGAAAAGAAGGTCATGGAGATCCTGGTAAGGAAGTTTGGGGGGAGGTGCTTGCACAGCGTCCTGATGAACTATTCACACCTGAGAAAACCGGAGTATCATCATGTGATGGAATCACTCATTGAGCGAGGTGCTGTGCAATGTTCTACTAGTAGCCCCAATAGATTTAATAGGTGCACCAAGGAATATTTGGCACATCCTGAAATTGTGAGAAGTTGGAAAGATGACATAACAGACGAAGAGATGTCAGGTTTGATAGCGGAAAAATCGCCTGTGGATATGTATGATCCAGAACCTACAGTTTTCACAGAGGAAATGTTTCAAGATGAGATCGCTGTTTGAAGTAGTAAATAAGCAAATAAGCAAAAAAGCACGCCTATGCCACCCCCAGTTTTGGATGGTGGCTCTGGATGAAAATGTGTTTTATACCATTTCGCTTGCATAATTACAATTATGGATTACCTTGTCTCTAGAATGT
>CAYSAT010000054.1:0-20728 GCA_964429035.1 uncultured Candidatus Cloacimonadota bacterium | reverse complement strand
ACCCGCGGTAACGGAACCTGGTCCGGATTGGCAAACATCTGCCAGAATTGCGCTTAGGAAACACCCTTAAAAAAACGGACCACACTTGATCAGGCAGAGACCAAGTCTGGTCCGGTGTATTGCCCTATGGCGTCTGTTCCGCCTCAGGCCAGATTTATCACGTTTTTGAGTTGATCTATCTAGGAGATCAACGAATCATCCATTCAGTGGGAACCAGGGCTTCAATAATCGGCGATGAAGTAGTAGTAGTCCCAATCGTAATAGGCGCTTACGGAGTGGTCCTCATCCAATTCCCAGATGTACATCTCCCAATCCGGGTCGTACTCGTAGTCGTCGCCGTGCCACGAAATGATGAAGTCCACCACCATTTCTTCGATGTCGTCATCATCCTGGGGAATGTAGTATACGGTCCAGCCATTCAGGGTGTCGTCTTCCCCGCTGAAGCTAAGTTCAATGCTTTCCACCAGATCCCCGCCATCGGACACAACCACGGTTTCCAGAGAATCGCGGACCACGCTGAATCCCTTGTCTTCGAGATTGGCGAGCGCTGCTTCTTTGGTATCGCCGTAACTGAGTTCAAAAAGGCCGGTCTGGGCGCTGAGGCCTGCCAACAAGGCTGCCAGTAACAAGGTCAAGTATATCTTTTTCATAATTGAACTCCTTATATGTGCAGAAAATATACCGGGATTGTTGAATCAGGCAACCGGTTTTTTGCGCATCGGGATGCGGAGGAAAACCGGAGGGTGGGATGGCAGCTGGGGCTTGGCTAAATGGGGCTTGACCGGTTCAGGTGCGCGTCACCCGGATCAGTTCCGCCAGGATGGAGATCGCGATCTCATAGGGCGTCTGCGATCCGATGGGCAGGCCTACAGGTGCGTGAACCCGCTCCAGATCCTCGCTGGAGAAGCCTTTGGCGCGCAATGTTGCCAGCGTGGCGGAGACTTTTTTGGCGCTGCCGATCATGCCCAAATAGCGGCAGGGCTTGCCCAGGCATTGTTCCAGGGCGTGTTGGTCGTGGGTGTGGCCATGGGTCATGATCACGATCAGGGAAGAGGGGCCGAAGCGCAGAATGCTGTCCAGATCGCTGAAATCGCTGAAAGCCGTGTCCGCGCGGATCTCGGCGGGGATCTCGGCCAGGATTTCCCGGCGGTTGTCGATCAGGCGGGGATGAAAACCGCAGAATCCGGCCAGATGCGCCAAGGCCCGTCCGCAATGTCCGGCTCCGACGATCTGGAGCAGTTGCGGCGGATGGAGCGGTTCGATGAACAAGGTCACTTTGCCGCCGCAGATCATGGAGGTGGAAAGTTCGCCTGCCAGGGTTACGCCGCCGCCTTGTTCGGATAGCGCGTAGCTTTGCAGGAGAGGCTGTTCCGGCTGTTCGGAGCGGATCCGCTGGATCACCAGGTGTTCCAATTCGCCGCCGCCCAGATTGCCCTGCACCTTTTGGCTAAGGGGGATCAGCATCTTCATGCCTGGTTTGGCTGGAGTAGAGCCTTCCGTGGCGACGATCGTGACCTGCCAGAGGATTTCATCGCGTTCCACGCTGGAAGCCAGGATCTGGTAATAACCGGGAGTGTCCATTGCTGATCCCATCAGGCCGTAACCTGGCTGGCGCAAACGATGTGATACGCGCCCACGGACAAGGCCACAGCTACGTTCAGGGAGTTTTTCCAGCCCAGGGTTGGCAGCGCGAGGATTTGATCGCAATGCGCCAGAATCCCGGGCGAGATTCCCCAACTTTCATTGCCCACCAGGATGGCCAGAGGCAGTTCAAACGCGCTCTGATACAGCGACGCGGCCTCTGGCGAGGTTTCCAGCGCGCAGACCTGGCAACCCTCAGCACGCGCTTGGGCTAGGGCTTCCCCGGTAGCGTCAAAATGCCGCCATTCCACGTGTTCGCAGGTGCCCCGGGCTGTTTTCGCCAGAGCGGGATTATCGGGAAGGGGTGTTACTCCGCAGAGCCAGATTGCCCTTAAACCAAGGCATTCGGCGGTACGGAAGATGGAACCGACGTTGAAGGCGGAGCGCAGGTTGTCCAGGATCACAAGCACCTGGCGGGACCTTGCCAAGAGACTCGGATCAGCAACATGGTTACCGTCAGATTGGCGCAGATCCAGCTGCGTATCCTTGAGATTGAGGCCCAGGCTGGCTTTGTAGCGCGCGAGCAATTCTGAAATCTGGCGCGGTTCGCTCGCGGAATCCAGTTCCAGGCCCAATTGGACTGCGTTTTGGGGTGCTGAGCCGTCCATCCAGGCAAGGCAGGATTTCAGCTGCGCGATTAGTTGCAGCGAGCGTTCCGGGTTGTTCAAAGACTCATCCAGCGCCAGGGCTAGTTTGCTTAGGGCCTTGTTTTGGGAGGCGGGTGAAAGAGCCAGGAATTTGGCGCGGCTGTAGGAATGAAGGGGCTTCATTTATGCAGGATCTGGATCAGTTTGGCGGCGGTGAGCAGGTTTTCGGCGATGAAATCGGGCTGGGATTCCCAATCCGCCAGGCCGTCCAGCATTTCGCTGGCGCCATCTCCGGTGAGCAGCAATATGGTTTTCAAGCCCGCTTTCTTGCCAAACTCCACATCGGTCTTGCGGTCGCCGATCATCCAGGAACGCCCGGCGTCGAAGCTGTGTTTTCTGCGGGCGCGTTCGTACATGCCGATGCCGGGTTTGCGGTCTTTGTGGTGGATGTTGTAGGGCGGCACGGTGCCTGCGGCGAAATAGGGCGAAAAATAGACGCCGGTGAGCCGCACTTTTTGCGCGGCGAGCAATCTGTGCATGCGGGCGTGCACCTTGTTCAAGGCCGGAATATCGAACAGCCCTCTGGCGATGCCAGATTGGTTGGTGACCACGAAGAGCAGGTAGCCGAGTTGTTGCAGCAGGCGCAAAGCCTCGCCAGTCCAGGGATACAGCGAGTAGATCGATGGATCGGAGACGTATCCGTAGCGATCCGGGCTGATGCAGCCATCCCGGTCCAGGAAGACGGCGGGCTTAATACCTTTTCGAGTCACGGGTTTGGAACCTCAGGGCATCGGGCAGGGTTGTGTTGAACAGCGCCACGCGATATTCCCAGAACTCGTTGCGGCGCGTGTAACTGATATCCAGTTTCCAGCAATGCAGGTCACGGCTGATACCCAGGGTCTGGGTGATCAACTCGCCTGTTTTGAGGTCGAAGTAAGTGCCATAATTCAGAGCCCAGTTGGAAGTAACTTTCAGCGAGGCGTCCAGGCGCAGGTTGTGCGAGTTTGCGTCCAGGATGCTTCTGGTGGCGTAGATGTTGTGCGCCAGGGAGAGTTTCCAGTTTTCACGGGAACCCGCTTGGGTCAGCGCTTCCGCCCTCATTTGAAGGCTGTCCGCGCTTTGATAGGGTTCAAAGACCCGGTTTTTGGGTTGGGCGAAATACGTGGAGTATGGCGCGGAACCGCTTAGGATCAGAGCTTGGGTGAAATACTGGCTGGAAGGCTTCCAATCGTTCCAGCGCAGCGCGTAGGGATCGTGGCTGAGGCTGAATTGCGAGCTGTAGCCCAGCGAAATCTTATCCAGGTTGAACTTGGTTTTGGGGAGTTTCAAACTGCCCAGGTTGAAGTTGCCAGGACGGAAAGCCAGCGTGTGGGACAGCGCTCCGAAGGGTTTTTCCTCTTTCAGGAGATTGGCGGAAACGCGTGACGTGAAGCCGAAAAGATCATTGATCTTGGTGCCGTCCTTGCCGTATTTCAGCTGCCATTTCTGATCCAGAGCCAGGCTGAGATTGGCAGCTTCTTCGGAACTGCTGAGCCCCACTCCGCCGAAGGAATAGAACCTGGAGTTATCCGTAAGGTCCGGGTTGTAGCTCAGGCCGGCAGAGGGTGTGAGGATGTGGCGTACGGATTTCAGCCAGCCCTTGCGGAAGTTGCGGATGCCGTAGATGTTGAAACTGGCGTTGGTATAGGCGCGGTAGTCGTTGCCCCGCACCAGTTTGTGGTCCTCTTTGTCCCGGTCGAACCAGCCCTCGTTGTAGTTCAGGCCATGCTGCCAGTTCAGCCAGCCCTTTAGCGACCAATTGTAGGAGAGACCGAGGCTGTGGCGCAGGCCCAGATTGTGCCGGGTCAGCCAGGCTGTGGAATCGGCGGGGTCGGGAACGTTGTTCCAGACGAGGTCCTGTAAAGTGCGTCCGGGGCCGTTGAGCGAGCCGGTGTGGTCGAGCCTGACGCTGTAGTTGTAGTTCAAATTGCTCCACCAGGCATCGGAGCCGCGTTCCGCCTTACTGAAGAGTTCATAGAGCGGCCGGCTGGGCAGCGAAAAAGAGGCGGAGGGCAGGCTGATCGTCGCGCGGTCGTTGATCAGGTCCTGAGTGTACACCGCGCCCACGTTGAGGTAGGAACTCAGCAGCGGTTTGCGGAACGACACGGAAGAAGAAACGCTTTGCGCCAGGCTTTCGTCCAGAAGGTCGCTGCTTTCCCAGATGCGTTTGTTGCTCACGAAATCCAGGCTGACGTCGAAGGTGGCTTTTTCCCCCAGTTCCTGATGGTGGTTGGCGCGCAGAGACCAGTCGTAATAGGTTTGCGAGCCCGAGATCTTTTTCTGGAAGGCGGCGTCCAGTGATCCCGACAGCAGATAGCGCCTGATGTAATCCAGGTTCACCCGGCCTTTCCAGCCCGTGCGTTCCAGCAGATCGAGGCTCAGGATCAGGTCGGCGTAATCCTTGTAGGGATAGTACCAGGAAATGCCTTTCAGGAATTTGCCGTCCACGCTGTTGTAGCCAGGTTCGGGGATCAGGAAGCCGGGATGGCGTCCCCGCTTGATCGGCACCACGATGTAGGGAAAATAGAAGACCGGAAGGTGGTTTACGTAGACTAACACTGGCTTGCCCACGATCTTGTCGCCGCGGTAGATCCTCAGTTTGGAGGCGGAAAACCAGAAATCGGGATTGGCATGGTCGCAGGTGGTGAAACTGCCGTTGTCCACGTCGTAGATGTCGGAGTCGATCTTGCGGATGTTCGCGCCGCTGTAAAAACCCTGTTCCAGCCTGCTGGAGCCGTCGTTCATGATACCCGTCTGCGAATCTATGTCGTAAGCGACGTCCCTTCCGATCAGGATCTGTTCGCCGTCGCGCATCACCGTGTCGCCGTTGCTGTAGGCGCGTTTAGCTTTCAGATCCACCCGTAGGGAATCGCTGTCGATCTGAAACTGCTGGTAGGTCACGCTGGTATTGCCGATCAGGGTGATCTGCTCGCCGGACTGGCTGTAAGTGACCTTGTCCGCGGTGTAGGAAAGCGAGTCCTCGGTTGCCGCTTCCGCTGTCAGAGTATCAGGCGTGGACGTTTGGGACCACAGCGCTGGCACAAATCCAAGCGCAAGCAAAAACGGCAGGAAGAGGAGTTTCTTCATGCCCTCAGGGAAGATCCTCAAAAAGGTCATACTCGTCGCGGGTATTGGGCGTGAAGGGGTTTTCCAGGTCGTAGCCCACGCAGAGCACAAAAACATCGTTCACATTGGTGGCCAGCAAAGGCGAGGGCAGGATGCGGTGGATCGCTTTCAGGGCGGTGAAACTGTCGCAGTTCTTCTTGGCTTCGCTGGTGTTGATCCCAGCGCCCAGAAGTTCCTTGCGGCTGTTGGAATCTACGCTGGCGCCTCCGCTGCCGCTGATGTTGTCGCAGCCGTCGGTCGCGAAGCAAAACAGCGCCGTGTTGGGGTGTTTGGCCAGTACGTTCACCATTGAAAGCGCCAGATGGCTGCAGCGGCCGCCATTTCCAGGGCCGCTGACCTTGATCGGCGTTTCGCCGCCAAACACGCTCACAAAGGGAGGCCTTAGCCGGAAGTGCGGCGAATGGGCCTTGCGCAAGATCTCCTTGAGTGCGTCGGCGAACGCGGACACGGAGCTATTGAGGAAAGCCTCTTCGTAGTGCGCCTTGAAGCCCTGCTGCTTGAGGTCGGAAGCCAGTTGGGAGCAGAAAGAATGGTTGTCCGCCACGATCCGGTAGTGCACTTGCTGCTTGGGAAGTTCGTAGCGCCAGCCGTGGGGTATCTTCTTTCCGGGCAGCGCAGGAGTGAAAGGTCCGGAGCCCAAGACCGCGGGATCGTTGCCCTCTACATCCGAAACGGCGAAGATCCGCAGCTGTTTGGATTTCACCATTTGGAGCGCTTTGCCGCCCTTGAGCAAGGATTTCGCTGACCGTTCACGGTTCATTTCCGCGATGGATTTGCCGCTTTTCAAAAGTTGTTTCTGGCTCACGCTCAATCCAGCCAGGCTCATTTTCTCCGGAAGCAGTTCAAAGAGCGCGGAAGCCCCTCCGGAGATCAGGATGAGCAGGTCGTCTTTGGCAGGAATCTTGCGCAGCCAGTTCACGATCTGAGCGCTGGCAGCCAGGCCGTTTTCATCGGGCAAGGGGTGTCCGGCTTCCAGAATCTTCAGGCCGGGCAGCTCACCCAGGCTGTGGCGATACTTGGTCAGCACGAATCCCTCGTAAGCGATGCCCCGCATGGCCAACTGGGCGATGCTCAGGGAAGCCATTTTCCAGGCCGCCTTGCCCAACGCCAAGACGCGCACCTGCGGACTGAACCGTTCGGCAGCCAATTGGCGCTGCAATTCCGGATACTGGCAAAACCTGTGCATGAGCTGGATATAGGTTTGGTAGAGCAGGTGCTGGAGATTGTCCAAAAACACTCCCAATTCTAATTTTTATCATCTAAAATCCGGGTTTGGATTTAGTCAAGTCCATTTTTGAAAGCGCTTGCCCGACTGCTTGGCGCAGTTCGCCGTAACCAGGTTCATATCCCTTGTCAGCGCAGGCTGTGAATAAAAATCCTTTACAAAATGGTGCCTGCCAAAATCTTGGTGCTTCTTATTCGTCCCTAGGAGTAACTTATGACTGAAAAGGTGCGTGAAACAACCAAACAAGCCGC
The DNA here is from genome assembly GCA_964429035.1 of uncultured Candidatus Cloacimonadota bacterium. Classification (GTDB taxonomy): domain Bacteria; phylum Cloacimonadota; class Cloacimonadia; order Cloacimonadales; family Cloacimonadaceae; genus Syntrophosphaera. The sequence goes on along the minus strand of CAYSAT010000054.1, from coordinate 13,859 downwards.
GTTGAAAGAAATGAAGGAAGAATATCTTCGCTTGCTCGAAGAATCGTTCCAAAACACCGCGGAATTCAAAAAAGGCGACGTGGTCGAGGCCCCGATCGTGACCATCAATGAGCAATACATCATTGTGAACCTGGGCGGGAAATTCGACGCCTATGCCGAAATCGGCGAATATGCCGATGAAAAGGGAGTCCTCAAATACTCCGTGGGCGACACTTTGAAAGGCTACATTGTGGACAGCAACGACCAGGGTTTCGTCATCGGCAAAAGCCTCACCAAACAATATGTGGACAAGCAAGCGCTGCTGGATGCCTTTGATCGCAAGATCCCGGTATCCGGGAAAGTCTATGCCGTCACGAAGGGCGGGTTCAACGTCGATGTCCTCGGCGCCCGCGCTTTCTGCCCGATTTCGCAGATGGCTCTGCGTGGAGTCGACAATAGCGAGCAGTACATCGGCAAAAGCATGGATTTCCTTGTGATCGAATGCAGCGAATCTTGCCACCGCGTGGTTGTTTCCCACCGCCAGCTCGAAGAAGCCCGGGACCAGGAAAAGAAAGCCGAGGCCTTGGAAAAACTGCACGTCGGCGACGTAGTGCCCGGCACCGTGGTACGCATGACCGGATTCGGCGCTTTCGTCGATCTGGGCGGGATCGAAGGCCTGATGCACGTTTCCGAGATATCCTGGCAGCATGTGGTCAAGCCCCAGGACGCCCTGAAGAACGGCCAGGAGATCGACGTCAAGATCCTGGACATCAAAGGCGACAAACTTTCCCTCTCCCTCAAAGCCTTGCAGGAAAACCCTTTTGCCCAGGCCATCAAGGAGATCAAGGAAGGCGACACGATCAATTGCCGCATCCAGCGGCTGCATAATTTCGGCGCTTTTGCCGAACTTAAACCCGGAGTCGAAGGCCTCATCCCCATCTCGGAAATGAGCCGCAACCGCAATATCGCCCATCCCCGCGAAATCCTCAAGGAAGGGGACTTTGTGGAAGTGCAGGTGCTGCGCATCGATCCGGACACCCAAAAGATCTCCCTGTCCCTCAGGGCGCTGCAAGCCGATCCCTGGGACAACATCAATGAAGTCGTCCAATTGGAAACGCCTTTCACCGGGATCGTGGAAAACACCACCAACTTCGGCGTGTTCGTCTCCATCTCCGATGGCATCACCGGCCTGTTGCCGCGTTCCCGGGTCCGTGAAAAGGACAACTTCAAATCCGGCGACGAAGTCACTTTGATGGTTACCGCGATCGACATGGACAACCACCGCCTGACCCTTGACTACACCGACAGGGCTCCGGGCGAAGTGGTAGAACCGCGCCGCCGTCCCGATGAACGCCGGGATTTCCACGCTGCGGACAGCCGTCCGCCCCGTAGGGGAAAATCCCGCGCGGATGAGGAATGGCGCCGTTATGCCAGCCAGAATCAGGCTCCAGCGGACGACAATCCCTTCAAAGACCTGTAATACCCCATGCAGTCCAGGGACAACCAGTTCATCCAGCTGCGTAAACAGAAGCTGGAAAAACTTCTCGCCGCGGGCATAAACCCCTATCCGGCCAAGTCCAATCGCACGCATCAGATCGCTGAAGTGCTCTCCAATCAAGCAGACTGGATCGCTTCCGAGCAGGAGCTCTGCCTGGCAGGCAGGCTGGTGGCCATGCGCCGCCAGGGTAAAATCGGTTTTGGCAATATCGAGGATGTCTCCGGACGGCTGCAGATCTACGTGGCGCAAAACCTGGTCGGGGAAGAGAACTACGAGCTGTTCAAACTCTGCGACCCCGGCGACTTCGTGCAGGTAGAGGGAACCATGTTTCACACCCAGGCTGGCGAATATTCCCTCAAAGCGTCCCGGATCGGCCTGCTCTCCAAGAATCTGCGCCCCCTGCCAGCTGTGAAGGAAAAGGTCGTGGATGGCAAAACCGTCCGCTACGACGAGTTTTCGGACATCGAACTCCGCTACCGCAAACGCTATCTGGACCTTCTGCTCAATCCCTCGCACCGCCAGGTCTTCATCCAGCGGAGCCGCATCATTTCAGCCATCCGGGCTTTTCTGGACGCGCGCGGCTACACCGAGGTGGAAACCCCCGTCCTCCAACCCCTCTATGGAGGCGCCAACGCCCGTCCCTTCGTGACCCACCACAACACCCTGGACACCGGCCTGTATTTGCGCATCGCCACGGAACTCTACCTCAAACGCCTAATCGTGGGCGGTTTCGAACGCGTTTACGAACTGGGCAAGGACTTCCGCAACGAGGGCATGGACCGCACCCACAATCCCGAATTCACCATGCTGGAACTTTATGAGGCCTATTCCGACCTTGAGGGCATGCTCGACATCACGGAAGAGCTCATCCGGCATCTGGCTTTGAGCGTCCTGAACAAGGCTGAGTACACGTTCCGCGGCCATCAGGTGGATCTTGGCCAGCCCTTCCTGCGCGCTTCCATGACCGAGCTCGTGAAGCAACACGCGGGCATCGACCTCTCCGATTTGGATTATGGCCGGGCGCTGACCTTCTGCCGCGGGCGCAAACTGGAGATTCCTCCGGAAGCCGGAGTGGGCAAGCTGATCTCCATCCTCTTCGAAACCTATGTGGAGGATAAACTGATCCAGCCTACCTTCGTGACCGATTTTCCCAAAGAGATTTCGCCCCTGGCCAAAGCCAAAGCCGACAATGCCCTGCTCTCCGAACGCTTCGAATTGATCATCGCCGGGCACGAATTCGCCAATGCCTTCAGCGAGCTCAACGATCCCCTCGACCAGCGCGCCAGGCTGGAAGCCCAAGCCCGGCTGCGTGCTTTGGGCGACGAAGAGGCGAATGTGGTGGATGAGGACTTTTTGGAGGCCATGGAGTATGGCATGCCACCCATGGGCGGACTGGGGATCGGCATCGACCGCCTGGTGATGCTGCTCACCGAAAACGACTCCATCAAGGAAGTGCTGCTCTTTCCCCAGATGAAGCCGGAATAACCCTCTCCGCACCCAGCCCCGCTCTGATCCGCTGCCCCTGTTAATCTTCTTTTTCCTCTCATCTGCGTTCTCTTTTAAAGCACAGCATCTAGCGCCTCATAGCCACGCACGGGCGGCAATAGGCCAGCCTCCACGGCTCTCGCCACGCTGCGGCAGGGCAGATCGTGCAGTTCGATGTAGGCGCGGGAAATAGTTTGCAGATCCAGGTCCGGGTTCTGCGCTTTCAGCCCATACATGACCTGCATGTAAAGGTTGTTCCAGAGCGGCCGCACGCCTCCGAACTGGGGCAAATTGTAAGTGCGCTCGGCGTAGGTGCGCAGGTCGTCCTTGTAGCGCTCCGAAGGGCGGATCGACATCAAATTGCGGCTGGTGGCGGCGAAATCGAGGTGGTGCTGATTGATCTTCACTTTGGGCAGCCGGCGGGCGAGGATGCGCTGCAAGCGCGGATCCCAGTAAAATACGAGTTCGTCGGCTTTGCCCTGGTAGCCGTGGAGCAGGTTCTTGAATATCACTTTCATGCTTTCTCCTTGGTTAATTGGTTAATGGGTTAATGGGTTAGTGGGTTAATGGGTGAACAGGTTAATGGGTTAATGGGTTAATGGGTTAATGCTGGCGCCAGTCCGGTGCTGCGTCTTAGGGGGAAAACTCCGCCGGCCAACTCAGTCCTTGTAGCCGATTATGCCTTGTGGGCGGGAAACAGGACGGTTGGCCAGCGGATTTGGTTTCCATCTACAGCCCTCTATATATAATAGGGTGAGAAAATGGATTATCAGGTTAGCAGGTTAGCAAGTTGGTAGGTGAATGCCGGCCCAGACGTGCTTTTTGCTCATTTCTCTGCGTCTCTGTTCCTCTGTTTTATCATTCCTTTTTCCCGCCACGAGATTCTCACCCTATTAACTATAGAGGTGCACCTCCAAAATAACAATTTGGAGACTCTAATGTCAAACACCAATCACAAAGAACTCTCCACCGCCACATTCGGCGCGGCAATCACCCGTCCCGAGGCGTTGGAAATCCTGCCCATCCAAAACCTCATGGTGCAAATCCAATCCGGCCAATGGCGCAAGCCGATCGAGGCCATCCGCAAAGAGCAAAACCCCAAACTGCAAAAGGAAATGAAGCAGCGCCTGCCCTATTTCGTCTTTGCCGAATTCGACGGACGCCGCGAGGAAAGCAAACTGATCCGGGCCAACGGCATCGTGCTCGACCTCGACCACCTTTCCGACGACGAGATCGCAGGCCTCAAGGAACTCATCCCCATCAACTGCCATTGGGCGAAGTGGCTGTTCCGCTCGCCAGTCGATGGATTGAAGATCGTGGTGCCCTTCTCCCGACCCGTGACCGACAAAGAGGAATACGCGCGGATCTTCACGCATTTGCGCGAAAAGATCTGGTACGAGGTCGCCTTCGCGGTGGACAACACGCCGGATATGAGCCGTGCCTGTTTCGTCAGTTGGGACGAGGCTTTCAAGGCCGTGAGCAGCGCCGTGCCTTTCGACCCGGACTCCGTTCCGGAGAGTGGAACGGTGGAACAGTGGAAAAGTGGAAAGGAGGCGGACCGCAGTTTGGAGTTCAAAGCGCGCCACCGGGATTCAAGCGTGTCCGCTGGCTCCACGGCGCTTTGGACTTCAAACAGTGTGGCTGCGGAGGGGCTGAACGAACGCGCTGGCGTGGTGGAGGGGTTGTTTGAAGTCCAACCCGGCCAGGCAACTCCGGAAAGAAATGAAACTGGGAAAGCCGGCTTGAACTCCAAGACCGATCCCACGGAAGTGCAGGCCATCAGCGCTGTGGAATACCTCGCCCAGCGCGAACTCGGCCACCGCGACTGGATCCGCTGCGGCATCGCCCTCTACAACCATTTCGGCGAGGACGGCATCGTCTATTGGCTGCAATTCGCCTACAATCCGCACTACACGGACACTCCGGAGGATCTGCGCAAGGTGTGGGCAAAACTGAAGAAATACCCCTCCGTGGGCATTGGCACGCTGTTCTACATCGCGGAGCGGGAGGGGTGGATTAACGCCGTTGGCGCGCTGGAGTTCAAGGCGCATAACCAGATTGCACACACGCAGGAAGGTTCGGATGCGCCTTGGACTTCAGGCGGGACCGGGGCTGGGGCTGCGATTGAAGTCCAACCCGGCCAGGCAACTTCGGAAAGTAATGAAACTGGCAGAGCCGGCTTGAACTCCAATGCAGGGGGCGCGGACTTGGGTACGAAAGGTAATAGCGCTGTCATCCCGGGAACACGCAGTGTTACCCGGGATCCAGTCCTTGATATTTCCAATCAGAACCCATCCCCAAGCACAGATACCGTGGGCAATGAAGAGAAAAGACTGGATCCCGGCTCGCCACCCACTTCGTGGGTACCCGGCGTCCGGGATGACACATCATTATCCCCCAGCCCCGGCGCTAAGAACCTTTCCACCGTTCCACCTTTACACCGTTCCACGCCTTCCCCTTCGTGTAATTCGTGTAATTCGTGGACACCCACCTTAAAGGACTTCCCCGAGTTACTGGAACTCTTCGGACGCCCATCCAACGTGCCTTTGGACCGCAGCCAACTGCCGGATTTCCTGTGCGATTTTCTGGACACGGTCGGCAAGGTCACAGACGCCCAGGACGGCGCCAAACTCACCGCCTTCCTGCCCGTCGTGGGCGCCAACATCGGCAACCGCATTTACATGGCCAACGCCGGCACCAACCACTACTGCAACATTTGGGCGGCGATCATCGGGCCTTCGACCGTCAGCCGCAAGAGCACCGTCATCAACCAGGCGCTGAAAATGCTGGCTCCCTTCAAGGAAAACCTGCCCGAGAACGCCCGCGAGCGCAACGAAAAAGACATCGAGATCACACGGGTCACCCAGGCGCGGCTGTTCAACCTGCTGGCGCTGGACTCCAACCGCCTGCTGCTGCAAATGGAACTGGCAAGCTGGATGCAGGACATGAACAAGACCTGGAACGCCGGCATGAAGCAGGATATCACGGACATGTTCGACGGACGCGACCGCAGCATCGCCAAGATGGAGATCGACGAACATATCCGCCGTCCGGCCTTTTCCATCCTGGGCGCCACCACCGAGGACTGGTTCTTCCGCGAACTCAAGGAAGTGGCGGATCAGCGCGGCGGCTTCCTGCAAAGGTTCGTCGTCTGCATGATCCAGGATATCGATGTGGATTCTCTGGTCTTCGATTGCCGTTCCACCGGCGATACCGACCGCGAACTGCGCGCCTGGGACGAGCCGCTGTCCGTGTTCCGCTCCCTCGCGATAAGCCGGCTGCTGGAAGCCGAGCCTGAGGCCGTGGAATTCCGCAACGCCGCCTATGCCGCTGAAATACGCGCCGCCGCCATTTCAGGCAACGACGCCCTCGCCTCCTACTCCAGCCGCATCTTCGACAACTACTGGTTCCGTTTCTGCATCCTGCTCCACCTCTGCAAACATTGGCGGGACCTGCGCGAAGCCTGCGCCGCCGACTCCGTCGGTCAATGGTTGCGCTCCCATCCCGTGAACCTTGCCACCGCGCGCCAAGCCTGGTATCTGTGCCAATACTACTACGCCAACACCAAACCCTTCCTGGCCGCGCTGGCTGAAAACGCCAAACTGGACAACGAACGCAAAGTGGTGCGCATCCTGCAAAAAGCCCCGGACCAGACCCTGCCGCACTCGCGCCTGCTGTGCAAATCCAGATTGACCTCCCGGGAGTTCCGCGCCTGCATGGAATCGCTCATCGAACGCCAGGCGGTGGTCTGCCACGACCAAGTGGCGAATAACCGCCTCCGGGCGCTGAGTTATAACCTCAACCCCGTCCTGTGCGGCATCGAGATCACCTGAACTAGAATTACAGAATGGAGCCGGAATCGACCGGCTCCTTTTTTTTCACCAATTCCACCAATTCACCAATTCCCTGTCTTCTCTCCCCCCGGAACCCCAAACCCGAAGGGGTGGGTGAATTCAGATCTAAAGATATACAGTATATAGTAGTTATATCTAATATATACTAAAATAGTATGAATTAAATCTATAGACATCTATCTATCTCTCCCGTTCTGAGTTAGGCTTCTGAACTGTCACTTGTTCCCCAATTCCCAGCCTCCGGGGGGAGAGAAGACAGGGAATTGGTGAATTGGTGGAATTGGTGACGTAGTGTCGCTTTCCAAAGCGACAAAATAACCCAACAGAGGCGGAGAGAAGACAGGGAATTGGTGAATTGGTGGAATTGGTGACGCAGTGTCGCCTCAGGATCCTGCGCTTGGGCCATGCTGAAGTCGAGGCTTGCATGTTCGCTCAACTCCAGCAGGTCAAGGCGATATTTTACTTGACACATTTCTTGTCCTCCGATTTCCATAGATTTGAATATTTTCTTTCTTCATAGGGAGGATACTATGAACAAGGTAAAAGGTTTTGTACTATTCTTGGGGCTGGTTTTTTCGGTCGCAGGTTTGGCTGCGCAAACTCAACAATGGCTTTGGGCAAAAAGTACCGGAAGTGCAGTTGACGATTATGGATATAAAATAGATACGGACACTGCCGGCAATAGCTACATCACAGGCACTTTTGCGCACTCTGTCGGTTTTGGAAACACAACCCTAAGCACTCTGAACACGGTTGGCACTACTACCTTCATTGCAAAAATGAGTAGAACTGGTAATTGGTTATGGGCTAAGAAACTCGAGAACAATCACATAAATGGTGTTTACCCCAATGATATTGTTGTAGATTCTGGCGGAAACTCGTACGTTACGGTGACCTACTCATCATATTTAGAGGTTGGAGGTAATACACATTATAGCATGGGTGACAGTGATTTCGTAGTTGCTAAGCTAGATCAAAATGGAAACTGGATGTGGTCTGTGAATGTTGGCTCTTCTAGCTATGAGTATTGCAAATCAATGGCCGTTGACTCGGCCAACAACCTATGTTTAATTGGGGAGTTTCACTCGGCATTGACAATTGGAAATACCCAACTGACATACGGAGGATGGGGCTCGGAGATGTTCATCGCAAAAATGGACTGTAATGGAAATTGGCTTTGGGCCACGCAATCGGGGAGGACATGTTCTGTATGGGGCACATCAATAGTAGTTGACGGATATGATAATATATATGCATGCGGTGAGAAAGATCTTAATTCAACAGCATATTTCGGATCCTACGCCATCGTTGGTAATATTAGAAGTTACATAGTTAAATTGGACGTTAGTGGTAATTTTGTGAGAGCTCAGGGTCTGAACGTTAACATTGGCGATATAGCCTCAGTAGTAGATAACGATGGAAACAGCATCTTATATGTAATAGGTGTATTCACTGGTACGGTTTACTTTGATACTATTACACTCACAAGCAGTGGCAATTATGATGCGTATGTATTACGAATTAATGACGATGCATCAATTGCATGGGCAAAAAAAGCCGGGGGCTCGGGCGATGATAACCCGTCAAGTTTAGCTATAGATTCTGAATCAAATGTATATATATCAGGCTGGTTCAATTCGGTAGCATCGTTTGGTACATTTAATATAACATCATCAGGAATGGCCGACATTTTTATAGCTAAAATTGACGATGCTGGTAATTGGATTTTAGCCGACAAAGCTGGAGGACCTCCTTATGATACATCATATGGCATCTCTATTGATGCAATGGACAATCTTTATATTACAGGATGTTTTGCTAATACCTCGTATTTTGGCAATCTAACTATTTCGAGTTTTGGAGGTTATGATATTCTCGTAGCCAAGTACGGCTACCCTCAGATCGAAGCCAGTTTTACAGCTTCTCCTCTCACAGGCATCCAACCTCTTCCAGTTCAGTTCACCGACCAATCTCAACAGGGTAGCGGTCCGATCGTATCATGGCTTTGGGATTTTGGCGATGGTAACACCTCAAACCTACAAAATCCAACCCATACATATTACGATGCTGGCATTTTCGATGTCAACCTCACTGTCACCAATTCCAGCGATTCCACCTCCACCTTGGTCCGCGAAAATTACATAACAGTCATTGACGATGAAGCCTCGATCCTGCTCCAGACCAGCGACCACATGAATTTCGGCTCTATCTATATTGAGGAGTTTTCCGCGGTCCAAACCCTTACATTCACCAACAATGGCAGCCAGCCTCTGACCTTCACAAGTTCGCATTTGATGTGCAGTCCGGCCAATTTCCAATATCAGATCCCGGGCTGGGATTACACTTGGGATCCTGGCGAAACAGGCTACATCTATATCCGCTTCGCACCGGTCGAAATTGGAGCCATAGAGGACACACTTGTGATCGTCAACAATTCTGCAAATCATCCCATTTTGAAAATCACCCTGACCGGAACTGGCCTGCACGTACCACTGCAGCCACCCCAAAACGTTCAGATAGCCATGAATGGCAATGACGCTGTGATCTCTTGGGACGCTGTTACGCATAATACACACAACCAACCCATCACCCCGGATTATTATCTGGTGTTCTACAACGGCTCCTCGGACCCGGAGAACGGCCTTTACTACTATCACGGCGCATCCAACACACTCAGCTATACCCATTACCTGGTCGGCCTCCATGCAGATTATATGTTTTACCGTGTGGTCGCCTACAAATACTATGGCCGCGGGGCTTTGGACCTGGCCGCTTTAGGCTTGGAGCCTGGTATGAGAGATGAACAAGTATATCTGATACTAAATCAATAGGACATGATAAATATGTAGAAAGGAGGATAAATGAACAAGGTAAACGGCTTAGCTCTCGGGATATTACTTGCATGCATGAGCTTATTAACCGCACAACCATTGGATTTTCTTTGGACCCAGAGGGCTGGAGGCACTTCAAATGATCATGGCAATGCCATAGTATCAGATGATCAAGGCAACACATATGTGGCTGGTTCTTTTCAAGAAAATTCGGTATTTGGCGACATAGTGTTAACTAGCTCCGGTATTGGTGATTTTGAGATCTTTGTCGCGAAGATGGACTCCAATGGCAATTGGATTTGGGCTGTTAGTGCTGGAGGCATTGGTTATGATTCCTGTAGTGATATTTGCTTGGATAAGTTTTCTAACTTGATTATTACAGGTTCTTTTGAAGGTCCAGTTTCGAGTTTTGGTAGTATTAATCTAACTATCTCCGGATCCAGAGACCTGTACGTTGCCAAACTTGATTCCAATGGAAACTGGCTTTGGGCAAGAGGGTCAAATGGTGGATATAATAATAACAGTTCCGCTGTGGATACAGACAATATGTCGAACATATATGTATCCGGGTTAATATCCAGCGGAATCTCATTGGGAAACATATCAGTCCCTTGTAACGGATCGTATGACATTTTCGTGGCAAAACTTGACAAAAATGGAAACTGGATGTGGGCAAATAGCGCTGGGTCACCCGGACCAATCGATGAATATGCAACTGGAATTGTAGTTGATGGCTCAAACAATGTAGCTATAACGGGAAAATGTGGGTCAGGTGCATACTTTGGATCTCTTGAGTTTACAGGCTCAAACTACGTTTTTGTTGCAAAACTCGATACAAATGGAAGTTGGTTATGGGTGTCTGCGTCGGGTGGAGATGCGAATGCATATTCTCAAAAGATATCTTCCGATTTGGATTGTAATACTTACGTTACTGGTCATTTTTGGGACAACGGAATATTGCAGTTTGGCTCTCATGTCATTGAAAGCTCAGGGGATGACGATTTATTTGTAGCTAAAATCAGCAGCAGTGGTGAGTGGCTATGGGCTCAGCATGCCAGCTGCTTGTTGGATGATCATGGTGCCGATATCTGCTGCCCTGATGATGGATACGTTTATGTAACGGGGGATTTTAATGGCACTATGTATATTGGAGATTATAACCTAAGTAGTTCAGGAGGAGCTGATCTATATGTTGCTAAACTAGACTCTAATGGAAACTGGATGTCGGTTATAGAGAGTGGTGGGAATGGCACTGTTAATGGGTATGGAATAGCCTCCGATATTTATTCAAACTTGTATGTTACTGGTCTTTTTTCAAGCACTGCCGCATTTGGAGACACATCATATACTGCATCTGGGCCTTATGATATCTTCGTATCTAAGATCGTCAACGATGTGCCATTGATAGAGGCCCCATTATCTTTGAATATCGGTTACGCGTATCTTGGGTATTATGCGGATTATCAAGATTTGTATCTGGCTAACGTCGGATATGAGCCTATGATTATTGATTCTTTAACGATTTCGCAGTACCCATCACCATTCAGTATATTAAGCCCGAATACGCCCTATACGATTCCTCCGGGTGAGAACGTTTGCATAGAAATACGCTACACTCCGCAAACGGCAAGTGTTGATAAGGATACTCTGATTATCATCAACAACTCATATAACAAACCTATCGCAAAAATCTGTATGATAGCTACTGGTGTTATTATTCCACCAGAGGCTCCAGCGAATGTACAGATATCTATGATGGATGATGATGCGACTATTGGTTGGAATGAAGTAACGAGTACAGTACTCAACACTCCAGTTGAACCAGACTATTATCTGATATTCTCTTGTGACGATCCTTACGGGCATTTCTTGTATCATGGCGCTACAAGCGGCCTGCAGTATACGCTCCCACTGGCTGGTTTCTTTCAGCCGCGTTTGTTCTTCCACGTAATCGCCTACAAATACTATGGCCGCGGCATATTCGACATCTCTTCATTAGGTTTGGAGCCTGGTATGCCGGAACAAGAAGTTTGGCGCCGCTTGAGGGAGTAGCCCAAGGCATAATTCAACATAGATTTCTACCAAATAAGAAGGGGCTGGAAAATTCCAGCCCCAATCTTTTTGGACGGCTATTTGCTAGTCGTCCTCTCCCATTTCCACATCGGGGACCCAGGTGAGGATGGCGCCGGTTTTGACATGGGCTTTGAGGTAATGATAGACCTCGGGGTCCAGATCGCGCAACTTGCTAAGAACATAGTTAAGCGACTGGGTGTTGCTCATGCGGTATTTATCGGCGGTGGTGGGGAAATGGCGGATCCGACCGTTGGCTCTCCGCACTTCGCGGATGTGGCGGCGGATAAACTCAAATTCCCCCTTCAACTCCTCTGCCCGGGCGGAGTCCCCCAAGTCCAGGGCGCCAGCGATCTGTTTGAACAGTTGCTTACTGCGTTTGATGTAGGCGTCGAGGGCTAGGCGGTCGGTCATGGGGATCAGCATTTCGCGGATGAGCCCTGCCGAGTAGGCGGGCCATTCGCTGGAATCCTGCGAAATATCGGCGCTGACTCCGATACTCGCGCTGTGTTCGCTCTCCGGCAGGATGTCCAGGATCAGACGGGCGCCGGTGTACTTGGTGAGGCTTGCCAGGCGTTCCCTGGCTCGCTCGAATAGGTTTTGTAGCCTATCCATTTTACTCCAATCCGGAGTTTGGCAACGCTCTTTCAAGAAATATCCGCTTGAATCCGCAAATCCCTTTTTTGGGTTTTTGCTTTTTTTCGATATTTTTCTTGACAGGATTCAACCCCTTCACATCGTTGGCTTTGTTACTTGTAACGATGTAATGTTACTTAATCCAGCCGGGAGTGTTGCCGCACTTCCGGTTTTTTATTTGCCTTTCGGCATAATTTTCTAGTTTCGGGCTTGGGTCTTCTTGGTACTTCCGGTTCTCATCTTTCTATCTCCTTGTTTATTCTTGGCAGTCTCATCATCTGAGTGCAAATAATCACAAGCTAATTTCCTGTCAACTGCATTTCTCGGCGATTTTTACTGCTTGTGCGCTAACTTATTCATTTGTAATTAGTTGCTTGCTAAAGGGAAATTTCGGCCATCTTGGAAAGAAATTGTTAACTGCATTATGTCTCTGTGGGATAATGGCTCAAGAGCATCAAGCTGAACCTACACTTTATCCATTAGCCGCAGCAGACTGACACTGTGTGATTGTATAAGCATTGGATCTTCCATTTACTAAAATCTGTGCCACATAAAATTGGGGGTTTATTTCTGTCCAGCACAACTTGGGAGTATAATGTGTAATCCATTTCAATGTATATGGTTATGCATCATCGCAGAGGATCTGGCTAACCGGGGATTATTTTCTCACCCTATTATATATAGAGGGGGGATTAGTTGAACAGGTGAAAAGATGAACAGATGAACGGAGGGCGCGGCAGCGAACCCCTGTTCCACTGATATCCTGTTCTGCTGTTCCACCCTAATAAAACTACGGAGGGCTTTCTATCATGAAGGTCAAATTCAAGTACGGCATCCAGACCTATTCTGGAACGATCGACGAGATGGTGTATGGATCCTATCGCGACGACAAACTGTGCATCGGACGCGAGTACGTGTATCCCACGCTGAACGCCAACAACGCGCTGCTCGGAACCGTGGGCAGCAACCTGCGCGACCTGTGGCTGAGCGCGTCCCAGGACTACCGGGACGACTTCAAGACCTACGCGCAGCGCAACGCCACCCAGAACGTGCCCAAGACCGAGTGGCCGCCCAATTCGTACGCGCTGTTTATCAAAGCGATGTACGCCTGGCAGGACGCCAATCCCGAGACGGTGGACCTGGCAAGCGTCAACGACGAGGATGTGGACACCCTGGGCGCCACCATCAACACCGTGAAGAACTGCATCGACAACGGGATGTTGCCCGCGATCAGCGTCTATGACGACCTGACCGGGGTGTTCTAAAAAAAAGATAGAACGCTGATGACATGATGGGCATGATTAGCATGATTAAAAGAGACAGTGTGAGAGGGGCCGATACAATCCAAAGCAAATCCTCTTACGGACTCTGAAAATCAGGAAGATCACGGCAATCAGCGTCATCAGCGTTCCATCATCCCATGGGAGGGAAATATGAATGAAACGTTACTTAAGCAAATCGCTGCGCTCCTGGCTGAGCGTGTTAATCAGGCTGTTGACATTCCTT
>CAYSAT010000053.1:0-21255 GCA_964429035.1 uncultured Candidatus Cloacimonadota bacterium | reverse complement strand
GCATTTGTGCCAGCGCCTGTTTGTGCTCCAGCAGCGGAACGGTTTCCACCATGTCTGCAATGCCGCTGTCCGCGATTTCCTCCAGAGTTTCCCGGAAAAAGTTTCCATACAGCCGCACCCTGGTTTCAGAGGGCAGGGAACCCTCGTCCCGCAAGCGTTTCAGGGCCGCGTAAAGCGCTGCCAGGCTGCGCCGCGCATAGATGTTGCCAAAGTAGGCCAGGGTGTACCCGGCTGGCTTCTCCAGTTCCGGCAAATCTGCAAAATCCTGGGCGTCCCAACCGTTGTAAACCGGGAGCAGCTTGGCCTCCAGCTCTTTTCCGAAAGCCGCGGCGGCATCAGTTCCGATCCCCTTTGTAGCCGTCACGATCAAGCTCGCCTGCTGGTAGATCTTCCCTTCCCAATAGCGGGAAAACGCACGCCGCGCCTTGGATCCCTGCAGGTCGTAGTCCGAAAGCAAGGTCCAGTAGTCGCGCAAATCCACCACCAGCGGCAATCCGCTGCTGCGTGACAGCCGGTAAGCGCCGAGCCCCGAGGAGAACGGCCCCAGGGAGATATAGATCAGGTCGTAAGAAGCAGAATTCAGCGCCCGCTTGCCGGCCTTGATCAGATAGGGCAGCCAGCCGATCTTGTCGTCGATGGGGTAGAGGCGCCTGACGCGGAGTTTGATCCGCTCCGGAGTGTTCATGTAGAGGCGGGAAGCGCTTTTTCCCCGGCTGAGCCCGCTCTTTTTCAGCAACGCCATGGGATCCAGGGAAGCGGTGCGAAAGATATGCTGCTCGCGGCATTCATCTAGCAGGGAAGCGTCCCGGTAAAGGTATTCCAGCTCGTTTACCGTCACCACGTCGCAGTCTATGCCTGCCTCGGCGAGGTATTTGACCGTTTTCACGTTGCGCAGCGGGGCCGGACCGCCCAAAGGGGGATAGAAATAACTGATGTAGAGGGCGCGCATCTTACTTGGGCGCCAAACGCTGGAAGAACTCGAGCAGTTGGGGTTCCACGGCTTCCCAGTTGAATTGGGTGTCGATCAGGTCCGAGGCACGCCGGCTCATCTCCGCGTAGTCACGTGGGGACAGACGCAGGATTTCCGCCGTGGCTTTGGCGATCGCCGCGGAGTGGTATTCGCAGCAGGCGCCGATGCGGTTTTTCTCCACCAGGTCGCGCATCAAAGGGGTATTGATCGTCACCACGGGCAAACCCGCCGCGAAGTACTCCAGCACCTTGAGCGGAACGGCTTTGCGCATGCGCCGGCTTTGGGGGTTGAACACCCACAGGCCCACCCGGCTCCGTTTCAGCAGCAAACCGATCTTTTCGGCGGGCAGCCAGTTTTGCTGGTAGATCACGGCGTTCAGGTTGCGGGCGTTGACCTCCGCGTTGAATTTCTCCTCCACTTCAGCGGAAAAGAACTTGCCCAGGATCAGCATGTTCAGCCGCGGAAACTCCTTCCGGAGCTGTTGGACGCTCTTCAATATCTTGAATACGCCGCGGTCTTCGGTCAATCCCCCGATGTAGATCAGGTCGAAGTCCATCTCGCAGATGGTGCTGATCTCCGCCGGGGTCTCACAGTCGTAATCCCAGACGTTTTTCACCGGATAGTTCGGGATCGCCAGGGCCTGGGCGCGTTTGTTGCGCGGAAGCACCTGGTCCAGGATTTCGTCGCTGACCCCTATCGTGGCGTCGGCCAGCCTTTGCAGCCTGCGTTCGCCGGCCAGATAGAGGGATTTCATCAGCCAGTTCAGCGGGACGGGAAACCTCTCTCCAAAAGCGTCGGCAAAGAATTCATGGATGTCGGACACGACCCTGGTTTGGAATTTCCGCCGTAAAGCCGCTCCCACCAGAAGGGTCAGGGGCTCCACGCAAACCACGATGTCCGGCTTCAGTTTGCGGGCTTTCCGATAGAGGTGGAATAGCGCCAGCCAGCGCGATTCGGTGTCCACCACCTGCTGGTAGGGATTGACGCTGGCGTTGCGCACACCGCTGCCGCAGATCAAATACACGTCGGCCAGTTTGGCCAGGCTGCGCGCGATCTTGTAATACAGGCGGACGTCCGTCGTATGGTGCGAATTGGACAGGATGCAGATCTTCATAAAGCGTTTTCTCGTTGCAAGACACTCTTTTGGGTCAAATGCCCGGCTGTCAAGACATATTTGCGGTCCAGGGGTGGCCGCAATTTTTCTTGACTGTTTCGGCTGCCCCAACACATGGCACAGCGATAGAAATTGTTTGCGAGGTATGCCATGAGTTTATTTAAGTTCTTTCTGATGTTGGGAGCGGCGCTCCTGGTTCTGAGCGGGTTAGGGGCGCAGGCTCCGGACTGGATGTGGGTGAAGCAAGCAGGGGGCGCCGGGAACGACAACTGTTTCAACATCGTCACGGATACAGCCGGAAACAGCTATGTCTGCGGCTGGTTCCAGGGCACTTCGACATTTGGGACGGCGTCCCTAACCAGCGACAGCGCTTCGCTGGACATCTTTGTGGGCAAACTCGATGCTGTGGGCAACTGGCTCTGGGTTCGCCAGGCGGGAGGATCTAACGACGATTATGGACGGGGCATCGCCATCGACGGCGCCGGCAATGTCTATCTGACCGGCAGTTTTACAGGCTCAGCTGCATTTGGCGCTTATCCCCTGGCCAACAATGGTTATCCCGATATCTTCGTGGCCAAATTGGATTCCCAAGGCAACTGGTTATGGGCGCAAAAAGCCGGAGGGACTGCGGAAGACGAGGGCTGGGACATTGCTGTGGACACTGCCGGAAACAGCTATCTCACAGGTTACATCCGTGCCGATGTCCAATTCGGCAATTTCCAGCTGCAGACCAATAACTATATCTTCGACCTGTTTGCCGCCAGTATCGATCCTGACGGGAATTGGCTCTGGGCCTCCAAAGGGGGCGGCGACGGCTACGATTCCGGATACGGCATCGCGCTCGACAATGCCGGTTTCGCGTATGTGACCGGGTACTACGAAGGCAACGCCACTTTCGGCGGAGTATCCCTGGCCTGTTACGGAACCCAGCCGGATATCTTTGTGGGCCAGATCTCTTCCAACGGCGTCTGGATGTGGGGCGAGCACGGTGGCGGAACGGGTTACGACAATGGGATCGCCATCGCCACGGATAACTCCGGAAACAGCTATGTGGCTGGATTTTATTACAACTCCGCCACCTTCGGCGCTCATACCCTGACCGCACCTTCGGGAAACCAGATGTTTGTCGGCAAACTGAATAACGCCGGAATCTGGCAATGGGCGCAGCAACCCGGAGGATCAGTTACGGGCAGCGCCAACGGCATTGCCCTGGACAATCTGGGCAACATTTACATCTCAGGCACCTTTTCCGGAAGCCCCGTCTTTGGTCCGGTGACTATCTCTCCCAGCCAGGGATCGGACGTTTTCGCGGCCAAACTGGATGCTTCCGGATCTTGGCTGTGGGGCCAGAAAGCCGGCGGCACTCAAGAAGACAACGGAGATGACATTGGCGTGGACAGCTCCGGAAACAGCATTGTGGTGGGCAATTTGAACGGGTATGTGCATTTTGGCACTATCGTCATAAACGGTTTCGGCTTCACGGATGCCTTTGTCGCCAAGCTTTCGCCGGGCGGAGTCCCAGTCGATGACCATAACGTTCCTGCATTGGATGGCTACGCTCTCTCGGCTTCGCCCAATCCCTTCCGCAACAGCACGAACATCCAGCTTAGATTTGCTGCCAGCGGCTTGTCCAATGCTACAGACGTTGCCAGGATCGGGATCTATGACCTCAGAGGGCGGTTGGTCAAAGCGCTCAGCGGCCAGTATTTTAGTGCCGGTAACCTGGATCTCACCTGGGACGGATCGGATCTGAGCGGCAGGCCATGCCCCAGCGGAATCTATTTCGTGAAATGCCGTTTGCAGGATGGGTCTGATCTGGTTAGAAAGATTTCGCTGGTGGAATAGGTACTTTTTCCCCACAGAGCACGCTAAGCCCCTACAATCAGGGGCTTTTCTCATTGTCCTTTGTAGGCGCGGTGTCCTGCACCCGAAAAACCATCCCGTACCCTTTGGGTATATCCAATTGCTTTGCAGGGCAGCATGATTGGTCACTTCAACAATCCCGCTAGCTTGCGGCAACCAGTGGCCTTCCTCGTGGCCTTCGTCGCATTGGAATGCAACGCTGACTGCTCAACTTCCCCGCGGGTGAGCCTTAATCACTTGTCTATCACTAGTCAATCAAGCGTCTATAATAGACACTTGATTAAGGCTTGATAGACACTTGATTGACGCTAACCCGCGGGGGCAGACTTGGTGGATAGGCAACAAATCTCTGTAAGAAAATACATTAGGGCATGCGTATTGAAGTTAAATCATACGAGCATCGTAAATCATGAAATAGCATGTGCTAAGGAGATCATACAACATTTCTGGCGAAAAATTGCAGGAATTTCTTGACAAGCATCTGCTCTGGAAGATAGTTGCCAAAGAGGATGTAATGATGAACCGGGCTAAGAAAATCAAGGAAAAAAGCCCTGCCGGGACTATGGCTTTTTCGGCTTGTAGCGAGTCTGTCCAAGGCTGCCAAGCCAAAGAGAATGATTAGTGCCCTTCCCAACGGTTCTAAATGTGGTTTACGGCTTTAATAGATCAATTGATAATGGATAGAATCTTCACAAAATAAGGAGTATATCATGAAAACAATGCTGTGGGTCCTGCTCTTCCTTTGCACGTCAGTGCTGTTTGCGGAAGTGCTTTTTTACGATAATTTCAATAGGACGGAAGGCTCTTCAGTAGGCAACGGTTGGGTCAATATCGGCCCGGTCAATCCGATCATCGAAAACGGGACCATGAAGCTAGTATCATCCAGTTTACAGGGTGTGCGCAGAGATTTTACCACATTAAGCATAACCTCAGGCACTTACTATGTCAATTATGACTGGAAGATCGCGTCCAACACTTGGCTCGCCGACGCCATTCCCAATGGCACGATCACCTACCTGAGGCAGGATTACGAAGGGAATCTCTATTACGATAATACCAGCGATTTCTCCAATCCAGTCAACGTCGAGACCCTGCCCTTCAATACATGGGTCAATGTCAAACTGAAGGTGAATTTGGATTCCGATCTCTTTTCCCTCTGGCTAAACGGCACACCGGTTGTGGCAAATATTTCGGGGCTAGCAGTAAGCGACTTCACAAGATTCACTTTCAGGGCCGGCACCGGTTCTAATGTGACGCAGTACATTGATAATTTCACTGTCTTCAACGACGCTCCGCCTGCTGCGCCGACTGATTTGGTAGCCACCGGAGCGCTGAATCAGATCTCTTTGAGTTGGAACGGAACTTATGAGGACCTACTCAGCTACAGAATCTACCGCAGTACCAGTTCTCCGGCTAGCGAAATACTGGCAGAAGTGCCAGGCACACAAACAACCTTTGTCGACGACACTGCAGCGCCAAATACAGATTATTTCTATCGTGTTAAAGCAATTTCCCTGGGAATAATCGAAAGCGGCTATTCAAACGAAGTGATGTCACACCTACAACCGGAGATCTCCATAAGTCCTCAGATTTTAAACATAACTGCAGGTCAGGGATACTATGGAGAGGCGTCATTTACAATACAGAATAATGGGAGTTATCCATTACAATTCAACATCCCGGGCAGCAATGAAGGATCAATGTATTTTGATGGCGCTAGTGATCATTACAATTCATCGTATATATCACTGGGAAACATGGGTGCTCTTCAAACTTTTACCTTTTCCATGTGGGTAAAACCCTACCTAACACAAAACACAATATCTATTATCTTAGATTGTCATCATGGGGGTACAAGCAATTGGGTGATACAAAAAGTTGGTGAACCAGCAGATTGGGGTGGGTTTGCTGATGGTTTTTCTTTTCCTCTTCAAAGGAACTCGTGGCAACACCTTGCTGTCACTTTTGATAATGGAGCCGTAAAAGCATATGTCAATGGGGTGTTAGTTGATACTGCAACAAGGGGGCTCATTAATTACGCAAATACTCCCATTTTAGCATTGGGTAATTGGCCTGAAGGTGGGCGGAAATTCAACGGCCTAATTGATGAGATACATATTTCGACAAACATAAGATATAATGGTAACTTCACTCCCCTATTAAGAGAAACAGCTGATGCCAATACGTACGGGCTTTGGCACTTTGATGAAGAAAGTGGTACCCAATGTATCGATTCATCTATGTATGGACATCACGGCACAGTTGTAAATAGCGTTCAGAGAAGTCTTGATGTACCATTTATTACACCAAATTGGCAATCTATATTATCATTTAGTCCCAATTTGGGATCTGTTTTACCAAATGAATCGCAGACAGTGAATGTTACCTTGAACGGATCAAATCTATCTGATGGGATATACAATGGCTCAGTTATGATTGTATCTAATGCTCCTGAACCACAAGATACTCTTTACATACCTGTGATAATCAGATTAGATAATACTCCCCCTGCCGCCCCAACAGGTTTGTTTTTTGATGAATCAGAGAGCGATATGAACCAGATTCACCTTTCCTGGAGATCAAATGCACTAGCTGATAGTGTTTATGTATACAATATCTGGCGTCGTGGGGTTTATGATACCGTATGGAATCATAAAGGCACCGTGAATTCAGTTCAAACCTGGTTTATCGATAACCAATTCACTGGTCTGGACACCACCGCTGTGTACTATAGAATTACAGCTGTAGACTGGGTGAATAACGTTAGTGATGCATCTGAAGAAGTAATGGCATGGCTCCAGAGATTTCTTGCACCCAGTAATGTTCAAATAGCCAGTATTAACAATAGGGATATCCACTTAACCTGGTCCCCAGTAACTCAAACGATATCGGGGCTACCCGGAACACCTACATGTTACGTCATCTACAAAAGCCAATACCCATCACCAATATCCGATTTCGACTATCTGGGTGTATCATTTGATGAAGAGTACACCCATCAATGGGCATTGCATTTCCAACCCCTGAACAGACTGTTCTATGTGGTTACCGCTTACGGAGGAGACATGGGAAGGATGGATGCCCTCGTTGCCCAAAAACAAGAGTGGAAGTATGGAGAACTGGAGAGCAGGTTGGGAAGCATGGAGACGGTCGAGACAAAATAACTGATAATTTAAGGCTCTCTTTCAAGCAGAGTATGTAAGCGCCGGAGGTGCGTAATATCATAGCCGGGTGGTGTGAACCCCCGGTTGGTTGAGATTCCATTTTTCTAAAGGAAGCCCCTCCCCACCCGAATCCGATCCAGCGAAGTACGGATCGGAATCGGGTGGGGAGGGGCTGATGACAAAAATTATTGCCTGTATCGCTATTCCGGGGGTTCACACACCCGGCTATAAGATATCGCACCCTCCGGGGCTGGCATCGACTGATTGAGGGTATTTCTTGCTATAAAATAGTCTCTACGGGGTATACGCAAAGAGCAAATGGTTCGATGGCCAAACGCGAAGAATGTTGACAACAATAACCCTGCCGAGAGACTGGTTTCCAAACGAAAAGAGGAAGTGGTGATGGACGTCTTGAGCACTGACCTGAGCAACCTGAGAGAGTATTTCGCGGAGCGTTATCCGCCTGAAAGCAGGGCGGCGGCGCAAACCACGTTCCTGAAGCAGTTGTCGCTGTTGGCGCACCGCTTTTATGGAGGGAAGATGCAAACCCTGCCCAAAGCGGGGATCTGGGGTTTCAACTGGTTCAACGTTTGGTACACGCCCGGGGTTTCGGCGGTTTCCACCACGATCCGGGACGCTCCGCAGAACGCCTATGAACTCAGCAACCGGGGCAACCTGGTGGCCGTGGTGAGCGACAGCTCGCGGGTTTTGGGCGATGGCGACTGCGGGATGTTCGGAGGACTCGGCGTGATGGAGGGCAAGGCGATGCTGATGAAATATCTGGGCGGATTGGACGCCATCGCGCTCTGCGTGAACGATCGCGGCGCTGACGGGCAGCCCGACCCGACTCGGTTGATCGAATTCGTAAAAATGCTGGAACCCAGTGTAGGCGCGGTGAATCTGGAGGACATTTCCCAACCGAATTGCTACCGCATGCTGGACGAACTGCGCGAGGCCTGCCAAATCCCGGTCTGGCACGACGACGCGCAGGGAACGGCCTGCGTGACCCTGGCCGGCTTGATCAACGCTCTCAAACTGGCGGATAAACAATTGCCGGAAATCCGCGCGGTCCTTTTTGGCGCCGGCGCTTCCAACACCACGATCGCCAGCATCCTGATGCAGTCGGGCCTGGACCCTAACAAGCTGGTGCTGTTCGACAGCCGGGGCGGCATCCATGCCGGGCGTTCCGACCTGCAAAACAACCCCGCCAAATACAAGCAGTGGCAACTGGCGCAAACCACCAATCCCCAGCGTTTGAACAACATGGAAGAGGCGATGCGGGGCGCTGACGTTTTGATCTCGCTTTCCACTCCAGGCCCGGGAACGATCAAACCCGAATGGATCAAGCTCATGGCTTCCCGGGCGATCGTTTTCGCCTGCGCCAATCCGGTTCCGGAGATTTATCCGCACGACGCCAAAGCAGCCGGAGCCTTCATTGTGGCCACCGGTAGAGGGGATTTTCCCAATCAGGTGAACAATTCCTGCGGTTTTCCGGGCATCCTGAAAGGCGCGCTGCTGGTGCGGGCCAGCCAGATCACGGACAGGATGGCGATCCGCGCGGCGCATGCTTTGGCGGAGTTTGCCCAGCGGCGAGGCATCGACCCCGAAAACATCATTCCACGCATGGATGAATCCGGCGTGTTCGCGCATGAAGCCGCGGAAGTGGCCAGGCAAGCGGTCGAGGACGGAGTGGCGCGCCTCGAACGCAGTTATGACGAGGTTTTCGCCCAGGCCAGCGCGGAGATCCAGGCCAGCCGGGAACTCTGCCACCGAATGATGCAGGACGGCAGCATCGCGGTTCCGCCGCCTGAATTGATCGAACAGGCCTTGGCGCACACCGCGCAAGTTTTCGCGGGAGTTTGAACACGGCCGTTAGCAAACAATTCCTCCGGATTGCCGTTCAGGTCCTGAAGCTGGCGCTCACCGGCTTCATCATCTGGAGCATCTTCCGCAAGATGGATTTCGGACAAGTGCTGTCAAGCCTGGTCAGCCTGCCCGTCTGGCTGCTGCTGTCCCTGTTGCTGCTTTCGGTTTTGCGGCATTGGGGGCAGTTTCTCACCTGGGGTTACGCACTGCAGATCAATCCGCTCTACAAGGTCAACTGGAAGGAAGTGTTCAATTCCTACATCATCAGCCAGCCGCTGCGCTTTGCCATACCGGGCGGTTTGGGCATGACGGGCAAGATCCTCTACATCAGCAACAGCAGCTTGCTGGCAACGGGGCTTTCCTACGGGATCGAGCGGTTCCTGATCATCTGGGGCATCTGGGTTTTCGCCATTGTTTCCGGGGCTTTCTACTTCACGCGGATCCAGCTGTGGGCGCGCTTATTGGTGGTTGGAGTGGCTCTGTCCGTTCCGTTGCTGGGCTATTTTGTGCTGGGCGCCAGGGAAAAATGGCGGCATCTGCAAGAACATTACCGCACTTACGCGCCCCGGATCATCGGCGTGCAATTGGTTGTGGCGCTGATCGCCTACCTGCAATACTGGCTGCTGCTGAAACGGGTGGCGCCGATAGGGTTTGGGGAAACGCTGATACGTATGTCGCTCACGCAACTTTCCGTGAGCATTCCGATCACTTGGGCGGGCTTGGGACTAAGGGAGACGTTTGCCATCCATTTCCTTTCCGAAGCGGGATTCCAGGCGATCCAGGCGGTGACGGCGACCCTGACCATGTTCATCATCCAGGACGTCCTGGCGGCTCTGGTGGGCTCGATCTTCTTCCTAAGGGTAAAAAAGATCAGCGGGATCGGGAAACATGGGCCGGATTAAGGTCATCGGCGCTGGACTGGCCGGCAGCGAAGCCGCGCTGTATCTGGCGGAAAAAGGGTTGAAGGTCCAGCTGCTGGAAATGCGGCCGGGCACCATGACTCCTGCGCATAGAACGGATCTGGCCGCGGAACTGGTGTGCAGCAACTCGCTCAAATCCACGCGGCTGGACACGCCTTCGGGCCTCTTGAAAGAGGAACTCCGGCTGCTTGGTTCTCGGCTGCTGCCCATTGCCGAAGATTGCGCGGTTCCGGCTGGACACGCCTTGGCAGTGGACAGGGAACTCTTTGCGTGCAGCGTCAGCGAACAGATCGCGCGGCAGCCCAACATCGAATTGGTGCGGGGCGAGGTGACCAAGTTGCCCTCCGAACCCTGCATCCTCTGCACCGGCCCGCTCACATCCGATGCCCTGGCGCGTGAATTGCAAGCGCTCATAGGCGCGGAGCAACTCTGCTTTTTCGATGCCATCGCGCCGATCGTTAGCGCCGACAGCCTGGATTTTACCAGGGTTTACAGCAAGGACCGCTACGACAAAGGCGAGCCGGATTACCTGAATTGCCCTTTCAGCCGGGACGAATATTACGCCTTCGTGGAGGCGCTGCTAAATGGGGAAAAGCACCAGGCGCACGAGTTCGAAAACGAGTTTTTCCGGGACCTGGATTTCAGCTATTACGAGAATTGCACGCCGGTGGAAGAATTGGCGCGCAGGGGCAAAGACACGCTGCGGCACGGAGTGATGCGGCCCATGGGCTTGGAGCACGGAGGAGTGAAACCCTTCGCGGTGCTGCAATTGCGGACGGAGAACCGCGACCGGACGGCTTTCAACCTCGTGGGTTGCCAGACTATGCTACGACAAAGTGAACAGCAGCGCGTCTTCCGGCTGATTCCCGGTTTGCAACAGGCGGAGTTTCTGCGCTACGGCTCCATCCATCGCAACAGCTATCTGAACGCGCCTGCTGTTCTAGCGCCCAATCTGACCCTGAGGGCGGCCCGCAACGTCTTTGTGGCGGGGCAATTGAGCGGCGTGGAAGGCTACGTGGAGTGCGTCGGCACGGGTTTGCTGGCGGCGAAGATCCTCTCCGAAGGCATTCCCATGCTGCCTCCGGAAACGATCCTGGGCCAGCTGTGGCGGCGCATGATCGATCCATCGGTAAAGAGTTTTCAACCCATCAACGCCAACTACGGCTTGCTTCCCGCATTGGAAACGCCCTTGCGGGACAAAAAACTGAAGAAAGAGAGTCTGTCCAGGCGCAGCCTGGCTGCTCTGCAAAATCTATTAGGAGAACTGGATGACTAAGTTAACATCAGCCTGCGGCCTGGATTGTCCGGGCTGCGAAACCTACATCGCCACCAAGAGCGGCGACGCAGCGCAGAAAGCGGACATCGCGGCGCGCTGGAGCAAAAACTACGATGCGAATCTCACTGCCGACGATATCAATTGCGACGGCTGCATGAGCGACGGCGCGCATTTCAGCTGGTGCGGCAAATGCCCCATCCGCAGCTGCGTAACGGGCAAGGGCTTCCAAAGTTGCGCGGAATGCGCGGACTTTCCCTGCCCCACCAACGAATTCCTCTACAATGCCGTTCCGGCGGCCAAAGCAGCCATCGAAGCGCATAGGAAGTGAGCATGGAAAAAGTGATAATCCTGATCCTGGCCTGGCTGTTCATCTGTTTGGGATTGCTGCAGGCGAAGAAAACTATCGATCCCGAGGCTTTCTGGACCGACGGATATTGCGTGCAAACAACCGCCAAAACTCCCGAAGCAGGCGCCAAGGTAATCCGCGCCAAAGTGGAAGGCAAATGGCAGGATTTCCCCCTGGTGGAGTTTCCGCAAGCGTTTTGGGACTGGAACCGGGCGCAGCGCAAGGAGTATCTGGACATCTTCCGCGAAATGCTGGAGAAAGGACCGGAAGCCACGCGCAGCCCGCAACTTTCTGGCCCGCACAACGGTATCATCGCCACCTACGGAGCCTCGCGCAAGGATTCGAAGTTCAAACTCAACAACGCGGTCAAGGGCATGGGATTCTTGCCGCCGGAAGACAAGATCGCCGCGATCACCGCGCTTCTGGAAGCCAATATGGAAGAAACCCTGGACGTGAAAATCGACATCCTGGACAGCCTCTATACCCACGCCGAAGAGAATTTCAGCCCAGACCGGCTTGGTTCGCTGGAGTTGTATTCCGAACCGGGCTACAACACCCAAACCTTCATCAACCAGATGGTTGATCCCGCTTGCGTGACCGTTTGGCTGGACATTCCCACCTACAAGATCAAACAAATCGTGCGGCTCCTGCATCCCGACGATCCCCAACTCAGCGTCTATGAACAGCAGGTAGTGAAGTACATCAACCTGATGCACAGTTTCTTCCATGGGGAGTTCCCGCGCGACTACATCGCCGCGGTATATTACAACGTGGAGGTCTACGACAGTTCGCCGGGCCGCAAAGACGCCCGGGGAACCAAGCTCAGCAACTGAGAAACCCCCTCTGGGAGGATCATGAACTACGAGGATAAAGAATACCTGGTAGAGGAATTCGACCTCGAACAGGACAACTGGGAAGAGCTGGAAAGGCCCGAGAAGACGGCGTTTCTGGCCGCGATTGTCCGCCAGGGCGAAAGCGAAGAGGAGAGCAAGGCTTCCCTGGAAGAACTTGCCCGGTTGGCAGATACGGCCGGCATCGAAGTACTAGGCCAGTACACCCAGAAACGCAACCAGCCGGAACGGAGCAGCTATTTCGGCAAGGGTTTCCTGGAGGAACTGAGCCACAAAATGCGCCAGGCCCAGGCGGAACTACTGATCGTCAACGAAGAGCTGAACCCCATCCAAGCCCGCAATATCGAGAACAACTTCAGCATCCGGGTCATCGACCGCACCGAGGTCATCCTCTCCATCTTCCACGACCATGCGCGTACTCGTGAAGCCAAGCTGCAGGTGCGGCTGGCGGAATTGCAATACCAATATCCCCGGCTGCGCAAACTGTGGGGCCATTTCGACAAGGAGCGCGGCGCGGCCCGTTCTGCCGGCGGAACTGCCACCAGAGGCATGGGCGAAAAACAGATCGAGATCGACAAACGCCTGATCCGCGAGCAGATCCGCAAGGTTACGAGGGGCATCGCCGCGATCACGCAGCACAAGGAAACACAGCGCAAAACGCGCGGAAAGACGCGGAAGATCTGCCTCGTCGGCTACACCAATGCCGGGAAATCCACCCTGTTCAACGCCCTCACCGATGCTGGCGTGCTGGTCGAGGACCGGCTGTTTGCCACGCTGGATTCCACCTCCAGGCAGCTGAAGCTCTCGACCTCGTATCCCGTGGTGCTCACCGACACCGTGGGCTTCATCTCCAAACTGCCGCACCACCTGGTGGCGTCCTTCCGGGCTACGCTGATGGAGGTGCAGGACGCCGATCTGCTGCTGCATCTGGTGGATCTATCGGACGAACGTTTCGGGTACTACGTCGAGCAGGTCAATGCCGTCCTAAGCGAGATTGGCGCCGGCGAAACGCCACAGCTGCTGGTGCTGAACAAGATCGACGCGGTGGACGAAGGTTTCCAGAAACTGGCCGCCAAGAAGTATCCGGAAGCCCTGCTCATCTCAGCTCTGCATCGGGAACACATCAGCGAACTGCTGGAGCGGATCGAGGCCCAGCTCTTCCAAAATGAGGCCTGCAAAGTGTTTCTGCCCTACCACAAAGGCTCGCTGGCCTCGCTTTTGCACGAGATCGCCGTGATCCAGAAAGAGGAGTACCGCGCCGACGGAATCTATCTGGAGGTGCTTATCAGCGCAGGAGACAGGCACCATATCCAAGACTATCTGTTGACATAATCCCACGGCTGGAAAAATCTGGCAAAAACTCAGACTACACTCCAAGGAGTATGCATGTATAAGCTTATTACCGCGGCGGAAGCCGCTGCCCTGATCAAGCCGCGCAGCCGCGTCTGCATCGGCGGTTTCCTGGCCGTGGGCGCTCCGGAAACCGTAATCGACGCCATTGTCGCAGCCGGAACCAGGGATCTGCACATCATCGTGATCGCCTCGGACTGGGAAAACCGCGGCGTGGGCAAGCTGGTGGTCAATCACCAGGTTGGCAGCGCCCAGGTCTCGCACATGGGCACCAACAAAGAGATCCAGAACCAGGTGAATGCCGGCGAAATCAAGGTTGAACTGGTACCCCAAGGCACCTTGATGGAACGGGTGCGCGCTTTTGGAACCGGACTGGGCGGTGTACTCACACCCACAGGTTTGGGCACGGTGGTCGCCGAAGGCAAGCAGATCATCAACGTGGAGGGCAAGGACTACATCCTGGAAACTGCCATCGAGAGCGATTTTGCCCTTATCCGGGCTGAAAAAGCGGACAAAGCGGGCAACCTGATCTATAACAAAACGGCCCGCAACAGCAATCCCATCATGGCCATGGCCGGAAAGGTCACCATCGCCGAAGTGGACGAGATCGTGGAGATCGGCGGGATCGATCCCGAGGATGTGATCACGCCCGGCATCTTCGTCAACTACATAGTTTTAAGCAAGGAGAAATGAGATGGCCATGGACAAACGCGCGCAGATCGGAGCACGCATAGCCAGGGAACTCAAAGACGGCGACTACGTGAACCTGGGCATCGGCTTGCCCACTGAAACCGCCAACCACATTCCTCCGGGAATCAGGGTGGTTTTCCAATCCGAAAACGGGATCATGGGCGTGGGCCCGGCTCCTGCAACTGGTGACGAAGACCAGGACATGATCAACGCCGGCGGAGGCTTCATCACAGCTTTGCCGGGAGCTTCCTACTTTGATTCCGCCACCAGTTTCGGCATCATCCGCGGGGGACATATCGACGTCACGGTGCTCGGCGCTTTGCAGGTCGACCAGGAGGGAAACCTGGCCAATTGGATGATTCCGGGCAAGTTGATACCCGGCATGGGAGGCGCCATGGATCTGGTGACCGGCGCCAAAAAGGTGATCGTCGCCATGGAACATTGCGACAAACAGGGCAATCCCAAGATCCTCAGGAAATGCACCCTGCCCCTCACAGCCAAAGGCCGGGTCAGCCTCATCGTCACCGACATGGCCGTGCTGGAAATGACCCCGCAAGGCCTGGTCTTGCAGGAAGTCAGCGAGGGTTACACCGTGCAGGACGTGGTCAAGGCCACCGAGGCCGATTTGATCGTCGCTCCCCATTTGGGATAAGGCCATGCAAAAAGAAAGAGCCCGCTGGATGTACGTAGGAGATGAACACGTACCGAAGAAGAAAAAAAGCAGGAGCCCGAAACCCCAATTCGCCTACCAGTTCAAGATCACGCTAGATGGTACCAAACCGCCCATCTGGCGCAGAATCCAGGTGCCCGATAACTATCGCTTTTGGGACCTGCATGTGGCGATCCAGGATGCCATGGGCTGGAAGGACTGCCACCTGCACCAATTCTCGATCTTTTCGCCGCGTGAGCTGAGCATCGTGGAGATCGGACTGGCAGATGAAGACTGCGATGAACTGCGCATCTTTGAGCGCATTTCCGAATTTTTTTCGCTTGTTAACCACACTGCTGTCTATAGGTATGACTTTGGCGACGATTGGTTCCACAGGGTTACCCTGGAAAAAATCCTGACCATCGATCCCCAATACACCTATCCGCGTTGCCTGGCGGGAAGGCGTGCCTGCCCTCCCGAGGATATAGGAGGAGTTTGGGGCTTTTACGAAAAACTGGAAATCCTGCAGGATCCCAAGCATCAATACTACCAAATGATGCGCGGGTGGTTTGGCAAGGACTACGATCCTGCGCATTTCAGCCCCAAAGAGGTCTTGTTCGACGATCCCAAAAAGCGTGAGAAGACTCTCTCCGGTCCATATTAACCAAAATTCTGTGACAGGCGGAGTTAGAAGAGGATCAAAGGTATTCATATGGAAGACAAAATCAAGCTAGGCATCAGTTCCTGCCTGCTGGGAAACAATGTCCGCTACGACGGCCAGCATGCCCGCGACAACTGGCTGGTGGAGACTTTGGGCAAATACGTCACCTACGTTCCAGTTTGCCCGGAAGTGGAATGCGGGCTTCCCATTCCCCGCGAAGCGATGCGCCTGGTGGGGGATATCGACTGGCCCCGCCTGCTTACCACTAAAACAGGTGTGGACCACACTCAGCGGATGCTGGATTTCTGCCATAGGCGCATTCCAGGTTTGGTCGACGCCAACTTGTGCGGCTTTGTTTTCAAGAGCAAATCTCCGTCCAGCGGAATGGAGCGGGTCAAGGTCTATCCTGAGGGCGGAGGCATGAGCCAGAAAAAAGGGGTGGGCCTCTTTGCCCGGGAATTCATGCTTGCCCTGCCTCTCTTGCCCTGCGAAGAGGAAGGCCGGCTGCACGACCCCGTTCTGCGCGAAAACTTCATCGAACGCATCTTCATCATGCAGCGCTGGCGCCAATTGCAAAGCAAGCCGTTCAGCGCCAAAACGCTGGTGGAATTCCATACCCGGCACAAACTCCTGCTCATGGCGCACAGCCCCCTGATCTACAGGGAACTGGGCAAGCTGGTTGCGGCGGTCGCCCAGTTCGAGCCCGCGCAGTTCTCTGGCCTGTACCTGACGCAGCTGATGCGCGCCACCGCTTACCCGGCCACAGCCAGCAAACACCTGAACGTGATGCAGCACATCATGGGCTATTTCAAGAAGGAACTTAGCGCTGCCGAAAAAGCGGAACTGCTGGAACTGCTGGCAGCCTTCAGAGCCCACCTAATCCCTCTGATCGTGCCCGTGACCCTGCTCAACCACTACGTCCGCAAATACGGCCAGGCGTATCTGGCTGGGCAATATTACCTCAATCCCCATCCTCTGGAACTAGCGCTCAGAAACCACGTTTAGTACATTTCCCCTGCCGGCTTCGAAAGAATCCTGAGGGTTCTCGGGTAGAAGAACCCGGTTTATGTTTGGCTTTCACCGGACGCTGGGCAGTTTTGCACCCGCGCCTTTCCCGTTATCAATACGGGGTTATTGCGCGCTCATTGAGGGCTTACCGCGCATTGACCGCGCAGTGATCCCGCAATGATAACGGGGGCGGGAACTGGTTCAAGATTATCTTGCTTGCAGGAAGCAGATGCCTAAATTGTCGGTATGGATTCGCTGGCCACGAGAAGGAGCTCATCATGACCAAGAACGTTGGAATCAACGACAAGATCATCCGCGTAACACTGGCAGCAGTGGTCATTGCCTTGGGTATTGTTTTCAGGAGTTGGTGGGGTTTGCTGGGCATTCTGTTCCTGATCTCAGTTTTTACCGGCAATTGCCCGCTCTACACGGTGTTGGGGGTCAGCACCTGTAAGAAGAAATAAGCCTCAATCGGGATCAGGTCTGACGTTTGCGGACTTGGGCGGTGGATTCCCTCAGGTATTCCGGTTCCAGTTCAGCCAGGCTCTGGAAATCGTAAATCTCAGGCTGGGGAAACATCTCCGCCAGAGTGAAAAGCCCCGCTGCTTGCAGGGGACTTTCAGGTACCGCCCTGGCCTTGATGTTTCTTTGCTCCAGCAGCGGTCCGATCAGGGAAACGCCGCTGCCGGCAAGGTAGCAATCCTCCAGGCCCCATCCGCACACAGCTTCCGGAGTGCAAACCTGCGGCGGCCGCAATTCCTGCAACTGCTCGTCGTATAGCGCGGCGTAGGCTTCCTGCATCTTGGCATCCAGAATGGCGAGGATGTTCCGGCCGCAATTGTAGCGTTCCAACGCCGCCAATTGCAAGGTGGAAAAGGTTTGCAGCGGGATCCGCAGGCCGAAGGCGATCCCTTTGGCCGTAGCCAGACCGATGCGCAAGCCCGTAAACGAGCCCGGACCGATGGTAAGCAGCACAGCCTCGAGATCCGCGGGCGAACTTCCGCACAATCGCAAGGCCGCGTCCACTTGGGGCATCAGGGTTTCGCTGTGGGTGACGCTGATGCTGAAATACGCGCCGTAAACCACCCTCCCGGAGTCCCACAGCGCGATTGAGCCTGAGTTCTGGGAACTATCCAGGGCGAGTTTCAATTGCCTGTGCTGATCCAGTCGTCGTATAGTTTCTCGAACAGGAGTTTGTGTTTGGCCTCATCGGCAGCGAGTTTGCGGAACAAGGTGGAGATTTCGCTATCGGGGAATTTGGCGCTCATTTCGGAGTACAGTTTGAAGGAATTCTCCTCGCGTTTCATGGCCTTGATCAGGATGTTCTGATAGGTCAGCTCGAGGTTATCCACGTCGGAGCTCAGGTATTCGCTGATCTTGAGGTTTTGGACGGCGGGGATGTCGGCCTCGGTAACGCCCTTGCGGCGAATGCTCTCGATCACCACGATGTGGCCCATTTCCATGGCTTCCAGGTCCTTGAGCATGTCCATTTGGGCGGCGAACTTGGATTCCTGCTGCAGATCGTGGTAAAAGCGGACCGCTTCCTGTTCCCTGGCGACCGCGAAATCCAGTATCTCATTGAAGTCTTTGCTGGTCATATTATCCTCTGTTTAGATTCCAGATAAAAGGAAAGCCCGCCGTGTGGCAGGCTTTCCGGATTCAGGCCGGATCAGTCGATCGGCTCGAACATGTCTTTGCCGACACCGCATTCCGGGCATACCCAATCTTCGGGCAGCTGGTCGAATGGGACGTCGTCGTTATCGGCGGGATCATAGATCCAACCGCAGGCTATACATTGGTATTTTTGCATGGTATCCTCCTTTAGTAGGTTTCGGTGTGCAGTTCAAAATAGGCTTGGGGATGCTGACAGCAGGGGCAGGTTCCCGGTGCTTCCGGTCCTTCGTGGATGTAACCGCAGTTGATGCATTTCCAGAATACCTTGCCGTCCTTTTTGAAGACCTTCATGTCCTTGACGTTCTCATAAAGCTTGCGGTAGCGGAGTTCATGTTCCTTTTCCACTTTG
The DNA here is from genome assembly GCA_964429035.1 of uncultured Candidatus Cloacimonadota bacterium. GTDB lineage: Bacteria > Cloacimonadota > Cloacimonadia > Cloacimonadales > Cloacimonadaceae > Syntrophosphaera. The sequence goes on along the minus strand of CAYSAT010000053.1, from coordinate 2,504 downwards.
GCAACCATGCGCCAGGTGAGGGCGATGTCCTTGTAGCCTTCTTCTTCGGCGATCTCGGCAAACATGGGGTAGAGCTCGGTCCATTCCTCTTTTTCGCCATTGGCGGCGTACTCCAGGTTTTTCAGGGTGCTTTCAGGAGACCAGCCCACGGGATAATTGGCCATGATGCTGATCGGCTGGCCCTCCAAACCTTGCTTGATGAGGTGCTTCAGGAAGAGTTTGGCGTGCTCTTTTTCGTTTTCGGCGGTTTCCGTGAAGATGTTGCAGATCTGCTCAAAGCCTTCTTTCTTGGCGGTTTTGGCGGCATAGAGGTAGCGCATGCGGGCTTGGCTCTCGCCGGCAAAGGACTTCATGAGGTTATCGGCAGTGCGGGTTTCTTTGAATGACATGTCTGTTTATTCCTCCAGTAGGTAGTTAGCTTTTCCAGAGGCCGTGCAGGTTGCAGTATTCGCGCACCAGCAGGACCTTGTCTTTCTTGACGCGGAATATCGCTTCCGGAGCGTCGCCGGGCTTCAGTTCGCGGCGCAGGACCTGGTTTTGGGTAAGGACCTCGATCATCGTGATGTAGTGCTTCTCTTCCATGGGATGGGGCACGGAACCGACGCTGACCTTGATCTTGTCGCCCATTTCGGTGATCACGGGAACGTGTTTTTCCTTGGCGGCATCCACAGTGTTTCCCTCCAGAAGTTTCATGGGCTCGCCGCAGCAAACCAGTTCGCCGGCTCCGGCAAACAGCACTTCCACGAGGTTGCCGCAGATCGGGCAATGGTATATCTGGCGTAGTTCAATCATTGGTCTCTCCTATGTTTTGCTAGTGAATCCATAACCACAGAAAGCAGGTTGTTTTGTCAACTGAAATTTCTGCAGGTGGAGGGAAAAACATTTTCCTTGCCAAAAAAGAGCCTTTTCCATTTATGGATAAAAAGGTTTGTTTGGTAGAGGAATGACCGCTTCATGAAACGTTTGCTGCCGCTATTGTTCGCCCTGCTTCTGCTGGCCGGATGCGTGGAATACGACGAAGAACTCTGGCTGAATCCGGATGGTTCCGGCAAGGCCAAGCTGCGCCTGATCCACCGCTCCAATTACGCCAACACTCAGGAGATCATGCGCAAAGCCGAACTTCCGGGCATCCACCTGGTCGATTCGCAGGTCGAAAAGGCCGGACCCTTCGTGGTTTATAGCGTTACCTTCAAATTCGACGACATCAATTCCTTCAACAACGTCAACGACCAGATCTCGGCAGCGGATTTCTGGGGCAGCGTTACCCTGAATAAAACGCCCGACGGCAAGATCGTGTTCAAACGCCGCATCTCATTGGGCAGCCAGGAAACCGAGGACACCGACGACATCCTGGAAGGCATTTACAACCAGCAGCAGACCGACCATCCTGTCTGGACCTACAAACTCCACGTACCCTGGAAGATCATCACCGCCAACACCACCGCCGAAAACATCAACCACAAGGAACGAACGGTCCGCTGGGAATACGACACCCTGCAGATGTGGAACAAGTATGAGCTGATGAGCGTGGAAATGAAGCAGGGCATCAGTTGGCTGGTTGTGGCGTTGATTGGCGGAGTGGCGGTACTTTTGGCGTTCTTCGTTATGTGGCTGATCCGGATCTCCAAGCGGTCCCACCTGAAAGACGCCCTCCAGCATCAGCTGGAACATGCCAAACGGCAGGACGCGGACTCAGACAAGAAGTCCGAGTAACAGCAGCAGCCAGCCCAATCCCCCCATCGCCATTGTGGCATAGTGCCCGAAGGATAACTCCGTGTATCGGCGCCCGAGCTTGGCGTTCGCCGCGTTGACATAGTTCTGCACGGGGATCAGGAACAGAAAATGGCTGGCAAACCAGGTGAAGAACCACAGGGTGCCGTTCATGCCGAAGTTGGGTTTGCAGGGGACGGCGCGGTTGAGTTCCTTATCCAGAGCGATCTTGTTGAATATTCCGATCAACCGGAAGGGATTGATGCTATCCCGCCAGAAAGACAATCCGAAACTCCGATCCTTCCTCACCCAGCGCAGAAAATGCCAGTTTTTGTAGAGCCAGTACCATTCAAACAATCCCAAACTGGCCAGGGAGCAAACGATCAGCCGCCGCAGCGGAATATGGAAGAAAAGGGGCGCGGATTCGTCCATCTCGACTATTTCAGCCAGATCGACGTCGGATGCCGGCAAACGCTGGTCGGACTGGTGCAGGAAGCGCATCAGGTCGGGCAAGCCGGAAATCTTGACCCACTGAGGGGTTTTGGCGGGCATCACGTAGGATTCCGTGGTGAGTTTGTCGTCCAGGATCAGCGTCATGATCTCGTCCGGGCTCACCGGTCCCAAGGTCCGGCCTTCAAATGAATAGTAGTACTTGGCCATGCAAAAATCGGGGGCGGTGAGAGCGAACCCACCGCCCGCCATTGATTCTTAGAGGGTGCTCAGATAATCCAGAAGGTCAACCACGCGGCAGGAATAGCCCCACTCGTTGTCGTACCAGCTGAAGACCTTGGCCA
>CAYSAT010000052.1:0-21401 GCA_964429035.1 uncultured Candidatus Cloacimonadota bacterium | reverse complement strand
GCAGCTGCTGAACCTGTATCACTTGCTGGATGAGGATTACGAGCAGGAACAGGCTCTGGACGCCATTGGCCGGGTATTGCTGTTCGACTTGCAGCCCGAGCTGCAGACCCCGCTGAGTGAGCTCAAGGCGGACCTGCTTCGTTACCAGGAGAAAGTGGAACTGACCGGCCTCTACGCGCAAGCAGGCCTGATCTGGGAAAATCAAGCCAGGATCCCGGAGTGTTTTGAGAAATACCTGGTCCTGGGCAGCTTGAAGTATCTGGCCGATGACCAGAAAAACGCGCTCAAGTATTTCCTGAAAGCCGATAAACTAGCGCCGCAGGGTCAAGCCCAAGCAGCCTGCAAACTCTATCTGGCGCAATGCTATGCCAGCGCCGACCTGGATAAAATGGGACAAAGCCTGGAACAGGCGGAGGGAAACAACCTAACGCTCGGTTTGCGCATCGGCCTGCTGGACTTGCAAGCCTGGCGGCATGGTTTGAGCGGAGATTATGACCGCGCCATCCAGATCCTGGAAACGATGCTGGCCGAGCTGCCGATCAATTTAGGCGCGGACATCCTTATCCGTCTGGCCAGCGCTTACAGCCGCCTCGGTGAATTGTACAGCGCGCAGAAGAACATTACCGGGGCGGAAGAGAATTTCCACCAGGCCTTGGGAATCTGGAAGCGTTACAACGTTAAACGCCAGCTGGGCATGATCTACAACCACCTTGCCGACCTGCACCTCAAACAGGGGCAGACGATCACAGCAGTCCACGAAGCCCAGACCGGACTGCATTACTCGCGTGATTTGGGCCTCATCCAGCAGCAAGCCTTGGCCCTGTTGATCCAGGGTGAAGCCAAGATCAAGATGGGCGAGTTTTTGGAAGCTGAGGCGATCCTGGAAGAATCCCGGGAATTGCTGAAAATGATCCGCAACACAAAATACTTGCAAGTCATTCAACGCAATCTGGCGCTGGCCAAAAGCAAGATCATCGGGTTTGGCTATTACCACAGTTTCATTGTGCAAAATGAGCCCAAACTGATCGATGGGCAGATAGCGGAGATCAATCCTCTGGTGAAGACTTATTTCTATTACCTGAGCGAAATGGCCAATCCCAGGAAACTCCGCCGCCTGATCAGCAAGAACGCCCAGATCGATTATCAGGCGATCCAGGAACAGGAATTCTACCACAATGTCTTGAGCTTGCTGGCCATCTCGGAACAGAACTACGAAACAGCCTTGAAGGAACTTTACCAGGCAATGCAGTTCGCCGGCGAGATCAACAACCACTATGCCCTGGCAGTGTTCAATATCCTGCTGGCAATCTGCCATTACGGGCTTGGGGATTACATCCGGGCAGCTGAGGTAATCGAGCAGGCCAGGCCGGCAATCGAAGAAAACCAATATCGCTATTGGATCCACCAGTTGGAGATCCTGAACCTGAAGCTGGAGCTCACCAATCCCGCCATCCCACTGCGCAAGGTCCTCCGAGGGATCAACACGCAGATGGAGGTTTGCGACCAGTTTCAGTATTACCAGCTGCTGGTGGAACTGCGGCAAATGAAGATCCAGGTGTTGCTGGAAATGGGCGTGGAAGAGGCGGCCGCCGCTGAATACAGGATTTATCAAAGCTATCTGGAAAAGATCACCGCCGACATCAGCGACGATGATCGGCAGAATTATCTAAAAATATGCCAATACCAGCTCAAGGACCTGAAAAAGTTCCGGTTGGTTTCGATCGCCTCGCGCCGCAAAGACACGCGCAGCAAGTGGAACGACTTGCTCTACAATATCGTGAACGTCAACAGCGTCCCCAGGGTCAAATTCCTGGTGGAAAAGGGCGTCACGCAAGTGCTGGCACCCTGGCGCTTCAAACTGATGGTTTATTCGGATAAGATCGGGAATTTCTACGATTTCGTCTGCTACAATTGCGATCCCGAGATGCTGCTGCCGCCGGAATTCACACCGCAGATAGACCGGGCTTTCGAAACCGACGGGGTGGTGAACTTCTTGTACAAAGGGAGGCACACCCTGATCGCTCCTCTGCAATCGGGCAGCAAGAAGGTAGGTTTCCTGATCCTGAGCGATGACGGCGAGCTGGATTTCACGTCCAGTGAATTAGCCCTGATCCGCAATATCAAAAGCCATCTGACCGCTTTGATCATCCGCACCTGGGACTATATGGAGATCACCGTGCGCATGGAGAAGATGAGCCAACTGATGCAGATCTCGCACGACCTGATCCGGATTGTGGATACGGCGGAACTGGAAACTGCCATGGTGGCCGCGGCAATCGACTTCACCAACGCGACAAGGGGCTTTCTGATCAAAAAGGACAGCGACGGCAACAACCTCTATCAGGTGCAGATGAACCAGGATAAGAAGATGCAAACGCCTACATCCGGCATCAGCACAACTGCCATCGGCAGAGCCTCTGCCAGTCTGAAACCAGTGCTGACCTACAATGCCGCCGAGGATGAAAGCTTCCGCAAATCCATCAGTGTGCAGGATTACGCCATCCACACCATTTTCTGCTGTCCGATTATGGTGGACGGCCAAGCCTCCAGCTATTTGTACCTGGATAACTATGGTGACAGCACCCGTGAGATGTATCTGAACGAAGAAGTCATCGAACTCCTTCTGAACCAGGTCGCCGTCGCTTTGAGAAACGCCCGGCAATATGACCAACTGGTGCAGAAAAGCACGGAACTCAAGGCTTTGGAACTGATGAAAGACGAATTCATGGCGATCATCAACCATGAATTGAACACGCCGCTTTCCTCGTTGCAAGGATACATGTCTTTGCTGCGAAGAAAGCTCTATGCCGACGAAGAGGACCGCGAAGCTCTGATAGCCAAGATGGACACAGCCGTGGCCAGGCTGACCATGAGCATCAACGACATCAGCACGATGAATACTTACAACATCACCAAGACCCTGGTGAAGAAGCCCATCAGCATCGGCGACCTGCTCTTCATGGTCTTGCAGGAGGTGGAGATCAGCGCCCGCGACAGGCATCTGCAGTTTAAAACCGAAGTGGAGGACGGCCTGCCCCAAGTGAACGCTAATTGGAAAGCCCTGCACCGGATGATCTACAACATCATGCTCAACGCGGTCCGCTTCACCAACGAATTCGGCAGCATTGTGGCGGGTGCGCGCCGCAGCATCTATCCCCAGGAGAAGATCGGCAACCGGGATACCCTGGTAATCTATGTACGGGACAACGGTATCGGCATCCCGGAATACCAGCAGCGGGATATCTTCCGCAAGTTTTTCGAGCTCAACGAGATCTACGCGCACAAAAGCGGTACTACGGAATACCGCAGCAGCGGACTGGGTTTGGGTCTGGCCATGGCGAAACGCATCGCTGAATTGCATGGAGGGGATATCGTGGTCAAGAGTAAAGAAAACGAGGGCACCACAGTGTCCATGTTAATTCCGTTTAAATGACAGGAGCAGATTTGGTGAAACGTGTATCCCAGCCTGAAGCGACCTACCGCGGTGTTGTTCAGCAATTGGCGTTATCATTGGCCCTGGTATTGGTGGCCTTGTTCCTGAGCTTTGTAAACCCAGCCAGGTTGGCAGCACAAAGTTATCTGGAGCGCGATGATTTTGCCTATATAGTCCAGCTCTATTATGCCTCGGATGCCTATCTAAACGAGGTAAAACAGGAGATCGCCGCTTTCCACAGCAAGTATCCCACATCGCAGTACATCCAATATCTGGACTACTTGGACGCCAATGTGGCTTTGAAACTGGGCGAGCACGAACGAGCCCGGTACCTGTATCAATACCTGCTAAAACAAGACCTGCTCCCGGACATTCTGGCCGATGCATATCTCAATTATGCCATCAGCAGTTACTACCTGGCAGATTATCCCCAAACAATGAAGCTGTTGAATGATCTGGAGCAAACCACCGCCAACCCTTATTACCTCTATCAGATTCACGTATGGCGTGGCAGGATCTATGCTGGGCAAGGCTTCTATCTCTCCGCGGAGCAGGAATACAAACTCGCCCTGGCAGAAAACCCCCGGGAAGTGCTTCTGGACTATTTCCTGGTGCTGCTGGAATTGGATCGCCACGACGAAGCGGCTCAAAGCCTGCAGACCATCCCGCCGGACGACCCCCAGTTCAATGCTTATAACAGCTCCTGGCTGAACTACCTGCTGGCGCATGGAGATTATACCGAATTTGACGAGCATGTGGCTCTGTTGCAGTCCAAAAATGCGCCGCAAACTCCGGAACTTTCTTTGTTGCGCGTGCGCAAGGCTTTGGAAACTGAGGATTACCCGGGTGCCAAAGCGCTGTTGGATAGCCTGGGCGGTGTTTCGGAGCGCAAAACCTACTATCAGGCAATCGTTATTGCCCATGACGGCGCGGTCGCCGAAGCCGATTCCCTATTCCGCCAGCTCACCCTTTCCAATGATTCAGAGCTGGCTGTGCTGGCTTATCTGGAACGCTTGAAACTCATGTTCCGGCGCGATCCGGACTCCGCAATCCTGCAATTGGAGAGTTTCCTCGCTACCACGCAGGTCGAAAGCGCGGAAGCCTTTTACCTGCTGGGCGATTTTTATTTCCGGCAGGGACGCTATCTTGACGCGGTGAAACGCTTTATGGCGGCAATCGACTACCCGCTCACGCCTCTCATGGCAGACCGGATCGACGACCAGATCGCCCAGTCCTATTACCAGACCGGCGAATACGAGCTGTGCTCCGCCGCCTACAACCGCTATCTAAACCGCCAGACTGAAGGCAGATTCCGCGACAAAGCCTTTTATTACCTCGGCTTGATCAGTTTCACGCAAAACGATTATCACCAAGCAAGCCTCAACTTCAACAAGGTCATTACAGAATATCCAACTTCCGAATGGGTGGACGAAGCCCGGTTCTATAAAGGCGAGATCCATTTCTTGAATTCCGAGTATGCAAGCGCCGCGGATCTGTACAAGGGCATAGTCCTCACCGACGCCAATTATCCCCTGGTGCTGCTTCGCCTTGCCCAGATCTATTATTATCAGGACCGATATCCTGAAGCGATCCAGCTGTTGGAAAGCATCCCCGAATCGGATCTGGATTTCGACGCCGCGGTGCTCCTGGCTGGCATCAGATTCAGCCAGAAGGATTATGAACGCGCGCTGGCCATTTACGAAGATGCCGTGAACCTCGCCGCGAGCGAACCTCAGCGGACAGAATTGAAATCCTACCGGGCTTACACGCTTTTCTACCTGAAACGCTACGACGAAGCGTCGTTGGTGTTTTACGACTTATCCCGGGAAAACCTCAACGCCGACATTTATCTCTACCAGGCCGCGAAATCGGCCGCGAACGGCAAACAATGGACCCGGGCACTGGATCTCTACGATCAATTCGTGGACGAGTTTCCCCAGTCGACCTATTTCCTGCAGGTTCTGGCAGAAATAGCCAACATCCAATACAATCTGGGGCGTTACGCGCCCGCGTATCAAGACTGGTTGAACCTCTTGCGCCGCTTCACTGCCAATACCTATGTGTCTGAAACCGAAATGGCTTTGCTGGGCGAGGTTTTCACCGGCATAGAGCTTTGCGCGCGCCAGATCAACAACTCCTCTTCCATTGCCCAACTGGTGGATATGGTGGATTTCTTCCGCAGCGATTACATCAAATTCGAACTGGAGTACATCATAGTGAAGCTGTACGCGGGTTTGGAACTTTGGGACGAACTGCTCCAGGAAGCTGCCGAGGTCCGCAAAAGCCTGAATCTTCCTCCTAACCGGCGTAACGACATCGAAATGTTGATGGCCCAGTCGCTGATCAATCTCAACCAGCTGGAGCAGGCGGACAGCTTGGTCAGCCAGGTCTATGCCTCCACCCAGAGCCATGAAGCCCTGATCCGCCTGGCCGAGATCGCCGCGAAAGCCGGAAACGCAGATCTGGCTTTGGAACGCTATATCTCAGCCTGGGAGCAGAAACCGGGCGGCGAGCTCTGGCTCAAGATGGCGGAGTTATCTGCTGACAGCGCTTTTCTGCGTTTTCCGGAGATCTGGAGCAAAGGGACACCCTACCTGAAGCTGTATCCGCAAACCAGGCTGCTCCACATCCAATACCTGTTTGAAAACGGGGATGAACTTGGTGCGGGAGCCGAAGCGGATTCCATCCTGGCTACTGAACCCAATCCCTGGCTGCGCGCCAACGCAGAATACTATCATGGCTTGATCGCCTGGCAGAATGAAGACTATCCTGCGGCCCTGCGCTCTTTCCGCAAAATAAGGCTGCTGAACAAAGAGCTCCCGGACATCTATCTCCAAGCTAGCTACCATTACATCCTCTGCCTGCTGAAATTGAGCGCGCGCCAGGAAGCTCTGTTGACCTTTGAGGAAGTGAGAAGCCAACTCTCCGATGCCCAGGTTCAGAACATCCTCGTCCTGCTGCAGGGCGAGCCGGAGGGCAGGTGAGAGTCTTCCCCGGCCTACTGGCCGCCATGTTCAAGACGCTTCTGATAATCCTGATCCTGGCCGGCTCTTGCACGCTGTTGGCCCAGCCGCAGGTGTTACCTTCGGTGGAAATCGGTTCGGACGAAGTTGCCAAGGCTCCCCTGGCCAAGAAACTGCTGACCTTTCCGCTTGAGGTGGAACCCGACTCTCTGGCTCCGTTCTGCCCATGGAACGTGCCGCTTTGGCACCAGCCGCCGATCTCCCCCAGAGCTTACATTCGCCCGCTGCACATGAATCTGGGCATCGATTCCAGCTTCGGAACCACGCTTCAAGCTTCGCTGTATCCAGGCTGGAAGTTCTTGCCTGTTGCCAGCCTGGCCGCACAATTCGGCGTTCCCGGAGGAAACCGGATGCTGTCTTCCCTAAGCGGGCATTTACAAACCAGGTTCAGTCCGGAAATGCTGATCGCCGAGGACCTGTTCTTTCAGGATGTAGCGGCGGATTCTGCCTCATCCACCTTGTATTCGCTTGCCTTGCACAACACCGCGCGCCGTTTGCGCGTCGGCAGCCTGGCTTTCTCGGATTTACGAACTCAGGCTTCCTATGCCGCCCTGGAACAGGAATACGGCCTAAGCTTAGCTTCTGAGCGCGATTTTGGTTTCGCGCACCAGCATATCCTGAGTTGGGAGAGACACACGCTTCACAATGGATTCTGGCTCCAGGATTCTGCCGTAGGTTTAGCGCTGCGTTACCGTGTGCCTTTGCCGGTGAATATCCTGCCCGAAGCCAGCATTGGTTTGATGACGGATTTTGTACATCTGCTGCCGTCCATCGACCTGCATAGAAGGATCATCCTCAAGCCTGATCTATACCTCGAACTGAGCAACCGTCCAACGATCAGCAGCTGGCCGCTGGCCGTCAGAAAACAGAGCCAGCCCTATTCGCCATTGAACCTGGATGACCAGTTGACTCTCACTCCGTTGAATTTCACGGCCAACGCCTACAAGGTGTTTGGCTCGCGGGGAAAGGACCAATGGCTGGGATTTTTCCACAACACCACCTTGCATTACAATGAACCCCAGCTGATTCTGCCGGCGGCTGCGCAGCTGCCAGTGGAAGGATTTTCCGATCTGCTGTGCAACAAGACAGGCCTGGAACTCCACTTCAAAGCTTGGGACGTGGCAGTGGAACAAAACCTGTACCTGAATCTGGAACACCTGCCCGAGTCAGACTGGCGCAGGAAATCCTATTCGCCTTTGCTTGCTGCGCAGACCTTTATCCAGAGGCCATTGGGAAACATGATGATAAACGCCGATCTTGAGCAACGTTATTTCATGCGGGATGAGCGTGGCCAGGACCTATCGAACATTATCGACCTCAGCCTGGCGCTCAATTATCCCATCAATCCAGACTTGCAAATCACAGCAAGTTTGGAGAACATCTTCAACACACCCCACCATGAATTGGGCGGGCTTCCAGAGCATGGCAGAACCTTCAGGATCGCCTTGCGTTACCTGCCTCTCCGCTAAGCAGAATCATCATCAGGAGTTAAACATGCGAGAATTCGATCCCCCTATAGAGACTGAGCGCGTTGTAAGTTTTATCCGCGGCTACATGCAAAACTCGGGCTTCGGCAGAGTTGTCCTGGGTCTTTCCGGCGGCGTCGATTCAGCGGTTTGCGCCGCTCTGGCAGTCCGCGCTTTGGGTGCCGCCAACGTCACAGCCCTGGCCATGCCCTACAGAACCAGCCATCCGGATTCGCTGGATGACGCTCTGCAGCTGGCGGAAGATTTGGGAATTGCCTGCCACAAGATAGAGATCACCCCCCTTGTAGATGTTTATTTCGACAGCATCGACCAAGAGGCAAGCCAGCTGCGGCGGGGAAATTGGATGGCCAGAATCCGCATGAACATACTCTTCGACCACTCGGCAAAACTATCCGCGCTGGTATTGGGAACCAGCAACAGGACCGAACTGATGGTTGGGTATTTCACCCAATACGGCGATTCCGCTTGCGCCTTTGAACCCATTGGCCACCTCTATAAAACCGAAATCTGGCAACTTGCCCGGTCGCTCAAGATATCCCCCAAGATCATCAACAAGGCTCCCAGCGCCGATCTCTGGCAGGGGCAAACCGATGAGGCCGACTTGAGCATGCCCTACGGCGAACTGGACGAGATCCTCTACGAACTCACCGAATTGGATCTGGACTTTAGATCTTCACAAACTCTCAAGTATCCGCTGGAGCAGTACCAAAGGGTGGACCGTCTGATCCGGGTGTCTGAATTCAAGCGGCATCTGCCACCTCTGCCGGCCTGACCCAAGCATGCTAATCAGTAAAGCAAGATGCCAAAAATGCCGCTCCGAACGAGGTGTGCGCAATTGCCCCCGCCTGCACAATAAAACCATTGGTTGGAACTGCTGCAACGATCTGCGCGTCGACCTGCGCTGCCCCTCGCAGTGCCCTTACGCCGCGCAGCCCGACTCTGCCAGGGTCAGCCCCATCCCCGCTTTCCGAGCCGATTCCAACACGGAATTCATCCAAGCCGCCAAACGCTTTATCGACCTCTGGTGCTTTCAGCCTTTGCCAGATTTGGATGGTGCCAGTCCCCATGCCTACGCCCAAAATGACCGAGCCAGAACACTCAACTGGCTATCCCAGTATCAGTATCCCGCCAATTTTCCCGTCGCTTACCTAATGGAGAAACTGGGGCTCGAACACAATCCCGCACCGGAACCGGAAACACCGGAGACCGTGGCGGCGGCCTGGATGGAAGCGGTGATAGCCCGTGAATGGAATGCTTTACGCACCTTCACCGCAAACGATCTGGAGATGTTTGACTGGTCAGGCCGGTATGAGCGGCTGCTCGCATCAGTCCGGGAACTGCAAAAAGCGCGATCCTTCAGCCTGCTGCATGCCGGAGCCGCCGATGATGGGGTGAGCGCTATCGTGGTGCTGGAACTGAACCGCAAAAACCTGTGGACGGTGCTGCTCAGTTCAGCCAGCGGAAGCTGGAAAATTCGCCAGAATCTGGTTGGCGCACCCGACCTCTATTACGCCCAAAACGCCCTTTTCCGCAAACTGGCCGATGCCCTGGCCAATGGACGCGAAAGTGAGGTTTGGGAATTGTTACAGGCCAATCTGCCACTCTATCCAGATTGCGCCGACCTATATTACTACCGTTCTTTCTACTGGCAGTTGACCCAGCAGACGGATAGAGTTATCGAGGATCTGCAAAGCGCCCTGGCTTTGGATAACCATTATTTTGCCGCGGGTTACGCTTTGGCAACCATCTATCTGAATGAAAAGGATCTAAATTCTGCCATCCAACTGCTTACGCTCTTGAATTCCGACCGTCCCGACGACCTTAATGTCCGCAACAACCTTGCTGCCTGTTATGCCGGCTTGGGTGACACTGCCCGGGCCGTCGCCATCTGGCAGGAAATCCTCCAAACCGCCCCCACTTACGAACTGGCCAGGAAAAACCTTGAACGCTACCAAGCCTGATCCTGTGAGCTATATGAAGCGTGCCATCCGGGTGGCGGAAAAAGCCCGGGGGACCTGCGCGCCCAATCCCTTTGTGGGCGCCGTGATCGTCAAGCGAGGCCAGATAATAGCCGAGGGCTGTTCCCAATTCTGTGGAGGCGATCACGCAGAAATCCAGGCGTTGCGCAAAGCCGGAGCCAAAGCACGTGGAGCCGACCTCTATGTAACCCTGGAACCCTGTTCCCACCATGGCAAGACCCCTCCCTGCACCGATGCCATTATCAAAGCCGGCATCAAGCGCGTTTTTTTGGGCATCACCGACCCCAACCCTCTGGTAAATGGCCAAGGCATCCAACAGCTGCAAAACGCCGGCATCGAAATCCAGGCGGGATTGTGCGCGGAGCAGATCACGCGCCAATTGGAGCATTTCCTGTGCCGGATCACGAAAGGGCGCCCCTTTGTGATCTGGAAAGCGGCTCTCTCGCTGGATGGCAAGTATGCCGCGCGGGATGGCTCCTCCAGATGGATCAGCGGATCCAGGCCACGCCTCGCTGTACACCGCCTGCGCGAAGAAGCGGACGTGGTGCTCACCGGGATAGGCAGCGTCCTCAAAGACGATCCGCTGCTCAACGTCCGCTTGCCACGGCCCCGGAAACAGCCGCTGCGCGCTATCCTGGATTCGTCGCTGCGGCTCCCCCTGGATAGCCAGATCGCCACAACCGCCAGGGAATATCCCACCCTCCTGTTTTGCGCCCCGGGTCAGGAAAATTCGGTCCAAGCCCGGGAACTAACCCTCCGCGGTGTACGGATCCAGCCTGTGCGATCCCAACAAGACGGACTGAACCTGGCAGAGGTTTTGGGCATCCTGCATACCGCCGGCTACTACTGTGTGTTACTGGAATGCGGCAGCAAACTGGCCTCCTCCTTTCTCAGCGCCCGCCTGGTGGATAAGTGCATCATCCATTATGGCGCCAAGCTAGTGGGCGGGCCAAAATCCATTCTGAGCGAACTGGCGCTCCCGGACATTTCCGCCGCCATTCCTCTGCGTGACCTCACTTGCCGCTCACTGGAAGGCGACATCTGCGTGACGGGGTATCCGGTATTCCCATAGTTTTCCACCCCCAATCCGCTTATCATATCTGAAACAACCAACCTTATGAAAGTACAACAAACGCCATCATGGAGGAGAATAGATGAAGATTATCCATTACGACCAGGTTGAACTTGAGCCTGTAAACGCCGATGGAGCGACCGGCGCCAAGATCCGCTGGCTGATTGCCCAAAACGACGGCGCGCCCAACTTCGCCCTGCGCATGTTCGAGGTCGAGCCAAGTGGCCACACCCCCTATCATGCCCATGCCTGGGAACACGAAGTGTACGTCCTGTCTGGAACTGGAGTTTTACAAACCGAACGGGGAGAACTACCCTTCTCCGCCGACGATATCATCTATGTGGATCCCGGCTTGCAGCACGCCTTCAAGAACACCGGCAGCGGCGTGATGAAGTTCCTCTGCATCATTCCGCATGAGCAGCCGGTCCAGAAAAAGACCCTGAATCCCTTTGCCGGAGAAACCGCCAATAATTGCTGAAAGGCTAGCCTGGCCTCCGATTTGCCTGATCTGTGCATAACCAGGCCAGGCAATAAGGCTCCCGTAACCATTGCGCGGTAATTGCGCGCTCATTACGGGCCAAGCGCGCAATGAGCGCGCAGTGACCCCGCAATGATAGCCGGCGGATTCCCGGCACCCGGTAAGAAATACTTTTCATAATCCAAAGGCTTGTTCCGGTTGAACATTCTCGGAGACCAGCTGCGAGGACCTGCACTCATCGTTTGAAAGAGAGCTGTAGATAAGGCTCTCTTCCAAACCGAGTGGGTAACCCTGTGAACCTAGCCCGGTGGCAAACCCGCTTCAGCGGGTGCAGGACGGTAGGCGGGTGATTTATCGCCCGTGTAGTATGAACCAATCTCCCCACCATTTTGTGATCAACTCATTTCAATGAGTGCAGGGCTTCAGGGTACATGCATCCAGCATCTGACACGTTCTCAAGGTCCTTGCCAGTAAAGTCCAGCACCGGTTGAAACCGGTGGATTGCATAAGGGCCTCTCGTTTGGCACGGGCGATAAATCACCCGCCTACCATTCTACGCCCTCCGGGCTACCCACTCGGTTTGAAAGAGATCTGTAAATAACTGTTGACTCGAAAAGGGCTTGTTTTTTTATGGTCAAATCAGCTGTTTCCCGATGCGGAAACGCTCAATCCAACTAGCAAGGAGCAAGATCATGGCCAAGAATTTCCGAGGCAAAGGCATAAAGAACCTACCCAAACATGGGCGCGGAGAATGCCCTGTTTGCCACCACACGGGCGTCAAAGTGCTGCATGAGGTGAAGGTGGGCGATAAAACCCATAAAGTGTGCAAAAACTGCAAGAATATCGCTGCTGAAAAACTAAGCGCCTGAACCCCGTCACAATCAGCTTGAAAGTACAGATTACCCCCTCTTGGTGTTGACGGGTAATCTGTTTTTTTTCGGGACGGCCCAATTGAGACCACTCAAAGCACTGGGACAGAATTTCCTGATCGATCCCAGCATCGCCGAAGCCATTGTGGCTGAAGCGGGCATCGCAGCCGGAGACCAAGTCTGGGAGATCGGACCGGGCAAGGGCATCCTCACCCGGGCTTTGTTGACGACAGGCTGCCATCTGCGGGCCTTTGAACTCGACCGCCGCCTGGAACAACCGCTGCGTGAGGAATTCGGCTCCCGGATCGAATTGGTGATGGGCGACATCCTGCGCCTCGATTGGCAGGAACAGCTTGGCGCTAGCGGCCGGCCCCTCAAACTGGTGGCCAACATCCCCTACAACATCACCTCTCCCCTCTTGACCATTCTGGAAAAACAGCACCGGCACTTCGACTCGGTCACGCTGATGGTCCAAAGCGAGGTCGCCGACCGGATCTGCGCACCACCCGCCTGCAAAGCCTATGGAGTGATGACCCTGAGGTTGAGGCGGATCTTCGATGCCCGGGTCCTGTTCAAAGTCCCCCGCGAGAATTTCGCGCCCGTTCCGGAAGTGGATTCCGCGGTCCTGAGCTTGCGCCCCCGTGCCATTCCACCGCAAATACCCGACCTCAACAAGTATCTGTCTTTGATCACCCTGGCTTTTTCCCACAGGCGCAAGACCTTACGCAACAACCTGGCGAGTCTGGCGGACAAGGCCGGCCTGGAACGGATTCAGCGCACCAGCGGCATCGATCTTTCCCGGCGTGGAGAAACCCTCAGTGAAACTGAGTTCATTAATCTCAGCGCTCATCTTTAGCCTGGCCACGACAGGGCTGGCGGCCCAAACCAACAGCGTGGAATTCTCCTTCACGGGTTCCAACACAGTCCGCAGCCTGGCCAACAGCTTCGCCTACCGGATGGTTCCGTTCCGCGCCTCGCAGATACAACTTAACGGACTGAACACCTCGGAACAGCGCTTGAACTTTGCCCAGAAAAGCCGCCAGTCCCTGCTGGGCATGGATTTCACGCTGGACAGGCATGCATTCAGGCACAGTTTTCTCTCCGGCTACGAATACCTATTCGATTCCAGCGAATTGGAACCGGAGTTCCATCCCTACCGTAACAAAACTGGATTTCTGGGCTACTCCCTGAGCTATCTGCCTGCCGACAGCTTGCTTCTGGAGGCAGGGATCAAGGGTTTGATCCGTAGTGAGGATGACCGTTATCTGATAGGCAACACATTATCCAGCGAGGGTTGGCAGGCAACGGGGAAAACTTCCGTGGGCGGCACCCTGGGCTTTACCGACGCAGGCCTGGCCGCCATTTGCGACTTCAAGGAACTGGACTGGGAATCCTACAGGGACTTGTCATTCAACGCCTATCTCAACAGCTTTGGCGAACGCCTGGCCCTGGCCAACCAATTGAGCCTGGGCCAGCGTTTGGATGACCTCTACGTGCTGGAATCGGACGTGAGTGCTGGCGGACGCGGATATTACTCGCTCTACGACAGGCAGAACCGCAGGTCTCTTCTCTATTCAGGAACACTGGACTACTCGCCATTGGATCTGCTGCGGATCACACTTCAGGAGAGTTATTCCCGCCGCGAGATCAAGCTGGAGCAGAACACTGTCCGCAATAACGCCGATTACATCAATCTGGCTTCGCTGAACCTGGTTTTCTCGCCTTTCGAGAGCGTGGATTGGAGCACATCCGCGAACCACAGTTACGCCATCAAGTCCTTCAATTACACCCAAAACACACGCCATACCGAGATCCGCAACCTCGCCACCTACCTGGCTTGGGAATACGCCTTTGGCGACACGCTCTCCACCGGGATGTCGATTGACCTCCAGCGGACCAGCTACCCAGACGATGCTCACCGCTGGGATAACGACACCCGCAACATCAGGCTGAGCCTGGGCAACGTCCACTATTGGCACGAACGGATTAAGCTCTCCAACCGCTTGCATTGGAACCTGGCGGATGACGTCTACGTAAACGGAATCCTTTCGGACAACAACAAACAGAGCAGCAGCCTGGTCCTCAATCCCGCCTGCGCCATCCTGATCGGCGACCGCCTGATGTTTGACCAGTCCTACCTCATCCGCGCCGATTACACAGATTACACATACGTCCCCGCCAACAAGGCCTTCTACCGCCAGATGGATCTTGAGTACAGGCTAGTCTTCGACAGTTTTCCCTTGTCCGCCCGTTCTTCCGATCTGCGCTGGATTCTGCTCCCTTACCGCAACAAGGGGCACAACGCCTTCCGCACCGACCTCTTCTTTGGCTATGAACGCAACGAGTACGCCGGACACGACGGCTACCAATATCTGATAAACTACAAGAACACGCGCCTCACTGCCGGCCTTACCCTCAAACACGACATCGGCAATCTCTATTACATAATCCAGCCCCAATACACCTGGGGAACCTGGAAAGAGTACAAACTCCTGCTTGGCCTGGCCTGGAAATTCACCTCCAATTCCCTCCTGGAATTTTCCCTTAATCCCACCGGAGAAACCGTCAGCGATCTTGATTGGCGGACTTCAGTGAGTTTGAGCGCCCATTTCTGATGCCCGGAACGCCTGTTCATGCCGATTGACAACCACGAGCACTGGATGCGGCTGGCCCTCCGGGAAGCCGAACTTGCCGCTTCGGAAAACGAGATTCCCGTCGGTGCCGTCCTGGTCCGGAATGGCGAACCGGTTCACGCGGAACACAACCGTACCCGCCAATTGGCCGATCCTTTGGCGCACGCCGAGAAATTGCTGATTGACAAAATCCTCTCCTCCAAAATCAAGTACCTGCAGGATTGCAGCTTGTACGTAACGCTCGAGCCGTGTCTGATGTGTGCCGGGATGATGATCTGGAGCCGGCTGGGAACCTTGGTTTTCGGCGCTTACGATCCCAAGGCCGGCGCAGTGGGCTCAATCTACAATGTGCTGGCGGATAAAAGCTTCAACCACCACCCCGCGATCATACCCGGAGTGCTGGCTGACGCTTGCGCCGCCTTGCTCAAGAACTTTTTCCAAGTACGAAGGTCTTAAGGAGAGTTGCCGGAGCGGTTGAACGGGACGGTCTCGAAAACCGTTGTATCCTCACGGGTACCCAGGGTTCGAATCCCTGACTCTCCGCCATTTATTATGATTGAACGCCGCCACACACATCTGCTTTGCTCAGCCGGCAAACCCCTGATTGCCGGGGGAAAACTGCGTGGCGAATTGCTGCTCTATAATGTCCCCGCCGCCTCTTTAGAACGCCTGTTCACCGCATTTGCCGACCTTACCGGTAAAATCCTGACTCCGGATAGCGAAGCCGGTGATCTTTCTGGAGGACAGAAAGTGTTGCTCATGGCGCTCCTGGCCTTGTTCTCCCCAGCCCCCAAAATCGAGTTTCAAGAGCTTTGGATTGCTTTGGACGAGGACAACAGGACCAGATTGCGCGCTTTGATAACTGAATTGGGCTCAAACAAGGAGATCATCCATACAGAGGCGCCCTTTGCTGATTGAACCAGGCCGCTACGATGTTTGGCCGGATTTCAGCCTGAGTGTGAGCTCAGCGCTGGAATTCCTTGCCGGAGGCCGATACCATCTGCAAGGCGCCAATGGCAGCGGCAAGAGCTCCTTTCTTAGCCGCGTCCTTCTGCCCCGTTTGCGATCCCGCGCGGATGTTTTCGCACTGTATTTCGAGCAGCAGATGCGCTATCAGTTGCCGGCGATGAAGGCCTACGCCAGTTTGCTGCCTCCACATCGCTTGATCGGGAAAGAAGCGGATGCCGTCCAGTATCTGCTGGACGATTTACTGGCTTGCGTGAAACAGGAATCCCGCCCGATATACGTTCTCGTGGACGAATCCCCCCAAGCTCCTCTGATCAGGGATTTCCTGAGCATAGAAATCCCCTCCGCTTGCCTGGTCTTCAGCGCCCACACGAATATCATGCCAGCTCGGCCAATCCTGTTCACGCCGCGTTCCAACATCCTGAGCGAGATTTCCCTCCCATGACCCGGCTGTTTCTTGCCCTGCTCTTTCTGCTCACGGCGCTGGCTTTGGTCTGCTGGCTGTGGCTGAACAACCTGATGGCGCAAGCGCTGGTTTGGGCTGTCCTCACCCTCGTTCTACTGGCCTCGAGCGGTTTCCGGCGCTGGCTAGGCTCTCTCAAACTGATCCTGCCTTTCTTCCTTACGGTGGCGGCTGTATATCTGTTGTTTGGCGTCATTGGGGTCAAAACCCCATCCAATGAGCCGGGAAGCCTCCGTTTCTGGCTGGAATTCGGCTTGTTGCGCATCCTGCTTTTCGTCAATTCGGTGCTGGCGTTCCGGATTTTCTTTGCCCTGGTAAGTTTCGACGACCTACTGCGCCTGCCTCTAAAAATAGGCCTCCAGAAGTATGTATTGCTGGGCCAGAGCCTCTACGAAACGGCGTTCAGCGCTTATCCGGAATTGCTCGCCCATCAACGCCAGATCGCTTCCGAACAACGCAGCGGACTATCCTTCGCCCATCGTTTCAAAGCCCGCAGCGCTTCGCTTTTGGCTCTGTTGCTCTCTCTGCTGCAGACTGCCCGGGGCAAGGGCGACCAGATCGACAACCGCATCATCCTCTGCCATAGCGGTAAACAAGGCGGAACCGGGAATTGGGCCATCAACCTGGGTTTCATCGTTTTGGTCACCGCTGCCACGATGTTGGTACCCATTCCTGTTCCTGGGGGCGGATTCTTCAACTTCGGGGATGTGATGATCGTCTTCGTGGGCCTCTACGCGGGGAAAAAAGCGGGAGCATTGGCTGGCGGGATTGGCAGCGCGATCGCCGACCTCCTCCTCTTCCCCCTCTTCGCGCCAATAACGCTGGTGGTGAAAGGGCTGGAGGGCTTCATCTGCGGTTTGGCGCAGGGCAAGGCCCCCTGGCTGAAGATCGTATTGCCTCTTCTTGGTTCTTGTGTGATCATCATCGGCTATTTCCTGGGCGAGTGGTTCATGCCCACCTTGGGCAAAGCGGTCGCCCTGGCCGATCTGCCTGTGAACATTGTCCAGGCTTCCGCTGGTTTTATCGGCGGACGCGCACTTTTCGCTGCCGCGCAATACCTCGACTTATAGAATTGAGAGTTGAGAGTGCAGATTACAGCGATTTATGGCACGCCAGGTGGTTCCGGCTCGGGTTGGCCAACTCGCACATCTGGCCACTGTATTCTTGATGAATCATCATGAGGCTCTTGACACCTTTTCATGCATTACCAGGGAAGGCGGATCACCCCTTCAACCGAATGAAGCAGTTGGGACGTTGCCCGATTAAGAGCTTGACACTGCTAACCTGTGTGTTTAAAGGGTATTCACAGGTCAGCCTTGAGGTTCAGCCCAGATATCTTTAGGCCAGGAACCAACCCTGATTACATACTAGAGTAGGAAAAATGGAAATACAAACACACGCTGAAGAGCAGGACAGGCTCATTTTGGATATGGATACGATCCGCGAATTGTGGTCCAGAACCTACAACCGCGAGGGTAAACCCGATTGGTCGCATATCTTTCCCTATTATCACCGGGATATTGTCTTCCAGGATACGATACAGCGCATCGAAGGCCTCGACGATTTCATCGCCATGTGCAAGCGCCTTACCAAGCGCACCAAACAGCTCAAGATGCAGATCCTGGCCATCGCCCAACACGATAACGTGATCATTTTTGACTGGATCATGACCATGATGTTCAAGAAATATCCCGATACTCCCATGTACGGCGCCACCAAACTGGTCCTCAGCGAGGACGGCTTGATCAAGGAACAGCGCGATTACTACGACCTCTGGGGTGATATCTTCAACAACATCCCCCGCTTCAACAAGATGTACCGCAAGTTCCTGGCCAGAAAATTCGGCTGAGTGAAGGCTGTGAACAGGAAAACCCGGCAATACATCCGCGAGTACAAATGGTCCAACATCTGGGCCATGATCAGAAACAACGGCAGAGACCCCAAGATCTGCACAGACGATTTTCGAGGCAAACTGGTGGCAATTACTGGCGCCACTTCGGGAATCGGCTACGCCGCCGCCCGCAAATTTGCCTCCCAGGGAGCCAACATCCTGTGCGTAAACCGGAACCCAGAGAAATCCGAGCTGTTGCGCCGCGAACTGGAAACCCAGTATGGCGTCAGTTGCGAGTATCTGCTGGCCGATCTGAGCGAACTGAGCGCTGTTTTCCGCGTGGCTGATGAATTGGCGCGGCATGAATCCCCCATCGACGTTCTGATCCACAACGCGGGCGTGTATCTCACCAAGCGCGAGTTGACATCCGATGGCCTCGAAAAGGTATTGGCGGTGCATTATCTGGCGCCGTTCGTGATCAACTATCTTTTGCAGGACAAGCTGAAAGCGCAAGGCCAGGCCCGGATAATCATGGTGGGGTCCGAGGGACACCGTTTCGCTGCCTGGGGCTTGCGCCTGGACGATCTGAACTGGTCGAAGCGCCGTTATACCGGATTGGGCAGCTACGGATCCGCGAAAACGGCCCAGCTGCTATCCATGCTGTGCTTTGACCAGCGCTGGCAAGGTTCCGGAGTCACGCTCAACACCATGCATCCCGGCGCGGTGAAAACTGATACGGGCCAGGAAAACGGACCCCTCTACCGGTGGTTCAAACGCAACTTTTTCGACAAAACGCTGAAATCGCCCCAAATAGCGGCGGAAGCGCTGTATTATCTGGGAGCCGCCAAAGATATGGAAGGGGTTAGCGGAAATTTCTTTAACCTCACCACTCAGGAAGAGCCCGCGCCGCCAGCCAAAGACAGGGAAACCGCTCTCCAACTGTGGGATTTGACGCTAGAGATGACTGGCTTGAAAGAACTATGATCCCTATTTTTACCCTTGGCGTGAGCCCCCTGTTGCCCTGTTGCCCTGCAAAGGAAACTAAATGGTTTGCACTATGAATGAACACACCTACGACGTGATTATCGTGGGCGGAGGAATGGCTGGCCTTACTGCCGCCGCCTACTTGTCGCGCGCGAAAAAAAGAGTCCTGCTGCTGGAAAAAAATGCCGAAGTCGGCGGCCTGGTAAACTCATTCACCCGCGACGGGATCCATTTCGATGCCGGTGTCAGAGCTTTGGAAGACGCGGGGATCATCCTGCCCATGCTCAGAGATCTGAACATCAAGCTGAAAGTGGTGCCCAGCCCGGTTTCCCTGGGCATTGAAGATGAGATCTTACACATCGAAAGTTTGGAGAGCCTGAACCAGTATGGTACATTCCTGAAGAAGTTCTATCCCGAAAGCCAGGCGGACATCGAATCGATGTTGAAGACCATCCGCAGAATCATGAAGAACATGGATGTCCTCTATGGCATCGAGAATCCCGTATTCATGGACCTGAAGCGCGATACCGCCTACATCTTCAGGAAACTGCTGCCCTGGCTGCCCCGTTTCCTGCTCACCATTGGCAGGATCAACCGCATGCAAATCCCGGTTGAGAAATACCTGGCTACCATCATCCGCAATCCCTCGCTCAGGGACATCATTGCGCAGCACTTTTTTCAGGGTACGCCCACATTCTTCGCCCTGAGTTATTTCTCACTCTATCTGGACTATTTTTATCCCCAAGGCGGCGTGGGCAAACTGGCGGATGTATTGAGAAACAAGATCCTGGAACTGGGAGGCGAGATCCAGACCAATACTACGATCGGAGGCGTTTCAGCCCGCGAATGCACGGTCACCGACACCGAAGGCGCCAGCTACGCCTATCGCCAGCTGGTTTGGGCGGCTGATCTGAAGACGCTTTACAGGATCGTGGATACTGACGGCCTCTCCGCCAAAGTCCAAACCAGCTTTACCCGGGAAAAAGCCAAACTGCTCCAGTATAAGGGGGGCGAATCGGTGTTCACGCTGTTCCTGGAGCTCGACGCGCCTTTGGCCAGCCTGGGCAGCATCGCCCACGGCCATTTCTTCTATACCCCGTCCCGGCAAGGCCTGGGCGCCATTCATCGCGAAGAATTGAATGAACTGCTGCGAAACTTCGATCGGTTAAGCAAGGCAGACATCCTCGCCTGGCTGGATCGCTTCATCGCCCTGAACACTTTCGAGATATCGATTCCCGGCTTGAAGGATCCGGTACTGGCTCCGCCGGGAAAAACCGGCCTCATTGTCAGTTTCCTCGCCCAGTACGAACTCTTCCTCAAAGTGCAGGAAGCGGGCTGGCTGGAGGAGTTTGTGGCCGAAATCGAGGAGCGCGTGATCAGCGTGCTGGCGAAATCGGTCTATCCCCAGCTCAAGGATGGGATCGCGGCCCATTTTTCCCATACGCCGCTCAGCATTCACAAGCGCATAGCCAGTTCCGAGGGAGCGATCGTGGGCTGGAAGTTTCAAGCCGAAATGCCGGTGATCAGCAGCATCCAAAATGCCGCCAGTGCCGTTATGACGCCGCTGCCAGACATTTTCCAGGCAGGACAATGGGCTTACAGCCCGGCTGGCGTGCCGATGTCCATACTCACGGGGAAATTTGCCGCGAACAAAATCTTGAAAGATAAGCGGAGAGGGTAGAGTTAAGAGTTATGAGTTAAGAGTTAAACGTTAGACGTTAGACGGGAAACTACGGCAGGCCCTAACCCGATTTACACTTATCCACTTATCCCTCCTCTTTTTCGTCTCCCTTTCAAACTCAGTGGGCGGGGCGTTTTAGAGTTCGAAATCATCTCAATCTCAATGGTAAGCCCCGGAGGGTGCGCCAGATCATAGCGGTGGGTGCGAGCGAACCGGGGGCCCCTCAAAGGAGCGCAGCGAGTTTGTAAGGTGGTAAGCGAAGCCCCCGGAACAGGTGACACGCAGATCAAGTAAGCCCCGGAGGGCGCGACAGACATTCGCTATACCTTTTCCAGGTTACAGAAGGGCAGAAATGGCCAAGTCCAGCGTTGATATGAAGAGCATCGTTGTTATGCTGAAATGGTATCCATGTCTGTCGCACCCTCCGGGGCTTACCCACTCGGTTTGAACCCAAATAATGCAGTAGGAATCTCCCAGTCCGATTTTCTGAACTGATTCCGTA
>CAYSAT010000051.1:0-21855 GCA_964429035.1 uncultured Candidatus Cloacimonadota bacterium | reverse complement strand
GACATGGTGGAAACCGTTCCGCTGCTGGAGCACAAACAGGCGCTGGCACAAATGCGGGCCTCGGACGCCCTCATCCTGGCCATCAATAGCAGCAGTCCGCGCGGCACGCTCACCTCCAAGGTATTCGAGTATCTGAGGGCGCAAAGGCCCATCCTGGCGATGGTTCCGGCGCAAAACGAGGCCGCTGGACTTCTGCGCCGATGCGGCCAGGATTTCATCTGCGCCATGGAGTCCCCCGACAGCGTCTATCATTGCCTGAAACGCTTGTTCGCGGAGGGAAAGAGGGATTATCCCATCCCCCTGGAATTGGAACGGGGAGAGCAGGTGAAACGTCTGGCGGAGAGGCTTCAGACCATGGTTTGACCTGGCCGGGCTAGCCCAGCACCATGCCCACCAAAGCTGCGCCCAGCATCAGATAGATGGGATTTGGTTTGAAGCGCAGATAGACCACCAGGCAAATCGCGAACACCCCCACGGAAAACCAGTCCGGAAAAGCCCCTTTGCCGATCAGGATCACCGCAGCGCCGATCAATCCGAGCGTCAGCCAACGCAGTTTCTGCATCACATTCTTGAACCAGGCCTGCTTGCGGAGCCTCAGATAGGTGAGGGTGATAGCCAGCATCAGGATCAGCGAAGGCAGGATCACGCCAAAGGTGCAGAGCAGGGAGCCGGGAATCCCGGCCTGCTGGTAGCCGATGAAGGTGGCGGCGTTGATGGCGATGGGACCCGGCGTCATCTGGGAAATCGCCACCACGTCGGTGAACTGGGACTGCGTGAGCCAGGCATGGCGGAGCACCACTTCCTGCTGGATCATGGCCAGGATGGCGTAACCTCCTCCGAAACTGAACAAGCCGATCTTGAAAAAGGTCCAGAACAGGATGAAATACATCAGGCCGCCTTGCTTCTTTTCCACAGGCTTTGCAGCACGGCGAACGCAATCGCGGCCAGGATCAGCCAGATCGGGCTGATTCCCAGTAAGCCCACCGCGGCCATCGCAACCAGGGGCACCCAGAAATTGCTGAGGTTCAAGCCCGCCTGGCGCGTCATCTGGATCAGGGGCACCGCGATCAGGGCGACCAGTGCTGGTTTGAGCGCGTGAAAAGCCTTGCGGACCAAGGGCAATTCCGCATAGTGGGTAAACAGCGCCGCGATGGCAACGATGGTGATCAAAGAGGGTAAAACCGTGCCCAGAACAGCCATTGCCATCCCCCAACCCCTCCGGATGTGCAAACCTATGTACACGCTGAGATTGATGGCGATCGGACCGGGACAGGATTGTGCCGCCGCCAGGCCGTCCAGAAAGTCCTCGTCCGTTATCCAGCCGCGCTTTTGCACCACTTCCCTACGGATCAGCGGGATCATGGCATAAGCGCCTCCGATCGTGAATGCGCCGATCTTCAGGAAGGTCAGGAAGATGGATAGCAGTCTTTTAGGCACCGGAAATCCGGGTTCGCACCAATTCTACAAGTTCGCGCACCAGGTCCCGCTCCGGCACCTTCTTGACGATCTCGCCGTCGGCAAAGACCAGGCCTTCGCCATCGCCGCCCGCAATTCCGAAATCCGCTTCCCGGGCTTCTCCAGGGCCGTTTACCGCGCAGCCCATCACGGCGATGGTCAGAGGCTGGCCGGCAAACTCGCTCAGCGCGTCCTCGACCTCTTTCGCCAATTGGATCAGGTCGATGCGGGTGCGTCCGCAAGTTGGACAGGAGATGATATTCAGACCTTTGCGCAGACCCAGGTTTTGCAGGATCTGCCTGGCGACCAGGACTTCCTGCACGGGATCGGCGGTTAGCGAAACCCGGATGGTGTCGCCGATGCCCTCGTTGAGCATGATTCCCAGCGCCAGGGCGGATTTGACGCTTCCGGCCAGCAGCGTTCCGGCTTCGGTGATGCCCAGATGCAAGGGGTAATCCACTTCGCGGCTAAGTTCGCGGTAACTGGCAAGCATCAGAGGGAGTTGCGAGGCCTTCACGGAGATCTTGATCGCGTCGAAATTGAGGCCTTCCAGGATGCGCACATGCTCCAGCGCCGCCTCTACCATGCTTTGCGCGCTGACGCCGTATTTGGTGACAAGTTCAGTGGGCAGGGAACCGCTGTTCACGCCGATGCGGATAGGCACCCGGCGCTCTGAGGCGGCTTT
The DNA here is from genome assembly GCA_964429035.1 of uncultured Candidatus Cloacimonadota bacterium. Lineage (GTDB taxonomy): Bacteria > Cloacimonadota > Cloacimonadia > Cloacimonadales > Cloacimonadaceae > Syntrophosphaera. Next base: position 19,715 of record CAYSAT010000051.1, on the reverse strand, counting down.
CACGACCGCCTCCACTTTTTCGCGGCTGCCGATGTTACCCGGATTGATGCGCAGGCCGTCGATTCCAGCGTTTAGTGATGCGAGCGCCAGACGGTGGTCGAAATGGATGTCCGCCACCAGAGGAATTGTGGATTCCTTTTTCAGCGCTGCGATGGCCTCCGCGTCAGCCTGGTCTGCCACAGCCAGGCGGATCACTTCGCAGCCGGCCTGTTCCAAAGCCCTGATTTGCTGCACAGCGGACGGTATATCCGCGGTTCGGACGCTCAGCATACTCTGGATGGAGATGGGCGCGTTTCCTCCAATGGGCAAGCCTCCCAAGTGGATCTGGCGGGTGGGTCGTCTGATGATCTGGTGCATATCCCAAAAGCGCCGCGGCCGCCTATTCTGTCAATGGAATTCCTGTTCGCCCCGGCAAAACCGATATATTCCTTGACCAAAACCTTGCTGGTATTTGCCTGTCTCGAAAGTATAATATTTATAGCCCATACCAAACGAAACCCCAGGAGGTTAACGTGGCACATAAATTGACCCTGCTCATCATCGCCCTGCTTTTGGCGGGGCTGGCTTTCGCGGAAGACTGGATCACGATCTACAACGACGACCTGTCGTTGGTCCGCAGCAATTTTGACCTGACGCTGAAACAAGGCCGCCAGGACCATGAGTTCTCGGATATCACCTCGCGCATCGAAGCCGAATCGGTGATCGTCCATTCCCTCAAAGGCGGAGTCCGCATCGCCGAACAGAACTACGAATACGACCTGGCCGGCAAGAGCCAGATCATCGCCAAATACATCGAGCGCGAAGTGGAACTGCTCACCAAGGACGAATCGCGAGTGCGCGGCGTCCTCAAGTTTTACGACGGCAGCAGTTTCGGTGTGCTGGAAAGCGGCACGAACCGCCTCCTCGTAGTTTCCGACGCCGAGACCCAGATCATCCAGCTGGCGGAATTGCCCTCCAATTTCTATACTAAGCCGACCCTCCGCTGGAGTTTGATCGCCGACACCGCGGGCAAGCATCCGCTCCAACTCACCTATCTGAGCGGCGGCTTCAGCTGGGACGTGACCTACAACAGCGTGTGGGACGAAAAGACCCTCGACGTTAATTCCTGGGTGACGATCAAGAACACCAGCGGACGCGCTTTCGACGACGTGAACCTGAAACTCATCGCCGGTGACGTGAACAAAGTGGAGGATGACTATTACGGCTACAAACGCATGTATGCCGAAATGGCGACCGACGGCGCTGGAATGGCGGCTCCCAGCTTCGAGGAGAAAGCCTTTCACGACTTCCACATGTACACTCTGGACCAGAAGGTCTCCTTTGCCAACAACCAGACCAAGCAGATCGCGCTCTACCCCACGCAGAACGTGAAAGCCAACGCCCAATACGAATATGCCACCTGGGCTGCCGGCGTTAACAGCGTGATCAAATTCAAGAATACGGAAGAGAACGGCATCGGCAAACCCCTGCCCAAAGGCGTGATCAAAGTTTACAAGCGCGATAGCGACGGCAACCTGGAATTCATCGGCGAGGACAGCATCCAACACACCGGCAGGAACGAGGAAGTGACCATCAACACAGGCAAGGCCTTCGATCTGGTGGGCTCAACGATGGTGCGCGACCAAAGGGAGATCAGCCGCAACATCAACGAGCGCACACTCCAGGTGACCCTGCGCAACAACTCCGCGGAAGCCAAGAAGATCAACGTCATCCACCAGATGGGCGGAAACAGCCGCATCATCGAAGTGCGCGACAACTTCAAATACAACGTGGACGCCAACAACAAGGCCACCTTCGAGGTCAACGTCCAACCCGACGCCGAAGTTATCCTCACCTTCAAGGAAAGGACCGAATACTAGGCCGCGGGAGCCTGTATCCCGAGGATCAGATCATGCAGGACAGAATCTATACCAATCTTCAGGGCATCCGGCGCGAGATGCTCAAGATCCTGGGGGAAGTGTCTTCCCTCACCAACAGCCCGCTGGCCATCGAAGAGGCCATCGACGACTTCTGGCACCCCAAGTGCGACGTCTTCCAGACCGAAACCGAATGGGTGGTTTTAGTAGAACTGGCCGGCGTGCACAAGGACGAGATCAACATCTCCGTCACTGCCGAGTATCTGCGCATCAGCGGAATGAGGAAACTGCACGGGGAAGACTCCTGCACCAGCTTCCACAGCATGGAGATCGAGACCGGCAGGTTCGCCCGCCGCGTGTTTTTCCCCGATCTCAGCCTGGACAAGGATAATCCCCGCGTGCAATATGTGAACGGTATCCTGCGCATCGCGTTCTCGCTGCAGGCCACCGTGGAAAGGATCATTCCGATCGACTGACGGCGGTTTGTGGAAACAGCGGGGAACAACAGAACTACGACCATTCCGCAAATGCGGTGAATCATAACGCCGGCAGCGCGAATCTGGCTGCCGGGGAGGAATTATATGCGCGCAGTTGTGCTTACTCTGGCGATCTTGATTTCCTGTGCGGCGATTTCCGCCCTCAGGATCGAGTCCATCGTCTCCCGGGACCTTCCCACGCAGGGCAACCAGGTCCTGATCGAGCTGTCGGATCCTGGCTCATACAAAGTCCAGCGCCTGGCTGATGGCAAAGGCGTTCAGATCGTCGTCCTGGAAGTGGAAAGCATGGTCGGCGACCCGGTTTATCCCGGTTCCAGCCCCTATATCGACCGTGTCAGCGCTTACTTCAGCGGCCTGAACGCCGTCATCGAGGTAAGGACCAAGGGCTCTGTCTCCTACGCACATCGTCCTTCGGCAGACCGTACCCGCATCACTTTAACCCTCGATCCGCCCCCTCAGGAACTGCGTTCAACTATTACTCCGCCTGCCGAACCTGAGCCTGCCCCCGCTTTGGAAACCGAAAGCGCACAGAGCCAGCCAACTCCTGCTCCAGAAGTGGACGGACGACCCCGCAAACTGGGCGTCCAGCCGGATTCTTACATCGTAGGAAGCCAGGCCAAAACCCGGCGGGGTCTCACGGGTGGACGCTGGTGCGCGCTCTACGCCCCGTGGATGCCCATTCTGGCAGGCTTGCTGGCCCTGGCGCTGCTGGCCCTGCTGTTGTGGAGCCTACTGCGCAAGAAAGCGCCCCGAAAGCCCATCACGCCGCCAACCATGGATCCGGAGAGCAGTTCCCTGCTCCTGGAATCCGAAACCCGGCGCCGCATGATCCAGAGGCTGCTCGACCAAGGCTGGTCCAAAGAGGAGATCGCCCGGGAAATGAAGCTTAGCCTTACCGATGTGGAGCTGTTGCTGGCCCAGTTTCCCAATCCGGGACCGGAGCATGGCGACTAAACACCTTATCCGCTGCGCCCTGTCCACACTTCTGATCTGCGCTGGCGCTGCGCCATGCTTCGCCACCGATCCCTGGGACGATTGCGCGTTCTTGCCGGATGTCCGCAGCCAGGTGTCGTTCAGCCTGTTGGACTCCAATCCCACACTGGGAACCGAAGTGCCCTTCACACCCCTGGACGGATTGCGGCATCCCGTCCTCAACTGGCGCACCTTTGCAGCCTCGTTGGTGGAGGCATTCGCGCCCGGAGAACGGCACAAAACACTGCTCCAGTACAACTATGCCGATTCCGCGGCCACTTACGCCCTGGAAGCCAACATTATCACCGGCTACGACCACCGCCTCGACGATCCCGGCGATTATGGCTTCCTCTACAAAGGCCTGAGGGTGAACTCCCGCTACAACGGACGCCTCCGCATGCGCGCCACCTGGTGGAACGGCAAGTTCCACGGCGATAAATCCGAGTGGCTTGCCTCGCCTCTGATCGATGGCTACAACAACCAGAACCCGGACGGCTCGCTGCTGGACAACGTCAATGGCGAACTCAGCTACGGCGGCGAACACTTCAAGGCCGCTCTGGGCAGGGGAAAATTCCAGCTGGGCAATTCCCTTTCCGGCTCGGTGGCGCTGTCAGGCGCGGTGAATGAATACGACTATCTGCTGCTGGAACAGAACTTCGGCGTCTTCCGCTTTTCCTTCCTGGGCGCAAGTTTGGATGCCGACAGCACCCTTGCCGGCAGCACCGAGGGCGAATACCCCGCCAAATTCCTCGCCGTCCACCAGCTCACGTGCCGCCCCAGAAACTGGATCGACCTCTATTTGGGCGAAACCGTGATCTATGGCGGAACAAGCGACCTGAGTTACATGCTTCCCCTCTATTTCTGGCGGGTCGGCAAATATGGACTGCGCGACCGGGATAACCTGATGCTGTTCGCCGGCGCCAATATCCAGCCCCAGCCCGACCTGACGCTATATCTGAACTGCGCCATCGACGAACTTACCTACAACAAGTGGTACACCAACTGGTGGGGCAACAAGTTCGCCCTGCAAACCGGCGCCGCGCTGCAAATGCCAGGCCTGGCCCTGGTTTCCGGGCCGGCTCCCCGCTGCGCCATGGAATTCACCGCCATCCGTCCCTGGACCTACACCCACTACGCCAACGTCTCTATGTACTCCCACGACAGGCAGCCTCTGGGCTATCCCAAGGGCTCGAATCTGCTGGACCTGACCGCGGAACTGAACTTGCCCCTGCCCGCCAAGTTGCGCTGGGACAGCCAGCTTTCCGCCACCTGGCAAGGCAGCGAGGGCAACGACTGGCGCCTCAACTACCAGGATTACTTCCCGTCCGGAATCAGCGCAACCGCTGAAGCGGACTGGCTGGGCGGCGAAGTGGATTTCAACCTGCGCTGGCAAAACACCCTGCGCGTGGGAATCCTGGCGCATCACACTTTCCTGCTGGGCCATCGCTCGGATTTCGGTGGCGCTGCGCGCCATCAAGTCTTTGGCAGCTGGCAGTTTTCTTTCTAAAGGAGCGCTTCCATGCCGATCGTCGACCGCCTTGAATATCCCAAGAAATACAAGCTGAAAAACACGCTGATCTATCTGGCGGTATTGGCAGCCCTGGCCGGTTTGCTGTACAACAAATGCCAGAGGGAAGCGCGCCGCGACAGCATCATCATCCACAGCGTCGGTTTCGACGAATACGACCGCAACTTCATCCGCCTGGGCTACGACATCGAAAACAAAGGCCGCAGCTATGAGCGGGCCGACCTGCTGGCCAAGGTTTACGACGCCAGCGGCGAGGAACTGGCCAGCATCTTTTTCGCCGCGGAATTGCGTCCGCAAACCCGCGAATTCCAGTCCAAGGTCATCGACAAACTGAACCGGCCGCTGAAAGAAGGCGAGAAACCCTACCGCGCCACCATCGAACTGCGCCAGCGCAAGCTGCTCAGCTACTGAGCAGCGCCTGTAAATCCCTACTGCTACAGCCTTCTGCCGATCAAGGTTCCGTGCTGGTATTCCAGCTCTTCATACACCCCGTCTTCATCCCAGAATTTCCAGATCCCATGCAGTTCGCCATTTAGGAAATCGCCTTCCCCGCTGACGCTGCCGTCAGGATGCCACAGGATCCATCTGCCCTCAGGCAGATCGTCCACGTAAGGGCCTTCTGCGTAGATGCCGCTGTCGTACCATTCGCGCCAGATGCCGGCCCTTTTGCCGGATTGGTATTCGCCTTCCGCCTTGATGCTCCAATCCAGATCCCAAAACGTCCACAGTCCTTCCCTTTGCCCGTCCTCGTAGGATCCCTCTTCAGTCCAGCCTTCCGAACTGGTCTCGATCCAAGCTCCCGCCTTTTCTCCGGCCTTGTATTTGCCTCTTGAAAGCAGGCTGCCGTCGGGATGCCAGGTGGTCCATAATCCTGTTTCCAGATCATCCTTATGCCTGCCCCGCATTTCAGGCTGGCCGTTTTCGTAATAGGTGCGGTACCTTCCGTTGAAAACGTCCGGGTTCTCGGCCAGGAGTACCGATTCGCCCTGGAGTTGCCCGGACAGGAAATAATCGCGCACTACGCCGGCGGGTTTTCCGGCCTTGTAACTGACGATGCGGTAATACCTGGCCTGGGCTGCGTCTTCCACATAGTTCCAGTCCGCGTCGATCAGGATGGTCCAGGTTCCGGTTTTCAGGCCCCGGTCATCAATCAGATTGGGCGATTGCGGTATCTCGCTGGCTTGCAGCGCGCAAGACCAGAACAGGATCGCCAGAGCGGCCAGGATTTTTCCAGCCTGCATATCTTCCTCCCGTTAGCACGGAATCCCAGCGCAGGGCTGGCTTGATTCCGCTTGTAATGCGGCGATTCAACCGGCACCAAGCATCCTGTCAAGAGATTTTTCTCCCACCCGGCCCTCGGGGATTAGCCTTAATCAAGTCTTAATCAAGCCTCAATCAAGCGTCAATAATTAACGCTTGATTAAGGCTTGATTAAGGCTTGATTGACTGCAACCCGCGGGGGCGCAGCGAAAAATGAGCAAGGGTTGGGGAAAAATGGCGAAGGGAGTTGACCAAGGCTCGGATTGTGGTGCTCAAAGATAAAACTTGCCATCCCGGGCTTGAACCGGAATGATACATGGGAGCTGAGTGGTGATCACTTTTCCGCCGAAAAACAGCGGATTGTGTACGCGTAAGCATAATCAGGTCAGCGATCCAGATTAACATGTTTGCAATGCTCATGTCTGCCTGGACGCGTCACTTTTGCCTTGCCCGTCGCTGCTATCCTCCAGGAATCCCGCTTGACACAAACGGGCAGTGCAAACTGCTTGCATTCAAAGATTGGATAAGGGATCATCAGATTGCCGATACGCCTTAAAAACCTCAGCCCCCTCGAGCGCAGTTCCGCCATTATGCTGCTGGTATCCGCGCTGTTCAACGGGGTGCTGGTCTCGCTGAACCAGACGCAGGACATCATTGCCCGCAAAGCTTTGCACGCCCAGGATTGGCAACTGATGTTGATGACGATGATCTGGCCGGTCGCCAATTTCTTTTCGGTATGGTGGGCCCGGGTGTTTGAGCGCAGTTGCCACAAGCACCGTTATTTCATTGTGGCGGGGATTCTGGGGCGCCTGACCCTGGTCTACGCGGTCTGGCTGGCCACGATGAACGAATATCTGGTGCTGTTGGGCTTGCTATTCGCCTCCAATTCGCTGATCGTGCCCGCCCAAAACAGCATTTACCAGAGGAATATCGACGAGAAGCGCCGCGCCCGGATCTTCGGCCTGACCATCAGTCTGGGCATGGCGGTGTCCGTGGTGTTCACTTTTTTCGCCGGCCGGCTGCTGGACGCGCAGGAACAGAGTTTCCGCTGGATCCTCGTAGTGACTGGTCTCTGCGGCTTCGCTCACGCCGCCGTCCTTTCCCTGATCCGCATCCGCGAACCCATCACCGACCGGATCTGCGAACCGCTACGCTGGAAACAGATGCTGCTGGAACCGATTTCCGGCACCTTGAAACTGCTGAAGGAAAACAAGCCCTTCGCCAGGTTCGAGCGCAGTTTTTCCATCTACGGCATGGGCTTCATCATGATGCAGCCTGTGATTCCGATCTATCTGGTGGACAAGCTGCAGCTGAATTACACCACCAATTTCCTCGCCAAGGGCATCGTCTCCCAGCTCGGCATGCTGCTGCTTTCGCCGCTGATCGGGAAACTACACGACCGCATGCATCCCTTCCGTTTCATCTCGGGAGCCTTCGCGCTGCTGATGGTGTTTCCGCTGCTCATCGTGGTTTCCTCGCTGTGGCAGGGCGAAGCGCTGATGCCCGTGGTCATCGTGTTCGCCGCTTATCTGATCTTCGGGATTGCCATGACCGCGGTGAACATTTCCTGGAACATGAGCTCCATCTTCTTCGCCGGAAAGCAGGACGCTTCGATCTACCAGAGCGTGCACGTGACCATGACGGGGATCCGCGGACTGCTGGCTCCTATTCTGGGCATCGCGCTGATGAAATTATTCAACATCACGGCGGTATTCATCGTGGCGGCTGGCTTTCTGGCCAGCGCTGCCGTGATCAGTTGGCTGGATAACCGCAAGTTGCGCGGCGCTAAACTGGCTCCTGCCAACTCACCGCAGAATCCGGAGCTTTGGTAAGTGCCAGCCCTGTTTGCCATTCCCTATATCCAGCGGCTGGAGAAACGGATTTTTCCGCAAGGGATATAGCTTTTCCGGATATGGGCACCCGGCGCCGGACTTTTTTTCTTGACACAAACCTAAGCCTATATTTTGGAGTACCTTATTAAAAGACGCAGTCTAATTGAGCTATTTTAGCATAATAATCTAAGGAGAAAAACATGACAAAAGCAGATCTGGTAAAAATCATTTCCGAGAATACCGGCATCATCCGCAAAGACGTCTCGGTGGTCGTGGATTCCTTGTTGCAATCGATCAAGGATAGCCTTGGCCGGGGACATCACATTGAAATCCGCGGTTTTGGCACGTTCAAGCTGAAAACCCGCAAACCCCGCGTGGGCCGCAATCCCAAGACCGACGAAAAAGTTCCGGTGCCTGCCAGGACAGTTCCCACCTTCAAGTTCTCCCGCGAGTTCAAGGCTTCTGTCGTTGACATCAAAGCCCATGAGTAGGTTGAACTGATATGCCTTGCGGAAAGAAGAAAAAAAGACATAAAATCGCCACGCACAAGAGAAAGAAACGCCTGCGCAAGAACCGTCATAAGAAAAAATAAATGAACGGCCACCCTTCGGGGTGGCTTTTTTAACCGCTGATGGAACACGACCGCCAGGACCACGATCTGGAACTCCGCCAACTGATCCGGGAAAGCTTGCAGGCCAACCTGGACGGGGTGTTTTCCGCCCACGAGGATTACCCCTTTTTCAGCACCCGGACCGCTTACGATATGTTCACCGAGGTGGACGGACTGCCTCTGTTTCCGCGCGAAATCCCCGAAGTGTTTTTGGAATGGGCGAAGCTGGATACCGGCGTGGCCTGGCAGAAAGAGGATTTCCTGGTGCTGGACCTGGAAACGACGGGCTTGGGCAGGGGCCAGACAATAGCTTTCATGATCGGCCTGGGCTATTTCGAAAAAGAGCAATACATCGTGGAGCAGCTCTTTCTGCCGGAACCCGAGGCGGAAGCCAACTCTTTCGACCGCCTGATCGAGCTGGTGAAGCAGAAACCGCTGCTGATCACCTTCAATGGCAAGACCTTCGATGTGCCGATCCTGGAATCCCGCCTGCTCTACAACCACATCTGGCTGGACCTGCGCGCCATGCAGCACATCGATCTGCTGCACCTTGCCCGGCGTTTGTGGAAAAACAAGATACCTTCCTGCGCCTTGGAAACCATCGAGTTCTACATTCTCGGCTACATCCGCGAAAAAGAGCTGGACATCGAGGGCTCCCTGATCCCCCAAACCTATTTCCAATACCTGATCAGCGGAGAGACCGAGCTGCTGAAGCGCGTGTTCATCCATAACCAGTTCGACGTCCTGCACACCGTCGCGCTGTTCGCCCTGATCTGCAACAGCATTGGTTATCCGCCTGTGGAGGGCTTCGACCACCGCATCGACTACCACGCGCTCGCCAAACTCTATCTGAGCCAGGGGCACCGGGAAACCGCGCGCTCCATCCTGGTCGACCTGCTGGCGCAAAACATCCTCACGGGCGACATCGCCTGCGATCTGGGCTTGCTCTTCAAACAGGAGAAGGACGACGCGGCGGCGCAGGATTGCTTCGGCCTGGCGGCGTCTTTGCTGCATCCGGCCGGTATGCTGGAATACAGCAAGAGCCTGGAAAAAAGCAAGCAGTATCCCCTGGCGCTGGAATACGCCCGTAAACTGCTGGATTGGCAATTGAGCCGGCCGGTGATCAGCGGCGCCAAGGTGCTGGAACTGGAACACCGGATCCAGAGGCTGCACAAAAAACTAGGGCTGTCCTGAGCCCATGCCGCCTGCAAGGAAGGCTTGGATAGATTTAAAGTATTGACACAATCGGGCTGGAAGTTTTTGTGTCCCGGTGCCATTTGGCGTATACCCGTTCCGCCGGAAACCGGCTAAACGGTTAGCATAAAAGGATTAATCATATGTTGGAAAGGATTCTCCGCAAACTGTTCGGGGATAAGGCAACCCGCGATCTGAACCTGTATCAGCCTCAGGTTGAGGCGATTAACTCCATCTGGTCGGAACTCGCACAATACGACGACGACCAGCTCCGGGAACGGGTCCAGAGCATCAAAGCTGAGATAGCCGCCAAACTGCAGCCTCTGAGGACGGAGCTGAGCGAGCTCGAATCGCGCTACCGCGCTGAAAACGACGACAGCGAGCGCAACCGGATCGACAACCGCATCGACGAAGCCCGCAAGGAACTCAAAGCCCTCACCAAATCGATCCTGGACGACTTTCTGCCCGAGGTCTTTGCCATTGTGAAGGATACCTGCCGGCGCATGTTGGGCCAGGTTTTCACAGTCCGCGAGCATCAGCTGCCCTGGAACATGGTGCCCTTCGACGTCCAACTGATCGGCGGCATGGCCCTACACGACGGCAAGATCGCCGAAATGGCCACCGGCGAAGGAAAAACCCTGGTGGCGACCCTGCCGCTGTTCCTGAACGCGCTGGTAGGACGCGGCGCGCATTTGGTGACAGTTAACGACTATCTGGCCGCCCGTGACGCGGAATGGATGCAGCCGATCTTCAATTTCCACGGCCTCCAAGTGGGATGCATCACCACCGGCATGAGTTTCGAGGAACGCCAGGCGGCTTATCGTTGCGACGTCACCTACGGCATGAACAGCGAGTTCGGCTTCGACTACCTGCGCGACAACATGGCGGTGTCCTCCTCGCAACTGGTCCAGCGCGATTTCTATTACGCCATCGTGGACGAGGTGGACAGCATCCTCATCGACGAAGCCCGGACGCCGCTCATCATCAGCGGTCCGATCGCCCAGGACAAGAACTTTTATCAGGACGTCCGCCCCCAGATCCACCAACTGGTGCAAGCCCAGAATACCCTGGTCCAGAGGGTTTTAAGCGAGATCCGCGAAGACAGCCGCGAGGACAATCCCTCACCCAACAACGAACGCCTGGCCACCAACCTCCTGCTGGTCAAGCGCGCCGCTCCGCGTAATAAAGCCTTTGCCAAGCTCATGCAGGAAAGCGACCTGAAGAAAATGGTCAACGATATGGAAGGCGTGTATCTGCGGGATAAAAAGATGCACGAACTGGACGACATGCTGTTCTTCGTGGTGGAGGAACGCCACAACAGCGTGGACCTTTGCGAAAAAGGGCGCGACCTGCTGGCCCGCCAGGAAAAAGACCTTTTCATCGTGGAAAGCCTGGACGAGATCCTCAACCGGATCGACTCCGACGAAACGCTCTCCGAAGCCGAAAAAGCCAGACAGAAAACCCGGGAAACCAACCGCTTCATGGACAAGAGCGAGAAACTGCACAACATCAACCAGCTCCTGCGCGCCTACACGCTCTTTGAAAACGACAAGGAATACGTGGTCATCGACAACAGGGTGATCATCGTGGATGAATTCACCGGACGCCAGATGCCCGGACGCCGCTTCTCCGACGGCTTGCACCAGGCCCTGGAAGCAAAGGAAAACGTGACGATCGAGGCCGGCACCCAGACTTTCGCCACCATCACCCTGCAGAACTACTTCCGCATGTTCGAAAAACTGGCCGGCATGACTGGTACCGCGGTCACCGAGGAAGCCGAATTCGCCGAGATCTACAAGCTCCCCGTGATGTCCATCCCCACCAACGTCCCCGTCACCAGGATCGACCATGAGGACGTGATCTACCTTTCCAAAAACGAAAAGTACCAGGCGCTGATCAACGAGATCGTCCATTGGCACGAGCTGAAGAAGCCCGTCCTGGTGGGCACGGTCAGCGTGGAAGTATCGGAGCAGATCAGCCGGCTTCTCAGGCGGCGAAACATACCCCACAACGTGCTCAACGCCCGCCAGCACCAACGCGAAGCGGAAGTCATCACCCTTGCCGGTCAGCCTGGCTCGGTAACCATCGCCACCAATATGGCCGGCCGCGGAACAGATATCAAACTCGGGGCCGGCGTAGTGACCCAGCCCATCGAATCCTACCGCGAGCTCACTTCCGCAGTCAACGACGCTTTTCCTTATGGCCAGCCCCAGGACGGTTTGCATGTGATCGGCAGCGAACGCCACGAAAGCCGGCGCATCGACCGCCAATTGCGTGGACGGGCAGGACGGCAGGGCGATCCAGGCACATCGCGGTTTTACCTTTCTTTGGAAGACGACCTCATGCGCCTCTTCGGTTCCGACCGCATCGCGCCCATGATGACCAAACTGGGCCTCAAACCCGGCGATGCCATCCGCCATCCCTGGATGACCAAGGCCGTGGAGCGCGCCCAGAAACGGGTCGAAGAGCACAACTTCGAGATCCGTAAAAACCTGATCAAATACGATGAGGTGATGAACCAGCAGCGCGAGGTGATCTATTCCTACCGCCGCAGTGTTTTGAAGGGCTATTCCCTGAAGCACGAGGTCCAGGAAATGATCTCGGAAACCGTGCGCAACACCGTCTCCGCCAATATCGGCAACAGCAGTTATCCCGAAGATTGGGACCTGGCGCGCCTGGCCACCTGGTTTCAGCAGAACCTGAACGTGGCGATCGAACCAGCCGACCTGGAGTCCGACCACCTCAGCGAAGCGCTGCTCCAAAACACGCTTGAGGAATTGGTGCTGCAAGCCTATGAAAAGAAAGAACGGCAGGTCGGCGAGGAAGTGCTGCGCGACATCGAACGCCGCAGCATGCTGGAAGTGGTGGACGACGAATGGCGCGACCACCTGCACGAAATGGACCTGCTCAAGGATGGCGTGCACCTGCGCGCCTACGCCAACCAGGACCCCCTCATCGAATACAAGCGCGAAAGCTACGAGCTCTTCCAAAGCTTGATCACCCGCATTCAGGAAAACGTGACCAAGAAGGCTTTCACCACCTACATCCTCACCCAGGAGCAAATGGACAGCATGCTGAACAACGCCAAACTCCAGCATGAGGATGTGAACGCCTTCCTCAAAGCCCAGGAACTCTCCGTTTCCCAACAGGATATCAGCCAGCCGCCCCAGTTTTCCGGACCCTATGGAGAAACCCAAGAGAAACAGCGTCCTGTGCGCGTCGCACCCAAAGTAGGGCGCAACGATCCCTGTCCCTGTGGCAGCGGAAAAAAATACAAGAAATGCTGTGGCCTGCATGAAGGCGAAGACTGAAGCCTCGTCAGGCAGCAAAGGAACGAATATGGCAAAAGGCCTGATCATAGTGGAGTCACCCGCCAAAGCGAACACGATCTCCAAATTCCTGAACAACAAGTTTAAGGTGAAAGCCTCGCTGGGCCACGTCCGCGACCTCCCCAAGCACGATTTCGGCGTGGATGTGGAACACAATTTCCTGCCGGTTTACGAAACCGATAAAAGCAAATCCAAACTGATCGGCGAACTCCGCGCGGCGGTCAAGGAAGCGGACGCCGTCTATCTGGCCAGCGACCATGACCGCGAAGGGGAAGCCATCGCCTGGCACCTTTCCAAGGTGCTGGAAAAGGACTTGAAAGGAAAGCAGACCTACCGCATCGTCTTCAACGAGATCACTTCCAAGGCGATCAACGCCTCGATCGCAGAGCCCGGCAGCGTGGATATGGCCAAGGTCGATTCACAGCAGGCCCGGCGCGTATTGGACCGCATCGTGGGCTACACCGTGTCGCCGCTCCTGTGGAAAGTCATCGCCAAGGACCTCAGCGCGGGCCGGGTCCAATCGGTCGCCCTGCGCCTGATCTGCGAAAGGGAAAACGAGATCACGGCGTTCGAACCCCGCGAGTTCTGGAAGTTGGAAGCCAACTTCTGGCGGGGGAAACTGCCGCCCTTCAAAGCCAGCCTGGAAAAATGGGACGGCAAGAAACTGGAGCTCCCGGATGAAGCCAAAGCCCTGGAGATCACAGGCGAGATCGCTTCTGCCTCTGCCAGCCTGGACTCAGTGAAACGCACTGCCCGCAACGTGGAGCCGCCGCCGCCCTTCATCACCAGCACACTGCAGCAGGAAGCCTCCAAGATCCTGGGATTCCAGTCCCAACGCACCATGAGCATCGCCCAGGAACTCTATGAAGGCATCGATCTGAAAGGCGAAACCACCGGCCTGATCACCTACATGCGCACCGACAGCACACGCATCGCCGATGAGGCCATCGAAAACTGCCGCGGCTTGATCGAAGACCGCTTCGGCAAAGGCGAAACGCACTCGACCATCCGCAGATATAAGAGCAAATCTTCCGCGCAGGACGCCCATGAAGCGATCCGCCCCACCGACGCCTTCCACACTCCGGAAAGCGTGGCCGCCAGCCTCAGCAAGGAACAGCTCAAGCTTTACACCCTCATCTGGCAACGCTACGTGGCCACCCAGATGAAACCGCTCAAACTGCAAACGACCACCGCGCAGGTCGCTGTGGGCAAGGCGCTGTTCACAGCCAGCGGCAACGAGGTTGTGGAGGAAGGGTTCCGCAAGGCCTATCCCCACGTGATGTTCATACCCGGCGAGCAGATCCATCCCGACTACGCCAACCATGACGCCCTGGAACACGACGAACTGGTGCGCTCCCAACACTTCACCTCACCGCCTCCGCGCTTCACCGAAGCTTCGCTGATCAAAGAGTTGGAGGCCCAGGGAATCGGCCGCCCCTCCACTTATGCCTCCATCATCAGCACCATCCGCGGACGCAAATACGTGATCCTGGAAAAGAAAGCCTTCCTGCCCACTGCTTTGGGCATGGACGTCAACCGCTTCCTGGTGGATAAATTCGACGCCATCTTCAACGTGTCGTTCACCGCCAAAATGGAGGACAAACTGGACGAAGTGGAGCTGGGCAAGGTCGTCTGGCACAAACTGGTAAAGAAGTATTACGAGGAACTGACCAAGTTGATCAAGGCCGTGGACGTGAAATCGGAAAAGAAGGCCTTCGTGCAGGAAACGGACATCGTCTGCGACCTCTGCAAGGAGGGCAGGATGCAGATCAAGCGTTCCAAAAGCGGCGAATTCCTCTCCTGCAACCGCTTCCCCGCCTGCAAGAACAGCAAGAGTTTCACCCGGGACAAAGATGGCAACATCGTGATCTCCGTGCCCAAAACCCTCACCGAACTCTGCCCCCAATGCGGATCCCCCCTGGTGGAAAAGACCGGACGCTTCGGTGAATTCATCGCCTGCAGCAACTATCCCAAATGCAAGTTCGCCAAGCCTAAAACCACCGGGCTCAAATGCCCGGAATGCGGAACCGGCGAGATCGTCCAACGCCGCAACAAGCAGGGCCGCATCTTCTACTCCTGCACCCGCTATCCCGACTGCAAATGGATCACCAACGACAAACCCGTACCCATCCCGTGTCCGGAATGCGGCAACCCCTTCGTCCAGGAAAAATACACTAAAGACAAAGGCAACTTCAAGCAGTGCCCGAAATGCAAGAGCACCATGGAATAGCCCGGATCCATGCCCGGGATGCCCTGCAGAGCGCGTTTCAAAGCATCTTGAACCACAAACTGCGCTCCCTGCTGACGCTCACCGGCATCGTGATCGGAGTGCTCGCTGTGGTCTCCATGGTCTCCAGCGTTTACGCGCTGAAAGAACTCATCAACAGCAATATGGAAGGCATGGGCTGGAACTATTCCGTGGTCATTTCCGCCGGGGAACAAGGCAGCGTGACCGGGCCCCGCAGCTTGCGCCGGGCTTTGCGCCGCGCCAACCAAAGCGTGCAGACCATCAACTACGACGACTATCTGGCGCTGCTGGAAGGCGTGCCCCACAAAAGCGCTTACGCCACCATCGAAAACACGGCCCTGATGCGCCTGGACAACAAGGAAAAGCAGGTGCGGCTGCGTGCCACGGATCCCGAATTCTTCGCCAATAAGACCTATCCCGTCCTCAATGGCAGGTTGTTCAACGCCTACGAAAACGACCAGCTGTTGCCCGTGGCGGTTCTGGGCTACCATTTCGCCCAGGAGCAATACGGCAAATCCGATCCGGTGGGCAAAATGCTGCAATTGGGGCGGCACCGACTGCGCATCGTCGGCGTCCTGGATAAAGACCAGCTTTCTTCCGGCAATGGCATGAACTTCAACACCTGGGAACGCAAGGAAGACCTCAGCGCGGTGTATGTGCCGCTCAAGTATGGGGCGCAGTATTTCGGCACGCAGAAAGGCGTCCACATGATCTACCTCCAGGCCGCATCCGAAGAGGAATTCCGCCTGATGAAATCCCAAGCCCGCCAGTTACTGCTGGCCCGCCATAGCATGTTTCCCAACTTCAGCTTCATGAACGTGGGTGAAATGCTGCTGAACATCACCAAAGAGATCGAAGGCTACATGAAGAAATGGAACGTGACCCTCATCGCCATAGCCTCGATCTCCCTGATCGTTGGCGGGATCGGGCTTTTCAGCACGCTGCTGATCTCCATCCAGGAACGCATGACCGAGATCGGAGTCCGCAAAAGCGTGGGCGCCACCGAAGGCGACATCTTTTACTACTTCATCTTCGAAGCCGTCACCCTCGCATTGTTGGGCGCGGCCTTGGGCATAGTGCTGGCGTGGCTGATCCTCACCGGCATCAGCAAAGCCATCGATTTTCCCCTTTATTTGCCCATCCAGGGCGTGATCGTGGGCTTTTTCTTCTCTTTCCTCACCGGTTTTCTCTCTGGACTCTACCCCGCCATCAAAGCCGCCAGCATCGACCCCATCAAGGCCATCTACTATTTCGAGTAATGGCTCAAGCTCAATTATGGTGGGTAAGCCCGGAGGGCGAAAATACTTAGTCCACGTGGAGCGACCGGGGTCCTAATCATCATGCGCAGCATGGTGATGGGGTGGTCTGCGGAACTGTGGGTATAAGTGATACAAATTGCTCTCTTTCAAATCAAGTGGGTAAAACATATCCGCCTGACCCGGTCTCAGGGATTGGGCTGTCGACCCCTGGGTCAACAGAGTCGGCGGCGCCGGCTTTAGCGTAGGATTCCGATCCTGTAGTGTAGCATTCCGATGCTACAAAATTTGGCTCTCTTGCAAACAGAGTGGGTAACCCCGTGAACCTGGCCCGTTGGGAAACCAGCTTCAGCGGTTTCAGGACGGTAGGCGGGCTTACCCACTCGGTTTGGAAGAGAGCCATGCTATCTTGTTTTGTAGCATCGGAATGCTACACTACCTGGGACGTCCCCACCCCAATTCCGCCATCTCACAGATCCCTGGCCACTCGGTTTGGAAGAGGCCATACTGTCTTGTTTTGTAGCATCGGAATGCTACACTACGTGGGACGACCCCACCCCAATTCCGCCATCTCAAAGATCCCTGGCCACTCGGTTTGGAGGATAGCCTTCCCAAACCTGGCCCTGGGGGACAAGCCTTAATCAAGCGTTAATCAAGCCTTAATCAAGCGTTAATAATAGACAAGTGATTAACGCTTGATTAAGAAGTGATTGACGCCGTGGCGCAAGAGCCAGTTTTTGCTTGACAACTAAATCATTGTGGATAATCTGGTTATAAATCCTGCAGGAAAGTACGCAAAGATTACGGAATAGCGAATGGAATTACGCAAAGGTTTGCTGGCTCTCACCGGTGTGGCGATGGCAGCCGCGCTGGTTTTTTCCCTGGCCTGGTCTCCGGGTTCTACCGGAAGAGCAGGTTTTCTGGAACGGCTTAACCCACTCTCCCAAGAAAAAAAGGCGCAGCCACCCAAGACCAGATTATTCAAAGATCTGGACGCCATCCTGGCCGATACGCTCAACGCCAGGCGCCTGCAGGAACTTGTAGTCGGCGTGCCACAGGTCAAAACTTTGGTGGATTCGGTGGATTTCAGCCAGGCTCCAGGGCAAAAGACGCTGCTGATCAGCAAGGACGCCGCTTACGGCTTCCTGCTGGAAAACCGCACGGAGCAGGTCCTCGACGCCTTCCCGCTGGCCATTGGAGCGCTGCACAACAACGTGCGCAACTATCTCTCATCGGGTTCCGGACTGCATTCTTTCTTTGAATTCTACGAGTATTCCTGGACCGGCGGCGTCTATGGCAGCGGCATGCTGAAGTTTTATCCCTGCTACTATGTGACTGGCTCGGAGGATTTTATCGCGGTCCACGGCACCAACCAGGAATGGTGCATTTACAATTCCCAACAACCGAGTGACAGATATCTCACCCATGGCTGCATCCGCGTGCTGGACCACGACCTGAAACAGCTCGCGGAAGAATACCGCGCCGGAAACCTGAGTTCCATGATCCTGATCCCCTTTGCGGAACCCACCAACCGGGTGACGCAAAACGCCTACACCAAAGCGCGGTTCCAGAAATGGCAGAACTCGTGCGGAGCCTGGCAGGGGCCCCTCATGAGCGACTTGATCGCCGCGCTGAGAAAAGAATGGGGCTGAAAGAATAGCCAATCGGATTGGAAAAAGCCAGCCAGTAACAACGGATACAAGCTTGGCTAACGTTCAATTAGAGTGGGGAGGGATTGTTTCGTCATCACAGCAAAGGAGGCCGTGCAAAGGGATTATGCGGTCTGAAGAAAGTGCCATCGGGACCACATTTTAGATAGCACAGCACGGTCGAAACATATCTCCAAAGTCCCCGAGGGACGGCATGTCAGGAATCCTGATAAAAATGGACCACAATGATATACGTATCTGATATGGCGTCCCTTCGGTACTCACGCCGACAACCAGAACCAACGTTTCTATCTAAAAATGCCATCCCGCGGGATTTTCAGGTGAGTGCCCACAAATTCAGCTGCGGCATGATGGCGTAAAAGCATCGATCGGGTTTACCCACCATAATTGAACTTGAACCTTAAAAAAGAGCCGTCATTCGTAAGGCGTTTGGGTGACTACGACGCGCCATTGGGTGCCATGCAGTTGCACCGTATCCCAGCTGGCGGATTTGATCGCTTTGGGCTCGCTAAAACTGCGCTCGAAGATGTATTCCCCGCTTCCCGAAGGCTCCGCAACCATGCGCCGGCCAAGTTCCAGCAGGCTGGCGTAGTTTTGATAGAGGGGGTCGCTGAAAAGCAGGCGGCCGATCTCTTCGGGATCGCTGTCGTAGATAATGCGGCCGTCGGTCTGCATGATCCAGAGATCGGTTCCGGGAGGCAGAGCCGACTTCCTGAGGATATCGCGCACCAGCAATTGTGGGCGGAGAAGGGCGGAAATACTGCCCGGAAAGTTCTTCCAGGATTTGGGCAGGGGATGCGCGATGACCACGGCTTCGAAACCTTCCACAGAGGGAAAAGCCTTGCTCAGCAGCGGTTTGGGGTCTGCGAGCATCTGCCGCACATGTTCCTGCGCGCTCAGAACGCTGCCCTCGGCGTTTTTGTATTCAGGCTGGCCGGAAAACCGCAGGATGCCGCGGTTGTCGATGTAGCTGGCATTCACCAGATACTGGTTGCGTTCCATCACTTCAGCCAGCAGTTTGCGCAGTTCCGTTTCACCGGCGTCCTTGGTCCTGGCCTGTTTGAGCGGCCCGGACATCGCTGCGTCAATGTCGTCCAGACCAGTCTGCAGGGCCGGAACGAAGCGCTGGAGTGAAAACCCCAACTGCGGCTGGATTTGCGGCGCGTCGCCCTCAATCCGTGCCAGGATCATCCACCAGTCCAAAGAGGGAAGTTTCTGGAAGCGTCCCTGGCGATAAACGCCGCCCAGTTCGTAACGGATGTCTCCCCGCTGAGTTTGCAGGGCTTGCCCGATCGCAGTCTTGAGCGAGGCGCCGCCGCTCTTCAGAGCGTTCAGGAAGATAAAATCGGCGTCCCGGTCCAGCATGGTCGTTCCCCCGCCATTCACCACAAACCAGGTGAAGTTGTCTGGCAGAGCCAGTTCGCGGTTCAGCCGCGCGTGCAGATCATCCAGATAAACCGAGG
>CAYSAT010000050.1:0-22034 GCA_964429035.1 uncultured Candidatus Cloacimonadota bacterium | reverse complement strand
CGAACTAACCGCGTTACGCAACTCCGGGATGATCCCCGCGGTGTTATACGGCAAATCCGTGGAATCGATCCCGATTGCCATCAACAAGGGCGCTTTTACGCAGTGTTATAAAAAGAGTTTCAACGAACTGGCGTTTTACGAGATCAACCTTGAGGGCAAGAAATACCACACCATCCTCAAGGAAAAACTGGTCCACCCGGTTTCGCGGAACATCCTGCATATCGATTTCATGGTCATACAAGACACCGTTGCCATGGATTTCGACATCCCCGTCCAGTTTATTGGAGAGGCTGCCGGTACCAAGGAAGGCGGTTTTACGGATATCATCCAGAGGACCGTTAAGATCAGCTGCAAGGCCAAAGACCTTCCAGACGAGATCAAGCTCGATATTTCAGCCTTGAACGTAGGTGAATCCCTGCACGTGAAAGACCTGCCTGAAGGAAAGTGGCTCTACAAGGACAATCCGGACATCACCCTGGTGGTCGTGCACGCCAAGAAACAGGAAGAGGTCAAACCCGCTGAACCTGCGGCTGAGGTTGTGGCAGAAAAACCCGAGGCATGAAACTGATCGTCGGGCTGGGAAACATCGGTCAGGAGTACCAATTCTCGCGCCACAACGCCGGATTCCTCTCCTTGATCCAATGGTCCGCCCGGCACCAGGTCACTTTCAAACATGACGCCTTGTTCGATTACGCCAGGTTTCGCAACGCCTGCCTAATCATGCCCAACACCTATATGAACCGTTCCGGACTGGCTCTGGCTGAGGCCACACAGCGCTGGAAAGTGTCCGAAGCCTTGGTGATCCACGACGACATCGAGCTGCCCCTGGCTCAGATCCGATTGCGTAACGCAGGCGGAGATGGCGGCCACAATGGCGTTAAATCGCTGTTGGAAGTAATGCCGCCCGATAGTTTGAAGCGCGTACGGATCGGCATCGGCAGAGACGCCGGCGATCCCAGGGACTACGTTCTGGACGACTTCGAGGAAGCCGAACTGGACACTCTGAAACCCGCCCTGGGCAAGGTCGGCGAGTTCATCGACATATATATCAAAGACGATTTCGCGTCAGTCTTGAACGCATACAGTATCTGGAAAAAATCCTGTTCCGGATCCAACGAGACCGGAAACATAAGTCCAAAGGAGAAAACAAATGACCAAAAACTATGAACTTATGGTGGTCATCACCACTAAGCTCAGCGAAGAGGAAGCCAGCGGCCTGAACGAGACCATCCTGTCCTGGGTCAAAGAACAGGGCGGGGAGATCATCAAGACCGATCCCTGGGGCCGCCGCATGTTGGCCTATCCCATCAATAAACAGACCGAGGCCTATTACTTCCTGAACTTCCTGAAGCTGGAAACCACCGCCGTCAAAAACGTCAAACGCCAGATCAACCTCAACGAGAAGGTGATCCGGCACATGTTCATCGCCAGAAACGATTAGGAGGAAACATGGCAGATCTGAAATTACCCCGTCTCAACAAGGTATTCATCGCCGGACGCATTACCCAGGACCTTGAACTTAAGTACACGCCCAAAGGGACTGCTGTAGTCAGGTTCACAGTGGTAACGGACAAGAACTTCAAAGACGATTCCGATCAATGGCAGACTGTGCCGATTTACATTGAAGTAGTGGCCTGGAGCAACAACGCGGAAAACATCTGCAAATTTGGTCACAAAGGCATCGCGGTGCTGGTGGAAGGAAGGATCGAAACCAGATCTTATGTCGATTCCAACAATGTTAACCGTAAAGCCTTCGAAGTCATTGCTGAGCACATCCAGACCCTGGAATGGAAGCCCAGAGCCGAAGGACAGGGTGCCGACGAAGAAGTGCCCATGCCGGAGGAAACCCCTCTGCCCGTTTCCCAAACCACAACTGACGACGTCCCGTTTTAATCAGGAGAGATAAATGAATACCACAGACAGAAGAAAGAAATTCACCCGCAAGAAATACTGCCGGTTTTGCGCCAATCCGGAGATCGTGATCGATTACAAGAACCTGGACACCCTGCGCCAGTTCATATCCGACGTAGGCAAGATCGATCCAGCCCGCATGACCGGAACCTGCTCCAAACACCAAAGGAAACTCACCGGCGAGATCAAGCGGGCCCGCCAAATGGCCCTGCTTCCCTACGTGATCGAATAGTGAACCTCGTCGCCTTGCTCCTGGGTGCAATAGCTACGTTCAGCCCCTTTATCGGGTTGATCCTGGCGCTGATGTATTGCAGTTTCAGTTTGCGGGGCGCCCAAGTCAAGCCGCTGCAGACCCTGGGATTGGTCCTGGTTTTTCCGGTGCTGTTCGCCGTATTATTCAGGGATCAGGCCGGAAGCCTGCTAGTTGCCTCCGACGCCTTGTTTGGCGTGGGTTTGGCGGCGCTGGCCTTTCTGGCATCACTACGCCGGGGATTCCTTCCGGCGGCAGCTCTGGCCAATTCGGCGCTCCTGGTCATCGCTTACGGCATCGCCCGGCAATTTATGTTTGGCGCGTCGCTGAGCCTGGCCAACGAGCAAGCCCTGGCCGAGATGGCGAAAACCTTCCCGCAGTTCGCCCAAACTCCCCAGCTGCAATCCTCGCTGGTGCTGATGAAGCAAATGAATCCCTCGGCCTGGGTTGTATCCCAGCTCCTGGCGCTGTTTGCGGGATTCGTAATCTTGCTGCGCCTTTCGGGAGCCAGATTCGTTTGGAAGGCGATCCATTTCCCGCCTTACTACAATCTGGCGATCCTGGCGGTTTTGCCCCTGTATCTGCTGCCTCAGTTGCGCCTGGTTTTCGTCAACGCCCTGGTCGCCCTGTGTGTCCTGCCCATCATCCAAGGCGTAGGCGTGGTCTCCCATTTCATCACCCGCCACACCTCGAACGTAATCTTAATGGTGCTCGCCACCTTGCTAATAGTCTTCAATCTATTCCTGGTCGCCTTGCTCGGTTTTGCCGATATCTGGCTGAACTTCAGGAAACTAAACCTTAAAGGAACCACCGTATGAAAGTGATACTGCTAAGCAACATAGAAAAAGTCGGAAGGCAGGGCGACCTGCTCAACGTGAAGAGCGGTTTTGCCCGGAACTACCTGATCCCGCGCAAACTGGCGCTGTACGCCACGCCGCAGAACATGAAGAAACTCAGCTCCATCCAGGCACAAGCCGCTGAAGAAGAAGCCCGCATCATGGCCGAGCTGAAAAAACTTGACGCCAGGATCAGATCCCTCTCTCTGGATTTTGTCCGCAAGGTTGACGAACACGACCACATGTTCGGTTCAGTCTCTGAAGTGGACATCGTAAACGCCCTGCAGGAACAAGGCGTTACGGTTCACAAATCCCAGCTGGTGATGGACAAGCACATCAAAACCCTGGGTGAAAGCCTGGTCCAGATCCGCCTGCACCGCGACCTGGTTTCCGAGCTCAAGATCCAGGTGGATAAGGAACATGAAGAGAAAGCGCAGCCCAAGCCCGAGGAAACCGCGGAGCCTGAAGCTGTAGCGGAAGCAATTGCTGCCGAACCTGATCCGGCGGAACTTGCCGAGTCGGATTTGGAAGACGAAGTATAATCTGGAGTTACCCATGAAGAATTTCATGTTTTACGGTCTGAGGATTCTGGCAGCCGTAGCGCTGATCGGCATCCTTTCCATGATCGGAGTTGGCAATCCCAAGGCCGTTCCCATCCTGGCCTTGTTTTTCGTGATTGTTTTCGGCGCGATCTTCCTGATGAACAAATCCGCCCAGGAAAGCCAGCGTTCCGCCAAATCCGGTTCCGCGCTCCTGCAGGTAATGAAGTTCGTGGGGCTTGCTGTCTTCATCGGAGCGCTGTCGCTGCTGGGCTTGCTGCATGGCCCTCTGGGCTACATAATCTGGATCCTGGTCATCAGTTTGTTGTTTCTGGCCATCTTCCTGCGCGTTAAAAACAACCAGCGCCATAGCGACCTGATGCCCGCCAGCCCCGTGATGAAAAAGATCGCCACGCTTGTGTTGGGAATCCTCGCGCTGCTGCTGCCCGTCCTGGTCGTCCGTTACGGCGGCTTTATCCCCATCGCTGCAGGAAAGGCAGCCCTGGCGATCATCCTGACCATAGTCGCCACTTTGGTCTTCTGCGCCCTGATCGCACTGGCTCTGTTCATGATCAACAAATGGAACGACAAAGCCAGCAACAAGCCTCTGGGCTATTTGCTGATCCTGCTCGCCGTGATCATGCCGGGCATCGTGGTACTTTTGATAACCAGGGAATCCATGGCTTTCACTGGCGCGTATATGGCCTCCTTGATAGCCCTGGTCCTGGCTTTTCTGGCTCTCGACAACCATTATAAACTGTCCTGAGCCGCTGGTTGGGATCACATCAGGGAGCCTGAGATGGGTTTCACGCCCCTGTCGCGCCGTTACAACCGTGTGTTGTTCCGGATCGCCGGGGAAAAATACCGTCCCTTCATCAGCCTCTACCAAGCCTGGAAAGAGATCGTCGGCGAACTGCTGGCTTCCCGGTCTCATCCGTTCAGGTTCTACAATTCCGTGCTTTACGTCGCGGTCCAGAACAATGCCTGGCTGCAGGAACTGGTTTTGAATAAAACTGAGATACTGCGCCAATGCCGCGCCCAAACCCAAGAAGAGGTCAAGGACCTCGTTTTCCTGATCAAAACATAGCCATGAAAAACGTCTTGATCGCTCCCTCGGTGTTATCCTGCGATTTTGGCCGCCTCGCCGATGAACTGGCGGCTTTGAATGGTGCAGACTTGCTGCACCTAGACGTCATGGACGGCCATTACGTCCCCAACCTTACCTTTGGCTATCCTCTGATCGAGAAGATCCGCTCCCTCAGCCAATTGCCTCTCGACGTCCATCTGATGGTCACCAATCCCGCCGCTTACCTTGATCGTCTGGCGGATATCGGCGTGAACTGGATCAGTTTTCACCAGGAGTGTGAGTATCACAGCCACCGCCTGATTGAGCGCATCAAAGAGAGAGGGATCAAAGCGGGAATCGCCCTCAATCCGGCGGTTCCGGTATCGTCCCTGGAATGCGTTTTACCGGATCTGGATTACGTGCTTTTAATGAGCGTCAATCCAGGATTCTCCGGCCAGAAGTTCATCCCTTCCACCATGGAAAAAGTGGCCGCCCTCCGCAAGACCATTGACCGCCAGAACCTGCCCACCCTGATCGAAGTTGACGGCGGCGTCAACGCCTCCAATTCCGCCGCTTTGATCGAGGCTGGCGCTGATATCCTGGTCTCCGCCTCGTTCATCTTCGATCACGCGGATTACTCGGAAGCGATAAACCAGCTCAGAAACTGATCCCCTACCTAGCATTCCGTAGCAAACATCTTAGAGAGACCGTTGCAAATGACTATAACGCTGCGTTTCTGAGGTCCCCAACGCACAACTTGCTGGGTAGTGTGTGGTTGAGCAGTCGTATCGCCGCCTTCAGGTGGTGTTTCATAAGCATGATAGACAAGCGTATCCTGAAAAAACTAAGGGGACGGCTCAGCACAGAGAAAAGCCGCGTGAACGCAGTGATCAGAGTTATGCAAGGTCTTTTGTTGGGTTTAAACTTGACGCACAAAGAACTTGACAATATCAGTAACATCATTGAAAGTCGTGCAGTAGCCGTGCTTTCCAGATTTAGCGCTAGTTGCTGCGGATTGTTGAGGTTTGTTTCACGAAAAGCGAGTTAAACTGGCGCGTGTTTTGAAACAGATTGTAACCAGAACATTCAAAGCGTTAGATGGGGGAACCTAGAATGCTTGAGCCAAAGAGATATGTAAATTTACTGTGCTTGTTACTATTTGGCGGCATCGCATTTGCCCAGAGCGGGTACGTGTATACTGCTGAATTTCCAAATATCAGCACCCAGGCTTCCAGGTCTATTTTCGTTTGTTCCGATAACAGTGTTGTTGTATTGGGGAACGCAGACGATACTAATGAATTCCACTTTCATTATCTAACAATAACCAAGCTAAGTCCACAAGGCGTCCTGCTTTGGAGGCAGTGGATGGATGGTGGTGTATCGATTACTGGAGTTGATATCGATGCCAACGATACGGTAACTTTTATTACCACAGCCCAATACATCAGGCTGTGGGCTGTTGATAGCGATGGCACCTTATACTTTCTCTCGGAAGGGATGGATGTCCTAAATCATAATATTACTTTCAATAAGGCGATGCGCACCCCAAACAACGAAATCGTAGCGGTGGGAAAGAGAAACTATAACTATGATGTGTCATCCGCTTGTTATTATCGCTTCTCCGCAACTGGAGATACTCTTGCGACAGCTCTCTGGCCGGTGGATCAAGGAAGCCAATACCTTGAAGCTGAAGCTTATGACCTTGCTTTGAAGGATAATGGAAATGTTCTGGTTACATGTATGTTGCATACAAGTTTAGGCTCTGTACTGGAAATTACTCCCGCGGGAAATCTGTTAACCCGCTTGGATTTGCCATGCTTATCTGTTTCCATAGGCACTATCCCCATAATCCGCGAGAACAATCTTCAATCGTTCCTAATCTCAATTAGTACTGGTGATTATCCAAATGATATCACAATCTTATATAGATTGTCAGATGGTGTTTTTTATCACTTGTTTACCATAGATGTTGATTTTGTGTATTCAATGGTACATGCTACAGACTCTGTCTACCTATGTGGGTTAAATCTATCGCCAATACCTGGAGTTTTAGTCAAATTTGGTTATAATGGGCTTATCCAGTGGTCATGGAACCAACAGGGTGTTAATACAAGCGATTATATTACCGATGGATTTGGCTCACCGTCAACTGCATTGCTTGGTCTTGATCCATCAGGCTGTGTATATTGGGCTTGGGGTAACTTGAGACAACAAGTGATAATCAAGCTTCTTCCCAATGGGCAGGTGCCTGTGGAAGATGAAGTGCAAACTCCACAGGTGAGTAAGATGCTTGCTTATCCCAATCCGATGAAGGGGCGTTTGCATATCACATTTCCTCTGGATGATCTCTTAAAAAGCAATGAGAATATTATTGAGATATTCAATATCAAAGGCCAATTGGTACGCACGGTCCAACTGCGTAGTGGTGAATCTGAATGGGACGGTAAAGATATCCTGGGAAACCCATGCTCCAATGGCATTTACCTGCTGCGCCCTGCAAATGGTAAAACCCATACTACAAAGATATGCAAAACTAATTAGGAGGAAGAAATGAAACGCGTGTTTTTATTTTGTGTTCTTCTCGGAATGATGAGTTCCATCTGTGGAGATTATGTAATCAGTAGAACCATCACAATAAACGAATCACAGCTGGCTGCGATGAGAAGTTCTACATTTCCAGGTAGCCCTTCACATGACCCATTAATCGATAGCTTATCCGAATCCAACAGTCTACTTATCCATGATGATGCCACATATATGACACGGACTGTGCCGGATTCGGTATCTTACATGAATTCTGCAGTAAACGATAACTTATATGAAGCATTATTCTCTGATACATATGATGAAATCAGAATACGATCCATATTGCTGAGTTATTTACCTCATGTCCCAATAGCCGACACGGTTGCTGCATTTGCTTACTTTAGACATCCGGGTGAAGACGCACTCGGTCGAGCCCTGGATCTTACATACTATACTATCAACGCAGCAATGCTTTATGATTGCCTCTATTACGTTCCGACTAATTTCGTTGTGAGTCAACCGACATTGATAACCGATACCTTGAACAATATGAAAGATATCTTGTTGGCCAGTATCCACTTAACTATGGAAACCATTGCATCATACGACACTATGTTAGTTGTTGAGCACAGGGAATGGGGCACTAATATTCCGAGCTGGTATCCATATCCAGGTTTTAGTATCGTTCAATACAGGCTCCAAATGTTCGGAGCGATGGGACTTGCTGCATTACTATTGAGGGAGACCACACCCGCTTTAGCTGATGAAATGAACGCCCATTTGGATTACATCAATAATGTACTATTAACCCAACCAATACCAGACACCTTTCCTGCAGATAGACAGCACCAGGGCATGCTCGCATTTCACACGACAGTTTCCGGAGCCTATTTCGAGAGTATGGATTACTTGGGTCAAGTTCTCCAGATGATTAGCCCCTTTTTTACGGCATACAAGAGGTTATCCGGTGGAAGTATGAATTACTATAATAACCAGTATATAGTATCTTGGATAAATGACTTAACACGAAAGGTAACTCCCAACAAATCAGACTGGTCATACAACGATGATTGGGCTGGGTCAGATGGCGAGCCAACGATTAACCCGGGGTCAGTGTTCTTCTATTACAACAATACCGGTAATCAAGATGTTCGAAGCAAATGCGCCTGGTATGTTAAGTGTAAACCGGCACCGACTTATGCATCATATGGACAAGCATGCCGGAGTGATATTTTGGTAAAGTACCTCTCTGACCCCATGGTAGAAGGAATCAGTAGTGTGGATTACATCCCATCATTTATCAGCCAGGGATCATCCTCAAGCAGTGAATACTCAATTCTTAGAAATCCGATAGATGGGGATTTAACTGCAACCTTACTTGAGTTTGATAACGCGGCATCATTGTATGTTGTACACGAAAACAGCTTTGCTCCATATCACAATCAATCCGATCATCTGAGCTATTCGTTTTATTACAAAGGCAAACCTTTTTTGATAGACCCCGGATACCGAGTTGGAGTAATTCCTTATATAAGTCCCTTCCACGAGTGGTCTTATAGTAGACAGTGGATGCGGTCTATCTACGCGCACAATATGGTGATAGTTGATCCTGACTATGTGAGGGAGTTGCATGAACTCAGGAACCGTTATTGGGATTATACAGCAGAAAGCGATAACATGGGTATTGTGGGTAAATACCGACCATGGAGTCCATTTGACAAATACAACGACCTCCTGGTTAATGCTGAAGAAATCATACGTGATCCATGTTTTCGTGATTACTATCAGCAATCAGAGAACCTTGATTTGTTACGAACCAGGGTAGTTTATGACGATGTTGCAGCCAATTTACCTACTGAGCCTATCGCTGAAATCCGTCGATCGTTCGCACGATACGGAGGTTTGTTCCTGATTTTAGACGATGTAGATGCACTTGATAATGAACTTCATGAATACTCCAGTTTGTACCAGTTTGGCGTGTTTAATCAAATGGCATCCGTAGATACAACGACCAGTGGATTTACAATCCAAAAAGGAAATGATGCTGCTGTTGATGTAATCTGCGGATCTACAGGGGTTTATGTCAACCAATTGGATAATCCTGCAACAGGGTTTGATCAATCGATATTTCCAACCTCCAAGTCGTTTACGAGTTCACCAGACAGCCCAAGTTATAGCAGTTTATATGGTCATTCAAGAGGCAGAACAAAGGTTATCGAAGCGGAGGATACATCGATCCTGGCGATCATAGCTCCGCAGGATGCATCAAATCCTGTTACTGTTCAAAACACTGCATATGATCCCTACGCTTATTATGGGGTTGAAGTTCTGCAAAACACAAGATCAATACCGGTACAGCCAGTTTCCCGATTTTTAGGATGTACTAATGGATTACAACAGAGCATAGCCTTTGGTGTCAAAGATATTGATACAAATGGAAAGTTATTTGCTGTATCGGTTCTTCCAGATGTTCAGCCGTACGTTTTGGATCAAGCGGTATTAATCCTTGAAGGTGATAACATGGGATATGATGGGATCGACCTATATAGAAAATATTCCGGCAACGATATAGGTTGTACTGCGACATATTCAGGCTCCTCTTTAGACATCGTATTTCACGGGACAACCCTTTCATATCCAAGATTCAAAGTTTATAGATCGGGAGCGGATCCAGAACAATTCACTGGCATCTTTCGAACTCAGATTGACCCCCAGATTCCTGAGCCGATACCTTATCCTGACGATCCTAATTACCGATACTCCTCAACCAACATTGTCCAATCATTGGCGTATGATGACCAATATTTCTATGTAAACTATGGCTGGGATGATTTGGTGGCAGCCGGACTGGTCGACGATAATCTGGTCCTCGTCAAGGCTACTATCCCAGAAATAATACTAAACACCGATTTAAACATTCAGGGAGATGTCTCCATATGTGGTTCGATCACAATCAGCCATGGTGCTAGTATGGATATATATCCCAACAGCTCATTAACTATATCGGAAAATGCCGGCATTAACAATCATGGCACATTGTCAATTAACGGAGAGACATCAAGATCAACTAACATATCCAATGCTGACCAACTCTGGTCAGGTATTACAACTTACAGCGAGGGAATTCTGACATGTAGCAACGCTGTTATTGAAGGAGCGCGGACAGGGATTCATATAAGGGGCTACTCAACGATATCAAATTGTGAGATAGTGAATTGCTACACTGGAATCGCTATTGAAACAGTAACGACTTTCACGATTGAGGGGAATTCGATCTATCAAAACACTTATGGTTTGGTAATTTCTAACAGTCAAGCCACGATCAACTCAGGAGTAGTAGCTTATAATGAGGTTTCGCAGAATATCGGGGGAGTATTGCTTTACAACAGCAATACAAATTTATCCGGTAATAATATCCTACACAATGCGAGGTCAGGCATTCATTTGATTCGGGAATCAGACCCCATAATAAAACTCTGCAATATATCCTCAACTGAAGCTAATGGGTTGTCTCGACCTGAGATTACGCTTGAAAGTGATTCATATCCGGTTATTGACGATGCCAAAAATGACATTAATACTGATGGTTTGGGATACTCTTTATACTATACTTCTACTTGGAGAATTAAACAACTGCTGGCAAGAAACAACTACTGGGGAAGCACTAATGCACATCATATCAGAGATTCAATGTATCCCCCTTTATGGGATGTAGTTTTCGATCCTTTCTGCCTTGAACCCAATACATACATACCCTACATGGAAGACAACTTGTTTAAGCAAGCATTACAAGCTGAAGAATCTGGCGACTTAGGCTTAGCTAAACAGCTGTACGCATCTGTTGTAGTAACAGAGCCAGATAGTTTGTACGCCCTACAAAGCCTGGGCCGGTTGAATTCATTATATGCGGGATCGCCTAACCTACTAAGCGTGTTAAGGAACATATACAGTGAATATGCGCTATCTTGCAGTGACAGCATACTGGTTGCCAGTGCTCAAGTTAGGAGTGTTATGCTTGATCGGTTCGACATGCAGTACCTACAAGCTATTCAAGCGTATGAAGACCTTTTGGGAGCTTCAACCACTGAACTGGATTCATTGTTATGCTTGCTTGACATAGCCTATACTTTGCAGGATATGTATTATGACGATCAAGGTAAAGGAACGCATACAGGGGCTTCATATCATGCAAATGGAATGCATGTATCAACGCTTAAAGAAGCGAATCTTACAGTCGATCGTTTATGGGATGAGGTATTAAGCAGATTTAATAACTCATCAACGCTTAATGTACCAGTTCCAACCAGAATGGATGTTACAAATTATCCAAATCCATTCAATCCCACAACGACCATTGCCTTTTCTCTTCCTGAGGAGGGAATAGTCAGATTGTCAGTTTACAACATTCGAGGTCAACAGGTAAATGAATTGATAAATGAAAATTTGACCAGAGGATTCCATAGAGTTGTTTGGGATGGTAGAGACAGCAGGAGCCGCCCTGTAAGTTCTGGTTTGTATTTCTATAGATTGAGCGCAGGCGGAGAAATTCAAACCCGCAAGATGCTCATGATGAAATAGTATCAAATGACCTGCGCAGTGGTTTATTGTGTTTGCCCCGAGCATCTCCATATGGCCTCCCTATGACCTCCTTATGCAGCATAGGGAGGCCATCAAGAGGGTAACGGCAGATGTGCCTGCCAGCCTTGAGGATGTTCTGAAAAGCAGATGATGCGCGCACAGAAAGTGCGTCTGCCGCTGGCTTCGTCTTCGGCTCCAGGAAAAAGGGAAGAATTGTCCGGGTTGGGTTCTTTTCTTGCATTAAATCATATAACTTGAATAAGGGAAACCAGAATAAATGTTTAGCAGCCTCTCCGAAAAACTGGACAAGGTCTTCCGCAACATCCGCGGCAAAGGCTTTCTAACCGAACAGAACATCAAAGACGCCCTGCGCGAAATCCGCCTCGCCCTCTTGGAAGCCGACGTCAATTTCCGCATCGTGAAGAACTTCATTCTCGAAGTGGAAAAACGCGCTCTTGGCGCGGAGGTCATGAAATCGCTGACCCCGGGACAGCAAGTGGTGAAGATCGTGCATGAGCAGCTCATCGCGCTGATGGATACGGAAGGCTTTGAACTGAAGGCTTACAACAATAAACTCACCAAGGTGATGCTCGTTGGCTTGCAGGGTTCCGGAAAAACCACCGCGGCAGCCAAACTTGCCCTCCATCACCGCAAAAAAGGCCTGAAATCCCTGCTGGTGGCCTGTGACGTCTATCGTCCCGCCGCCATCGAACAGCTCCGCGTCCTGGGTAGGCAGATCGATATCCCGGTCGTTTCGGAAGACACCAAAGACGTGATCGAGATCGCCGATTCCGCGTTACGACGGGCGCAGAAAGAACTCACCAATCTGCTCATCTTCGACACGGCTGGGCGTCTGCACATAGACGAAGCGATGATGGACGAGGTCGTGCGGATGAAGATCCACATCAAGCCCGACTACATTTTCTTCGTGGCGGATGCGACCACAGGGCAGGAAGCGGTTACGGTTGCCCGGGAATTCTACGACAAACTGGCGTTCGACGCCGTGATCCTGACCAAATTGGACGGCGATGCCCGTGGCGGCGCCGCTCTTTCCATCAAGGCCGTCACCGAGCGTCCAGTTGCCTACGTGGGTATCGGCGAGAAACTGAGCGACCTTGAAGTCTTCTATCCCGAGCGCATGGCGTCCCGCATATTGGGCATGGGCGACGTCCTCACCCTGATCGAAAAGGCCGAGGAAGCCATAGACGCGAAGGAAAACGAGAAACTCGCCAAGAAGATGCTCAAGAACCAGTTCACTCTGAACGACTTCCTCAAGCAGTTGCAGAGCATCAAGAAAATGGGTTCCTTGGAATCCGTCATCCGCATGATCCCGGGCTTGGGACACAAACTCCCCGCCGACCTCAAGATCGATGACAACGCCCTCAAACACGTGGAAGCCATTATCCAATCCATGACCGATAAAGAGCGCGATAAACCGGAAATCCTCAATGGCAGCCGCCGCTTGCGCATCGCCAAAGGCTGCGGCAGGACCGTGACCGAAGTGAACCGCCTGCTGCGCCAGTTTGAGGACATGAAGAAAATGATGAAGAAGTTCTCCTCGCCCCAGGGAATGAAAGACCTCGAAAAAATGATGGGCAATACCCAATGATCAGCCACAGAGGATGTAATATGAAACGCCTGCCCTTGTTGTTGTCCCTTGCTTTGTTTTTACTGGCCGCGGTTTTGGCCGCGGAACCGGTCCGTCTTTCCGATGGCGATAATACCGTGTCGGTACTCAGTTCCACACCCACCGAGACCATCCTGCAGTTCAACGTCTCTCATTTCGAGAAGACTGCCGTCCAGATCGCCGGAAACACCTGGTATCACGTCACCCTGCCTTCCGAAGGGATCTCGCAGGAACTGGGCGCGCCGGAACTGCCGGTGTGCAACCGCAGCGTGATAATACCGGATCAAAGCCTGATGCGGATCGAAGTCCTGGACGTCCAGTTCCACGATCTGGAACTGCCCGTAGCGCCATCACGCGGGATCATCACTCGCGACCAGGATCCCGCTTCGATACCCTATACCTTCGGCGCGGCCTATACAAGTGACAGTTTTATTCCCGCCAATATTGCCGACCTTTCCGAACCCTACATCCTGAGGGATTTCCGCGGCATCACGCTCCAAACCTCGCCTCTGGCCTACAATCCGGCCAACAAGACCTTGCGCGTTTATACCTCCTACAAGGTCAGGATCTACAGCGCCGGCCTGGATTCCCGCAATACCTTAAACCTTCCCCGGGGTGCCATCTCCCGGGATTTCTCCCCGCTCTACGAAAACCACTTCGCCAATTGGTACAGCTACCGCTATACTCCTGTCAGCGATGCCTTTGGCAAGTTGCTCGTGATCTGCCACACCAACTATATGAGCGCCATCCTGCCTTGGGTGAACTGGAAAAAGCAAAAGGGCATCGAGACCGAGCTGGTTGAGTGGTCCACCATCGGAACGACGGCCGCGCAATTGCAAACTTACATCCAGAACCGTTACAATGCGGACAACACTCTGGCCTACGTGCAAATCGTGGGCGACGCGCCGCAGATTCCGTCCCTGACTTCAGGAGGCGGCGGCTCCGATCCGAGTTTTTCTTTGGTGGCAGGTTCCGACAACTACCCGGATATCTTCATTGGCCGTTTTTCCGCCCAGACCGTCGCCGAACTTACACCTCAGATCAACAAGGCCATCGTTTATGAGCGCGATCTGAACACCAGCGCCACCTGGCTTGCACGCGCAACTGGCCTGGCTTCTGCGGAAGGAGGTTCTGGCCTCGGAGACAACGGCGAATCCGACATCGCGCACATGAACCTGATCCGCACCGATCTGCTGAATTATGGCTACTCGACAGTCGATCAGATCTACGATCCAGGCGCCCTGGCTTCCACAGTGACCGCCAATGTCAATGCCGGCCGGGGATTCATCAACTACGTCGGCCATGGCTCCGACACTAGCTGGGTTACCAGCGGATTCAGCAATACCAATGCCAGCGCGCTTACCAACGGCAACATGACGCCCTTCATCATGGATGTGGCCTGCGTGAACGGCAACTTCGTAAGCATCACCTGCTTTGCGGAAGCCTGGCTGCGCAATGCCAATGGCGGCGCGGTGGCCATGTATGCCAGCTCGATCAACCAGTCCTGGAATTCGCCGATGCGCGCTCAGGATGAGGCCACGGATCTGCTGGTCGCCGGCTCCAAAACCACTGCTGGAGGACTCTACTACAACGCCTCCTGCAAGATGATGGACATCTACGGCAACACCGCTGGTTCCGACGGCGTGAATATGTTCAAGACCTGGCACATCTTCGGCGATGCCAGTCTGCTAGTCCGTTCCAAGACTCCCCTTGCCATGACCGTCACCCATCCCGCCCAGATCGTGATCGGCGCTACTTCGATCAACGTTTCGACCAGTGTCCCCAACACCTTGGTCGCCCTCACCTACAACAACGCCATCCATGCACGCGGCTACACCGACAGCGCTGGTAACGTGGCGCTCACCCTGGTCAATCCGCCCGCTGGCTCCATCACCTATACGCTTACCGCGACGGCATTCAACCGGGTGAG
This sequence comes from uncultured Candidatus Cloacimonadota bacterium, assembly GCA_964429035.1. Lineage (GTDB taxonomy): Bacteria > Cloacimonadota > Cloacimonadia > Cloacimonadales > Cloacimonadaceae > Syntrophosphaera. Next base: position 6,771 of record CAYSAT010000050.1, on the reverse strand, counting down.
CTACATTGGCTCTGTGCAGCAAGTTCCGGGCAGCGGACCTTACCTCGCTGTGACTGCCGCCACCTATTCCGACGCGAACAACGGCGCCCCGGAATACAACGAGTCAGGAAACCTGGATGTGACCTTCCAGAACATCGGTTCTGCCAGCGCCGGAACAGTAACCGCGACTCTGGCTTGCGTGACTCCCGGCATCACGCTCAATGACAGCAGCGAAGCCTTCTCCGGATTGGCAGCCGGCGCTTCCACCACCATCAATAGCGCCTATGCTTTCGCGATCGCGGACAACGTCGCCGACGGCACTTCCGCGGCCTTTACGATCATCATGACCAGCGGCAGCGAGACCTGGAACCACACCTTCGGCCTCACCCTCAACGCGCCTGCACTGGCCTTCGGTACAATGGCCGTTTCTGATCCTGCCCCGGGTAACAACAACGGACGCCTCGATCCTGGTGAAACCGCGACCATCAGCATTCCGCTGGATAACACCGGCGGAGCCCTTTCTCCCAGCGGAACCGCCAGCCTTGCCAGCACCACTGAAGGGATCACGGTCAATACCGCCAGCGTCAGTTTCACCGCGATCGCAGCCTCGGGTACTGCCGTTTTGAATTTCTCCGTGACTGCCGATTCAACCATCCCTATTGGCACCCAGGCCAGTTTCACGTTTTCCGCAACCGCTGGCGCTTATTCCGGCAACGCCAGCCAGCAAACGGAAGTGGGAACTCCGCCGGTGATCCTGGGTTCAGGCACAGGAATCACACCCACAAACCTCATCGGCCTGATCAACATCACATTTAAAAGCGTCCACGGACAAGCGGTTTACACAGCGGCCGAACTTACCGCTGCCGGAGTTACCGGACCGATCAGCATCACCCAGCTGGGATTTTACATCGCCAGCCAGCCCAACCTCGCCCTGCCCAATTTCCGCGTCCGCATGAAACACACGACTGCAGCCAACGTGGCGGATTGGGTGACTGCGACCGGCATGGCGACTGTTTACCTCAATCCATCCTACATGCCAACTGCCGGCGGTTATGAAATGCTGACCCTTAACACCCCCTTCGTCTGGAATGGAACCGACAACATCGTGATCGACACCGCCTTTGACCTTGTGAGCCAGTATTCCCATAGCGGTACCTGGCAATATACAACTGCCACCAGCGGTTACCGCAGAACCTTTAGCGACACTGCCAACCAGGCCGATGTGTTTTCCGGTGGCAGCACTAACACCTACCGCCCCAACGTTAAACTCGCCTTCCATACGGAACCGGTTTCCACCCCGCTCATCAGCGTCGATCCCCTCAGCCTGGACTTCGGTGCGGTGGCAGTCGGCGCCAGCGCTGCCCAGACATTCACGATCCTCAACAACGGAACTCAAACTCTCACGGGTTCAATCACGACTCCGGCGGGATATTCCGTGGCAGCCGGCGCACGGACTGCTGCTTCCGCTGCGGCAATCGAGGTCCGCAACACCCTGGGATTCAGCATCCCGGAAGGCGGATCGCAAGACTTCGAGCTAAGCTTCTCCCCCACTTCCACCGCGTCTTACACCGGGTCTGTGGTCATCACCAGCAACGCCGCGAATGCCGCCACCCTGAACGTGGCAGTAAGCGGCAACGGCGTTTCCTTGCCCATCGGACCGCGCTACGTGGCGGAATGGGAGCCCGCGCAGGGAGCGATCGTCCGCTATCCCTTGGGCCTGCCTTATACCGTGCTGTCCGCCATGTCCAACAACGCGCTGCTCTACGTGGTGGTCGCCTCAGCCAGCCAGAGTACTTGCAATAGCGCCCTTTCCAGCAATGGCGTGAACATGGCCAATGTCCGCTACATCAACGCAACCACGGATTCCTACTGGGTTCGCGACTACGGTCCCTGGACCATCTTTAACGCCGATAACGAGATGCAAATAGTGGATTTCACCTACAACCGTCCCCGTCCCAATGACGACGTCATCCCCGTCACCGTCGCCAACTACCTCGGCCTGGATTACTACACCATGCCGCTCACAGCGACTGGCGGCAACGTCATGGCCGATGGCAACGGAGCCGCGATGTCCACAAACCTGATCCTGGAAGAGAATTCCTCCCTGACCCAAGCCCAGATCGACGCCCTGGCGCTGAACTACCTCGGAGTTACGGATTACCAGTTCTACACCGACCCGAATAACACCTACATCGACCACATCGATTGCTGGGGCAAACTGCTGGATGTGGACAAAGTCCTGATCCGCAGCGTTCCCGCGTCCCATGCCCAATACGACGAGATCGAGGCCGTGGTGGACGATTGGGAATCCCGCGTTTCCTCCTACGGCACGCCCTATCAGATCTTCCGCGTATATACACCCAACAACGAACCCTACACCAATTCCTACATCATGAACCACAGCATCTACGTTCCACTGATGGGAAACGCCAACGACGCCGCGGCGCTCGCTGCCTATCAAAACGCCATGCCCGGATACTCCGTCACCGGCTACACCCACACCAGTTGGGAATCTACGGACGCGCTGCATTGCCGCGTTAACACGGTCTTCGACGCCCAGATGATCCACGCCTGGCATGTTCCGCCCGCTTCCATCATGTCCGGAAGCAGCGTGGCGATCGACGTCCGGATCACCCATGCCAACGCTTTGGTGCCCGCGCAATGCTACGTCGCCTATCGATATTCCACTACCGGCGCCTGGCAATACGCGCCGCTATCCCTGGTTTCCGGCAACGATTGGACGGCTAGCGTGATTGCGCCGGCCTTGGGACAAACCCTCTACTATTACATCCTGGCGACGGATACGACTGCAAGGACTGCCTTGATGCCTTTGTGCGGATCCAGCGATCCCTTCGAGATAGTCGTGACCATTCCGTCGGGGAATCACGCTCCGACCATAAATCTTCCGGAATCCTTCAGCTTCCCCCTGAACGGCTCTCTGGTGGTTGATTTCAGCCCTTATGTGGATGATGAGGACGGCGACGACCTTACCCTCACTTACAGTGGAAACACCAACGTGCTGGTCTCCATAAATGGCCTGACTGTCACCTTAAGCGCAACAGCGGACTGGATTGGTACTGAAAACCTGATCTTCAACGTCAGCGACGGGAGCGACTCCGCCTCAGATACGGCCAGCATCAACGTCTATCTGGATTACCTTGCCGCTCCGTCTGCCACCGTCACCCAGTCTATTCCTGGAACGCTTAGGATCGTGTGGGACGCCATACCCCACGCGCTTTCCTACGCGATCTGGGCCTGCGACACTCCCGATGGATTTTATTCCCATCTGGACAGCACAACAGAGTTGTTCTGGGATGCAATGGATTTGGGCAATCCCTGCCGTTTCTACAAAGTGCTGGCGACCGATAATCCCCTCACTGGCAAATAATCGAAACCCTAACCCCGTGAATATGAAAGCCCGGTTTTAGCCGGGCTTTTCTTATATCGAATGGAACTTCCAGTTCGAAGGTCATCCGATTCTCGATAGAGTGCGGAGCACGCCATGCGTGTTTATCTGTTAGATTTTCCCCTCATCTGAGTTCGGAGCACGCCAGCCGCTTGTCGGCTTAGCCCAGCAGTTTACTGCTGGGAAAATCATGTCAATATATGACAACGAGTCCGGAACGCAGTGGAGGACGATACATACCCTCAAACATCCTTAATATTCAGTTCATGCCTCTGCAACAAAGAACGGAACTCATCATCATAATCCTGGTTCTTGTGATGTTCTTCCTGGTTTCTGATATACGTACTCACCACCTCGATCATGGAATAGGAACAGGAAAACGCCCCATAACCCTCTTGCCATTCGAACCGGCAGTTCCGCTCTGGTAGGGTATTAAGGTGCCTGGAGGTATTCCCCTTGATCTTTTGCGCCACCTGGGCCACAGGCATTTTAGCCGGAATGCGCAACAGCAGATGAACATGGTCGGGCATCACGTATGAAGCCAGACAGACGCAATCCAGGTTTTGGCAGATGCCTCTGATATAGCTATGAACGTGTTTGCGTGTTTCGGGGGAGTCAAACCGGTATCGCTTGTGAGGCGAAAATACGTAATGGATGTTGATGCTAGTGAAACTATGCGGCATGATATCTCCCATAGTGCCGTCTCTTGAGTTATTTTTCCATAACAAATCTCAGGAAAGAGCACAACATTCTTGTCGATAATATATTTCTATTCACTGGCGCGGCAAGTGATCTTTGTTGAAGTGCGGAGCACGCCAGCCGCTTGTCGGCATAGCCCAGCAGTTTACTGCTGGGAACGCGACGATATTGCCCGATATTCGTGAGTCCGGAACGCAGTGGAGGACGATACATTCCGCAGGTGCCGTCCTCCGGACTCGAACATGTAACCGTTATTTTCCGTGTCCCCAGCAATGAATTGCTGGGCTATGGGCATGCGCCTACCGTCCTCCGGACTCGAACATGTAACCGCTATTTTCCGTGTCCCCAGCAATGAATTGCTGGGCTATGGGCATGCGCCTACCGTCCTCCGGACTCGAATATGTAATTGCACCCGTCCCCAGCAATGAATTGCTGGGCTATGGGCATGCGCCCTATCGTCCTCCGGACTCGTTCTGTTGCCCAGATATGATTGCACACCTATGATAAATATGTCAAATTAGTGCAGATTTCGCTCCGGCGGATTGCAGTCAATCAAGCCTTAATCAAGCGTTAATCAAGCGTTAATAATTGAGAAGTGATTGACTAGTGATTAAGACTTGATTAAGGCTAAGCCCCGGGGGCAAGGTCAGATATAAAGGATCAGTTGAATTTGCAAATTGGCTCACTGATTTTTGCAAATGGCATTTTTGTACTCGGTTTGGATCAAGGTTTTTGCAAATTGGCTCACGATTTTTGCAAATGAAAGGATCAAGGCTTTTGCAAATTAGCTCACGGTTTTTGCAAATGGCATCTTGCTGTGACAAATGAGAGGCGTAAAGAGCATATTCTTTCTTATCGTATTGTGCGGAAAGGACTTGACTGCTTTTGCCAGGCGGGTTGTGTAGATATCAAGAATACACAGTCGGTTAACCGATAAAGGAGATCAAGATGACCATGCAAAAGAAGAATCGTAAGGGGCAGGAAACGCTGGAGGAGATGGTTCAATCAGGCAGCCAGCTTGTATTGATGAGAGATGATGGCACGGAGCAGCCGGTTGAGGCACTGGCAGAGAAGAATGAGGTATTGAAGCTCGGAACGACCATGAGGGCGATCGAGATGGATAGGACTGGGCTGGATGATGCTGGTAGCGATCCGGATGAGGATGATCCTTATGCTAAGGAGTTCCACTATAAGAGCTGGTGGAACCAATTCAGAGGACCCTGGCTGCAGTCGGAGAAGATGACCGAGGCTGAGATCAAGACCCGGGCTGATGATGCCTGGGAGTGCGGAGACTACAAGGAGATGATCAACTTGATGGCTGAACTGATTTGCAGGCTCGAAAAGAAGTAGCTGATCGGCATCGATCAACATTAACCCGGCACTGCCGGGTTTCTTTCTTGGGCATCATTTGGCGAGTGCGAGCAGGGTATAGATAGGCTCGGTGGCAGTATAGACCTGGCTGATACCGAGGGTGACGGTTACGATGTTCCCATCGATCTTGGCATCCACTACATAGAGGAAGGCATCGCACATATTGGTGAAGATGATCTGGGGCAGTTCCTGATATTCCTTATCCAGAACATGAGTAATGACCTTGTCCTCGGTTATAATGGCAGGAGTGCTTTGGCTGTTGTCCCCCACACCTTTAGTTTGATCCTGTATCTCGTGCTGCAGTTTGGACAGGGTAAGTATTTCCACCGCAAGATGGCTCTTGGAGATAGCTCCGTTGGCGATCTTATTGGCGGTGACAGCCCCATCCAGGATGTGATTAGCATAGATGCAGCCGTTTTGCAAGCCTCTGGCATCCATCTTGCCGATCATGCAGGTCTTGCCGCTGAACTGGCCGAATGGGTTGCCCAGGTTATCCCAAAGCTCATAGAAGCCGCAATCGGACTCGTTTTGGATGTCTATGGCATAGTAGCCGGAGTCAGGAACAGTCTCGATCAGATGCTTGCCTTCGGCCCAGGATTGACCAGGTCTGAGTAGTCGGATATCGACTCCCGATTGAGGCTTCCGTTCTGTGCCTTCCATTGTATAATAGCTGATGGCGAACTTGTACATGTATGCTCCTATGTTGGTTTTCTATTCTTAGGTCTGACCGATCACTGTCTCATCGAAGTCGGTGATAATGATGATGCCGAAGTCGATATAGCCTGGACTGCCTATGTATCTCGATTCCAGACTGAACTTGACCTTGGTGGGATACTCGTGGAGATCATCCGGGCACTTTGGCAGTTGCGCTATAGTGACCGGGAACTGGCTGTTGATACTGTTGTAGGCGGTGTATTCGAGATAGATCTTTCCGGGAGCGAGCAGGAAGCTCAGCAGAGCATAGTATTCGCTTGGTTCCAATACCGCTTCCAGATCGAAGGAGTCTTCCCGGTAGGCTTCCCTTCTATGGATGAGGGTGAGATCATATGCGTTCTTCTTGTCTTGTGAGTATTAATGTGCCATGAGATACTCGTTTTCTACTGGGCTTGTTCTTGCCTTGTTGATATGTTTTTAGGCTGGAATAGATTGACAGATAAAGGGCTGCTCCGCTTTGGAGCAGCCCTTCGTTAAGTGGGCGATTTGATACTATTTTATCATAAGCATCTTGGCAGATATGGTTCTCTGTGGCGTAGTCAACCGATAGAAGTATATACCAGATGATACAGGCCTACCAGCTTCATCTAATCCATCCCAAG
>CAYSAT010000049.1:0-22172 GCA_964429035.1 uncultured Candidatus Cloacimonadota bacterium | reverse complement strand
ATTTTCTTTAGTTTTTTCAGATTATTTTTCGGGATCGGACTTTGTCAACAGGCTGCGTCCCTCCGGGACTCAGATCTGAGTTTTCACCTGAGCGCCTGAGTTATGGTTATATAGAGGCATCCATCGGACTTCCCCACCATTATTGAACCTTCGCCTTTATTATGGCTATTCTTCAGATCGAGCGGCTCAGCCAGGCTACGTCCCAATGCTTAAGCCCGTAGAGCGCTAAACAATCCAAACCCCGCATCAGTGCACCCACTCCGCCCCCAAGGCTGGCTCACCTGCCTCCTTATCACCTCCCTATGACTTCCCGATGCTTCTTAGGGAGGTGTTCGGGATGTCATAGGAAGGCAAGTGAGCCAGCCGCAAGAGCGCGGTTATCGTACAAGAGGCCTACATAGTATCGGTTAACAGGAAATTACGGCACTCCCCGCGGTTTTTCCATATCTACAGACCCGTATCGCCCGCCGTGATTTAGATCGAAAAAGGTATCTTATCCCGTTGCCGGATATTTTCCAGACTGGCAATGAAACTGGCCACCCTGGTTTTAAGCGTGCGCTGCGTGCCGTTGTTGTCGATTACCAGGTCACAGAGGGGAGCCTTGCCCAAATCGTCGATCTGGGCGTCCATGCGCGCTTCGATCTCCTCTGGCTTGGCCTTGCCCTTCCTGGTGAGGCGCTGCAACCGCCTGGCCCTGTCGGCGCGGATGAGGACGATGTAGTCGAAACAGCGCTGCAATCCGGCCTCAAACAGCAGGGGAACCTCGAAGAAGAGATATTTTTCCTGGCTGTCGTCCACGATCTGCTGCAGGGCGATCAGGGTTTGGGGATGCACCAGATGGTTGAGGAAATCCAGCTCGGTTTTGCTGTTGAAAACTATTTCGGCGATCTTCTTGCGGTCCGGTTTGCCGCCGCTCACCACCACCGTGCCCCATCTGCGGGTAATCTTCTTCAGGGTCTGGGGATCGTTGAGCTGGCGCTCCGCGACTTCGTCGGCGGCAACCACATTGTATCCGGCTTCGCGCAGCAAGGAGCAGAAAGTGCTCTTGCCGCTGCCGATGTTGCCGGTAATGCCGATCAGGATTGGTCCGTTGAACATGGTTCAAATCCTTTGCAAATTCAAGATCAAAGTGCAGAGCGGAGCTTGCTCCCAATCTGTCAGATCCGCACTTCTCTCTTCATTCTTTGCTCTTTGCTCTTTGCTCTTATGTAGTGGCATCTGTGATGATCTGCAGAAGTTCTTCATAGGCCACGTTGACCTGGATGGCGCCATGCCGGGCCACGGAAATCTGGCTGTTCTGCTCGGAAACGATGATGGCGATGGCGTCGCTGACTTCGGAGATGCCGATGCCGGCGAGATGGCGGGTGCCGAAGCGCTTCACGAAATCCGGTTTCTTGGAAAGGGGCAAAACGACTTTGGCGGCCATGACCCTGTCGCCGCGGATGATGACCGCGCCATCGTGCAGCGCGGAACGGGGATTGAAAATGGTGAGGATCAGGCGCAGCGAGAGTGTGGCGTCGAGCATTTCCCCGCCCTGGATGTAGTCGCTCAGGCGGCGTTTGTTCTCGATCACGATCAGGGCTCCGGTTTTCCGGAAGGACATGGAGGAAATCGCGTCGATCAGGGGCATGTAGATCGAGTTGCTTTCCCGCTTGCGGATGCTCAGGCTCAATTCCCGCGAGATATTGACGCGTGCCAGCAAAGCCCTGATCTCCGGTTGGAAGAGCACGATCAGCGCGATGATCCAGTAGTTGCGGACGGAACCGATGGCGGCGGTGACCATGCGCAGATCGAGCGCCACCGCTATTGTATAGACCACAAAGATGAGGATGATCCCGAAGAGGATCTGGTAGCCGCCGCTGCGCTTGACGATGTTCAGGGATTGATAGATCAGCACGGCGATCAGGAGGATGTCGATCAGGTCGTTCAGTTTGGGGATCAGGATGTCCATCAGTCCCCTGCCCCGGCAATCGCTTGCAGGATACGGAAAAACTGCCGGTGGGCCTGAACGTCGTGCACCCTCAGGATGTCGGCTTTTTGCAGGGCTGAGGTCAAAGCCGCGGCCAGAGTGCCTCCCAGGCGTTCATTGGGTTCCGAGCCATCGCTGGCGGCGATGAAGCGTTTGCGGGACGCGCCGATCACCAGGGGCAGCCCGAATTGCCTGAATTGATCGAGGTTTGCCAGGATGCGCAGATTGTGCTCCAGGGTCTTGCCAAAACCGATGCCGGGATCGAGCAGGATCCGTCCGCGGCCGATCTGACGGGCCTCCGTATACATCAAGCGCTGCTCAAAGAACTCGCAGATTTCCCCCACGACGTCCTGGTAGCGCGGTTGTTCCTGCATTGTGGCGGGCTCGCCCTGCATGTGCATCAGGATCACGCCAACGTCTGGATGCTCCGCCAGAACGTCCGCCATGCCTGCATCGGCGCGCAACGCGGAAACATCGTTGATGAGGGAAGCCCCGGCCTCGATGGCTGATTGGGCAACTGCGCTCTTTTGGGTATCCACGGAGATCACGGCCTGGGGATGGCGTTCACGGATGAGGCGGACGACCGGAATAACGCGCTGCAACTCGATTTCGACCGGAACAGGGGCTGAACCGGGACGGGTGGATTCCCCGCCGATATCCAAAATCTGGGCTCCCCCGTCCAATAGTTTTTCCGCTTGAATCAAAGCCTTATCTGGATTCAGAAACTGCCCGCCATCCGAGAACGAATCCTGGGTGACGTTCAGAATGCCCATGAGACGGGGCGCTTGCAGACCTTGCAGAACCGCCAGGGAAGACATCAGAGAAAATCGAGGGTGATGCGGCAGACGACATCCGGTTCCGGAGGGCCGTCAAAACTGAAGGTGCCGTCCATCAGAACCTTTTTCGCCGCTTCAAAAAACCTGCCTTCCGTGTGTTGGATGGATATGATCGATCCAGGGATCAAGCGCGCCAGGCGGTCCACCCGGAACTGCACCGTTGCGCTTCCGCTGGAGCCAATATTATGTTTGTAGCCTGCAGGAAGGCGGAAGCGGACCCTTCCCCCGGTGATCGCGTAGGCCACCGAACCGTCGCCGGATGGATCGCCGTCGAGGATGCCGCGGATGGCGCTCTGGGCATAGGGATTGTCTCCCACGCTGTATTGGGTGGCGTTGGGCGTTACGCGGGGCAGGGTCGGCGTTTCCAGGATCTCGCTGGGACCTGGGTAAACGTTGCCCGACCGCACGTCCGGTATTGGCGATTCCGTCCTGGAAGGAGTTTGCTGGCCTCTGCTGACGGGTTGCGCGCTATTGCGCACGGGAACCGGAGCGATTTGGACCTGTTCTGGCGGAGGCACGGTTTTGTCCTGGTCCCATTCGTCCAGGCGAAACTCGTACCACTGCTGGCTGAGGACCGGCTTCACGAGCAAAAAGCCCAGGATCAACAGCAGGATCCCGTGCGTTGCCAGCGAAAGAACCCAGGGCGTAGGCGATTGCTTGTTTATGGTCATGGTTTTTCCATAGGTTCGGTGGCGACGAAGATCTTTTCGAAGCCGGCGCCGCGGATCACGTCCATCACCGAGATCAGGTCCTGCAGCTCGGTGCTGCGTTCCGCGGAAAGCCGCACGACCTGCTCCTTGCTGCTGAATTCCCTTTGCAGCACGGCACGCAGGGCTTCCAGGGCGTAGATCTTATCACCGAACTGGACCTTCTGTTCGCCCAGATAAACGACCTGCAGCACCTGCAGGGTCTGTTTCTGCCGGGATTCGGAGCCTGGCAGCCGGAAGGGCAGGCCGGTCTGGGCGCTGAAATTGGAGGCGATCAGCAGGAAAAGCAGCAGTAGAAAGATCACGTCCGTCATGGATATCAGGACGGTCGTGCTGATCTTTTTGCTGGAGATTCCCAGTTTCATGGTTGCGGGGCGTCCTTGTGGGCAATCGCATGGTATTTCAGTTCAGAATCCACCGCCTGGTTCTGCAGGTCTTTGGCGATGTTCTCCAGGTTTTGCACGATGTCGTTGTAAAAAACGATCGCCACGATGCCCACGATCAATCCGCCGACAGTGGTCAGCAGCGCTTCCCAGATGCCGCCGGCGAGCATGTTGATGTCCACGCTGTTCTGGCCCTGGCCCTGGATGTTCATAAACACCCGCACCATGCCGATCACAGTTCCCAGAAAGCCGATCAGCGGCGCGATGGCGGCAAATGTGGAGAGCCAGCCCATCCCCTTTTCCAGCTTGTGCAGTTCCAGGTTGGCTGTGGATTCCATGCTTTTCAGGGTCAGTTCGTGATCGTTGGACTGGGTGTTGTACAGCTTGTCCAGCATGATCCCCAGCGGGCTGTTCTGCCCCTGCATTTGCAGTACCGCCCGGATGCTTTCGGGCTTGTCCTGGCGTTCCAGAGACAGCCGCAGTTTGTTGTTGGCCTTGCGGATCTGGTTGATCCGCATATATTTTTCGACCACAATGGCCAGCACCGCGATGGAAATCAAGAGCAGGGGATACATCAGGAATCCGCCGCGCAAGGCTAAGTTTAGAACAGACATACTATTCACTTTCCTGTTTTAGCGAGGCGGGAGAAGCGTCTCTCCCGCCTGGCATATTGTAATATTGATTACTATGGTGGATTTACTCACCCGTTCTTCTGCTGGAAATCGGCCATGAACTGGCTCAGGGCGTGCGCAGCCGGCAAGGGCAGGGAATTGTAGGTGCTGGCGCGGCAGCCGCCTACGTCGCGGTGTCCTTTGAGCCCGATCATGCCTTGTTTTTTGGCTTCGGAGATGAAGAGGTTTTCTAGGTCTTCGCTAGGCAGGCGGAAGGTGATGTTCATCAGGGAGCGGGAATCTTTGTCCACCGTTCCGCGATAGAACCCGTCGGAGCCGTCGATCGCGTCGTAGATGTATTTGGCCTTGGCGATGTTGTTCTGCTCGATCATTCTCAGTCCGCCGAAATCCTCGATCCACTTCAGCACGAGCCCGATCATGTAGATCGTGAACGTGGGGGGCGTATTGTACATGGAACCGTTGTTCACTTGGGTGTTGTAGTCCAGCATGGTGGGCAGTCCGGCGCCCAATTGCGAAAGCAGGCTCTTTTTCATGATCACGACCACGCAACCCGCGGGACCGACGTTTTTCTGCGCGCCGGCATAAATCAGGTCGTACTTGCGCACGTCGATAGGTTTGCTCATGAAATTGGAGGACATGTCGGCGATCAGGGGAATGGATTTGGGAACATCCGGATCGGTCTTCCATTCGGTGCCGAAGATCGTGTTGTTGGTGGTGATATGCAGGTAGGAGGGATTGTCGGATAGGGTCCAGGTCTTGGGGATATAGGCAAAGTTGCGGTCTTCGCTGGTGGCGGCGACGTGCACTTTCTTGCCGATCTTTTTGGCTTCGCTGATCGCTTTCTTGGACCATTGGCCGGTATTGATGTAGTTGGCTTCCTTGCCCTCGGTGGCGAAGTTCATGGGCACCATCAGGAATTGCAGGCTCGCTCCGCCTTGCAGGAACAGGACCTCATAGTTGTCGTCCAGGCCGTAGATGCGTTTCACCGCGGCGTTGGTGGCGTCGATGATGGCTTGATATTCCTTGCTGCGGTGGCTCATCTCCATCACGGAGAGCCCCATGCCCTTGTAGTTGAACAGGTCCTGCTGGGCTTCGCGCAGCACTTCCTCCGGAAGCACCGCGGGACCAGCGTTAAAGTTGTGCAAGCGTTCCATTTTGATCCTCCTGGAACAGGTATTTTATCATGAGTGCAAGCTTTTCAAAGGTGCAACTTTCAGGCAAGCCTTTTTTTAGGGGAAGCAGAAATATGTTGACTTATTAGCCCTTCCCCGCTTCTGGAGTCCAGAGAATATGCTTATGTTACACATGCTTTTACAGGATAAAAAAGTCGTCCTGGCTTCGGCCAGTCCACGCCGCCAGGATCTGTTCCTGATGCTCGGTCTCACGCCCTTGATCGTTCCCGCCCGGATCGATGAGCCCCTCACCGCTGAAACAGCCTATCGCCAGGCGATGCGCCATGCCCGGAATAAAGCCAGCGCCATTGCGGTGAAAATGGATCCCGAGGCCGTGGTGGTGGGAGCGGACACCCTGGTGGTGCTGCAAGGCCGGATCCTGGGCAAACCGGATTCGCCGCAGCAAGCCGCGGAATACCTGCGCCTGCTTTCCGGCCAAACGCACAAGGTCTATACGGGTGTCTGCGTGTGCTGGCGCTCCCAATGCCTCTGCCAATATGAGCGCAGCAGCGTGGAATTCGCCGCTTTGACTGATGCTGAGATCCAGGCCTATGTCGCCACCAAAGAGCCGCTGGATAAAGCCGGAGCCTACGGCATCCAGGGTTTCGGCTCCCAATTCATCCGACGCATCCAGGGCGATTATTTCAACGTTATGGGCTTTCCCATCCATCTGTTTTACAATATGATACAAAACCTGGTCGCCAGCGATACGTCCATTATATCCATATAAAGTGATGATGAAATGAAACTTCTGCACAACGCGCACTTCTACCTTAACAGCGGTTTTGACAACCCCGTCACCGCCCTGCTCATCGACCAGGGCAGGATCGCTTCTTTGCTGGAAGGCACCGAGGACATGATCAAAGACGCTGAGCGGATCGATCTCCACGGAGCCTGGGTCTATCCCGGATTCATCGATGCCCACACCCACAGTTTTTCCGGCGGTTTGTACCAGAATGGGGTCGATCTTTCAGGCTGCACCTGCCTCGATGAAGTTTTCACGCTCCTGGCGGAAGCGAACAGAACAACCCGGGACCGCATTTTCGCCTGGCGCTTCGCAGAGGAAAACATCCGTGAGAAGCGTTTTCCCACGCTGCTCGAACTCGACAGGGTCTGCCCCCGGAACCAACTTCTATTGCGCCGCATCGACGGCCATTCCTGCGTTTTGAACTCGTATGCCCGCAGGGTGGTCCCGGGCCTGCAATCCGCTGAAGAGGTCCTGACCGGCGTGGACAACGACCTCGCGGTGAACTGGCTGCAGGAGAATTGCACCGCCAGGACCATCCTCAATGCCTATCAGGCCGCCGCCCAAGCCGCGCTCAAAGGCGGTTTCACCCGCCTCCACACCATGATCGGCGACGCCCAACAAGATAACCAGCATTACAGGCTGGTCAGACAATATTCATATAAGTTCCCCATCAGTTTCGAACTCTATCCGCAGAGCTTCAATATCAGCGACGCCCTGGATTTGGAAGCCAGCCGGATCGGAGGCTGCATTCTGGCGGACGGTTCCCTGGGCTCGCACACCGCCGCGTTATCGAGCCCCTATCAGGACAACCCCGGCACTGGAAACCTCTATCAGAGCGATTCTTTCTGGAACGAGTTCATCGCCAGCGCCCACGCCAACCGGCTCCAGGTGGGCGTCCACTGCATCGGCGACGCCGCCATCAGCCAGATCAACAATGCCTATCTGCGCCTGGATCCCCAGGAAGTGCGGACTCTGCGCCACCAGCTCATCCATTGCGAATTGACCCCGGATCCCCTTCTGGAGCGGATCGCCGCTTCCGGAGCCACACCTGTGATGCAGCCCAATTTCGACCTTCTCTGGGGCGGCGATTCGGGTTTCTACGCCCAAAGGCTGGGTGTGGAACGCAGCCGCCAGATGAACCGCTGGGCCAGTTTCACCAGGGCCGGAGTGCGCGTCTGCGGTTCCAGCGACTGGTATATCACGGAACTGAACATCGCCATGTCCCTGCACGCGGCCATCAACCACCACAATCCGGACGAACGCCTCAGCCCCGCCGAAGCCATCCGCGTTTACACTGAAAACAACGCCTGGCTAGCCCACGCCGAAGACCGTTACGGCCGCATCTCGCCTGGATTTGAGGCCGACCTCAGCGTCATGGACACCGACTTCACCAAGCCCTTCGACTACACCCAAGTCCGCGCCACAGCCATCTTCCACGCCGGTGAACAAGTATATGCTAGCACTTGATCTGAACTTCAGCCCGGATGAACTCCGGTCGATCCTGCGCACCGAGCTGGAACTCTGCCCCAAAGCACGTTTGGCGGACCTCTACAAACTGCTTTACCAGGCGTATTACGGTCCAGCGCACATGGATCCCGACCCTGTAAAAATAACCCGGAACCTCCGCCAGGAACTGCGTTCCATCACCGATCACACGGGCAATTTCTGTCAGGACATTGGCTGCGGCCGGGGATTTATCCGGATCAACCTGATCGCCCTGATCGATTACAAACCCATCCCCTTCAACCAATTCAGTTCGTTTTCCGATTATGAGCACAAGCTCTTTTGTGCTGTCCCGGCAAGCAAGATCAAATCGCTAACCGACGCCATCCTGGCATCCCGCATCGAAGCAGGCATCGAACTCGCAAAGTGGCGCCGAACCTGGCAGCAAGCCCTGCCCATCGTTGCGGAGTTCGTCAAGCCTAAACTGGAAGAAACCGCCTTTGTCGAAAGCCTGCTGGGCACAGGCGACCTGCCCAGCCATTCGGAGATCTACAAAGAACTCTACTCGCCCCATTATAGAATCATCCACATCAGCCAGGGCGCTGCTTTCCCCTGGCTGAATGAAGCTCTGGAGGATAACTCATGACCGAAGTCCGCGTCCGTTTCGCGCCCAGCCCCACGGGATTTCTCCACCTGGGCGGACTGCGCACCGCGCTTTACGACTACCTTTTCGCCCGCCACACCGGCGGTAAATTTATCCTGCGCATCGAAGACACCGACCGCTCGCGCTTGGTGCCCGGAGCCATTGAAAACCTGATCGAATCCTTGCGCGGACTGGGTTTGGACATCGATGAAGGGCCTTTTACCGGCGGTGAATTCGGTCCTTACGTGCAATCCGAACGCCTGGACCTCTATCACCGCGAAGCCGCGCGCCTGCTGGATTCCGGCCACGCCTACCCCTGTTTTTGCAGCTCCGAAACCCTCACCAAAATGCGCGAAGAACAGCAGGCGAGGGCCGAATTCGTAAAATACGACCGCCGCTGCCTGAACCTCCCTTCGGAAGAGGTCAAAGCCAAACTGGAACGAAACGAACCCCACGTCATCCGCCTGAAAATGCCGGACGGGCGTAAGTTCGCCTTTTCCGACCTCATCCGCGGCGATGTGGAAATGGACACCGCCCAATCCGACGACCAGGTGCTGATCAAATCCGACGGCTTCCCCACCTATCATCTGGCGGCGGTCGTCGATGACCACTATATGCGCATCTCGCACGTCATCCGCGGCGAAGAATGGCTCTCCTCCACGCCCAAACACCTCTGGCTGTACGAGTGCCTGGGCTGGGATCCGCCCCTGTGGGTGCATTTGCCCCTGATCCTCAATCCCGACCGCAGCAAACTCAGCAAGCGCATGAACGACGTTTCCGTAGAATCTTACCTGCAAAAAGGCTATCTGCGCGAAGCGCTGCTCAATTTCGTCGCCCTGCTGGGCTGGCACAGCGCCGATGACCGCGAGATCTACTCCCTGGAGGAACTCTGCCGCGAGTTTACCCTCGAACGCGTCAATAAATCCGGAGCCGTTTTCGACCTCACCAAACTGGACTGGATGAACGGCATCTATATGCGCAAACTGCCGCTGCCAGAGATCGCCAGCCGCGCCTTGCCCTATTTCCGCGCAGCGGGCATCCCCATTCCCGAACAGGACGTCCTGCTCAAGATCGTCGCCGCTGCCCGTGAACGCTGCACGCTGTTGCCCGAGATCGCCGCCTACAGCCGGATGTTCCTGGCTCCCCGGCCACTCACTCCAGAGGAAGCGGAACTGCTGGGCACACCCCAATCCCAAAGCGTGGTCCATTGGTTCGCGGACCGCCTTCCGCAGTCGGAACCCTTTTCCAAAGAGGAATTGGACGCCCTGGTCAAAGCCGGGATGGCGGAACTGGGCCTTAGAGGCAAGGACTACTACACTCCGCTGAGGCTGGCGCTGATCCACGAACCCCACGGCCCGGAACTGCCCGTCATCTTCGGCATCCTCGGCCTGGAACGGATCCACGCCCTGCTGCGGAACACAAACTAAGAGCAAATCCGGAACGCTGACTGCCATCCCAGCGGCCAACCAGTTGTCCGGCACGGACCCCGGCGCGTTTGGCCCGCCCCTTCCACACGGTGCCCTCCCATTGGTGTTCTTCATCCACGCCTCCACTTTTACATAAACTCATAACACATCACCCTCAACTCCAAAATTTCACCACCCCTTTCCGTCATAACCATAACTACATCTCCCCCATACCATTATCCCTCCGTTCCGGCGGCTTGCAGTCAATCAAGCCTTAATCAAGCCTTAATCAAGCGTTAATAATTAACGCTTGATTAAGGCTTGATTAAGGCTTGATTGACTGCCAGAGGCGGGAACCTGACCTGTGCTTACTAGTGGTAAAACCACTCTTCGAGGCGTTTCGGAGCGTGCCCAGACCGCTCCCGGCAAAGGAATCGTCCGCCGTAAATAGTTGCTACCGCAAAACTATACACGGCGGAGAGTTTGCATGACGACTGGCAGAGATAACAATCTTGTTGGCGTATAGGTAATATAGTATTGTTCAGATCGGAATATTTAAATATTGTGTCATACCTCCATATAAGTGAAATTCTTCTTGACATGTTTTATGGGTTTGAGATAATTGACACAGCATATTGGCCTGTTCCGGGAAATACGCTGGGATAAGTTTCTATGTGAAAAAGCTTTAACCAAGGAGTTCAGCATGAAAAAGCTTGTCTTAATGTGTCTCGTAGTTTTCCTGGGCGGCGTTCTGGGCGCTCAAACCGATCCGCAGTGGCTTTGGGCAACACGCGCTGGTGGCAGCGGTGCTGACGAAGCTTCGCGCATTGCTGTGGACAGCGCCGGCAACAGCTATGTGGCAGGATACTTCTCCGGAACTGCTGATTTCGGTGGAATTTCCCTGACCAGCGCTGGAGCCACGGACATTTTTGTGGCCAAACTGGATCCCGACGGCAACTGGCTTTGGGCCAAGCGAGCCGGCGGAACCATGGCAGACGACGCTTATGGTGTTTGCACTGATAACGAAGCCAACGTCTACATCACTGGTTATATCAAATCCACCGCCCTGTTTGGCACTATCTCCCTCACCAGTAGTGGCGCGGAAGACATCTTCGTCGCCAAGCTGGATACCAACGGCAATTGGCTGTATGCAGAGAGAGCCGGCGGAGCAGGATTCGATTGCGGAACCCGCCTGATTCCGGACAGCAACGGCGATATACTCGTGACAGGAGCCTACTCAGGGACCGCGTCTTTCGGCACGATCACCCTTACCGGAAACACCGGCTACAACGTTTTCGCGGCCAAACTGGACATGTACGCGGAATGGATCTGGGCGACCCAGGCCGCTGGAACCGGCAATATGTATGGAAACGACATTGCCACAGACGGCGCCAATTGCTACATCATCGGCGGCTTGAACGGCACCCTCACTTTCGGGGCCCAGACCATGACCAGCTCTGGGAATTGGGATATCTGCCTGGCCAAACAGGACTGAGACGGCAGCTGGGTCTGGGTGAAGAAAGCCGGGGGAACCAGCGAAGACGCTGGCTACGCGATCTCCTGCGACAGCAACGGTTACTGCCTGATCACGGGATATTTCCAGGGCTACGCCGATTTTGGCACTTTCCACTATACCAGCGCCGGGGATGAAGATGTTTTCATCGCCAGGCTCGACACCAGCGGCAATTGGCTCTGGGCTCTGCCTGCTGGAGGAACCGCTCAGGATTATGGCGGAGACGTTTACATGGACAACTATGGGAATTGTTACGCGATCGGCTGCTTCTCGTTGACCATTGAACTGGGAAACCACAGTTTCACCAGTAATGGCGACCGTGATACCTTTATCGCCAGATTGGACCACGAGGGAAACTGCCTCTGGGCGACCAGCATCGGAGGCAACGGACTGGACCAGGGCATAGGCATAGTCACTGATAGCGCCGGGAACTACTATGTCGGCGGTCTTTTCACGTCCTCAGTGGCTTTTGGCACCACCTGGCTGAATAGCGCCGGAGGCTATGATATCTTCGTCGGGAAACTCAGCTCCGGAACTCCCGTGGACGATGAATTGGCTCCCGGCCTGACAAATGTTTCCAGTTTGTCCGACGCCTGGCCCAATCCATTCCGGGTTGGCAACACTGCCACCATCAAAGCCAATATCGCGGAGCGGGAAACGGGCACTTTGGCGCTCTTCAACCTGCGCGGACAGTGTGTCGCTACCTGGCCGCTGAGTTCCGGCTCGCATGAGATCGTTATCAGTGGGAACGATTTGCCCGCCGGGATCTATCTCTATCAACTCAAGACCCCAACTGTAAACACAGTCAAAAAGTTGGTCCTTTTGAAATAACAAGAGCCAAGCGCCACCGTAACACTGCGTTCACGCGGTCGTTCCGCTGCCTTCAGGCGGTGCATTAATGGATGAAAACAACGTTGTAACTATGTTAACTGCCTGAGGCTGGATTCTCAATGTTTACCGCGTAAACGCGGTGGAACGACCGCGTGAACGCAGTGTTACGGTCCGAACCGAGTTCTCGAATCAGATCGGATGATTCCGATCATATAGAGGCGCCTGCCAAGGTTCCGCTCTCTGCAGTTAAGCCTGGCAGACATAAAACGCAAGCACAACCATGTATCCAAGGAGGACATCATGAAGCAACTCATTTTAGTGTGTCTCGTAGTGTTTCTGGGCGGCATACTGAGCGCCCAAACCGATCCGCAGTGGCTTTGGGCTTCCAGGGCTGGCGGGACTTTGGATGATTATGGCTACAGTGTGGCCGTCGATGCCGCCGGTAACAGCTTCGTTGCCGGACATTTCCAGAATACCGCCGATTTTGGTGGCACCAACATCACCAGCGCGGGTAATTACGACATCTTTGTCGCCAAACTGGATCCTGCCGGTAATTGGCTGTGGGCGAAACGCGCCGGTGGAATAGCGACTGATTTCTGCTGCGCAATCTGCACCGACACAGCCGGAAATTGCTACATCACAGGTATGTTTGCGGGCACTGCCGATTATGGCACTACTTCCCTAACCAGCGCTGGAGGCGATGATGCCTACGTTGCCAAACTGGATACCATTGGCAATTGGCTCTGGGCGGTCCGTGGAGGAGGCACCAGCCATGATAAAGCGTGGAACGTGGCTGTGGATAACAACCAAGACTGCTATATTACCGGCTCTTTCATGGGAACAGCCTCATTTGGCACATTTTCCCTGACCAGCAGCGGAAACATCGATATCTATGCGGCCAGGCTGGATGCTAGCGGTCAGTGGCTGTGGGCGTCCCGAGCCGGTGGAACTTCTTCGGAAGAGGGATATGGCATCGGAGTGGATAATGCCGGAAATGTCTATATCACAGGACGTTTCTCCGGAACCGCGGATTTTTATGTAAACACGCTCAACAGCGCTGGTAGCGACGATATCTATGTGGCCAAGCTGGATGCTGACGGTTACTTCCAATGGGCCACTCAGGCTGGCGGACCGGGCGTTGACGGTGGATATTGGCTGGCAGTAGATGATGCTGGAAATTGCTATCTGACAGGCGGCTTTTCTCTAACTGCGTCTTTTGGCACAACTGCTTTGACCAGCCAGGGCAACCTGGATGTTATGATCGCCAAAGTGAACACCAATGGAGGCTGGGTCTGGAGCAAAAGAGCCGGCGGTTCTGCCCAAGACCAGGGCAACGGCATCTGCGTTGACGCTTCGGGCGGGGTTTACATCGCTGGTGTAATCTTCGGTTCGGGAGACTTTGGCAACACCAATGTGACCTGTTTGGGCGGATGGGACGCAGTAGCTGCCAAACTCGATAACGACGGAAATTGGTTTTGGGTTGTGCATGTAGGAAACACTGACAATGAGGGCTGCTTCGATGTTGCCGCCTGTTCTGGCGGCTATATCTACCTGTCCGGAGTTTTTTCCCTCACGGATCTCTTTGGCGTGACATCTCTGACCAGTGTTGGCGCCAGGGATATCTGGGTCGGCAAACTGGCTCCCGGAGTAGGTATCGACGACGAACTGGCGCCTGAAATCACCGATGTTTCCAGCCTGTCCGACGCCTGGCCCAATCCTTTCCGGGTTGGCAACACTGCCACCATCAAAGCCAATATCGCGGAGCGGGAAACGGGCACTTTGGCGCTCTTCAACCTGCGCGGACAGTGTGTCGCTACCTGGCCGCTGAGTTCCGGCTCGCATGAGATCGTTATCAGTGGGAACGATTTGCCCGCCGGGATCTACCTCTATCAGTTGAATACTCCCTCCACGCATGCCGTGAAGAAGCTGGTCCTGTTGAAATAGCGGTTTAACAGCGTCTTTGGAAAGTACAAAGGCAACTGCCAGCCGGGTGCCTTTGCGGGTCAGTTTTGCCGGGTAAAAGTACGCTTCAGGGCAGCTGGAGCAATTTGTGCAGTTGCAGTTGCAGCCGGGCGGTCACGCCATCGGCGAGCATCCAGGCGGCGAGGGTCGTGGGGGGCAGGACACTGGTGACGGGGGAAAAATGGATGGTTCTGCCCTGCAGGCCATTTTCCGCGATGAAATCCAGCGCGAAACGGTAGTCCGGATAATTGGTGATCACGAATTTCAGTTCGTCGCGCGCGCTCAGCAGCTTCAGGTTCCACTTCATGAAGCTGCCGCCGTGTCCGCTGCCGGGGCATTTTACGTCCACGATCCGGGTCACGTAGTCCGGAACGTCGCCGATGTAGATGGAGCCGTTGGTTTCCAGCAGCAGTTCGTAACCCGCGCCATGCAAGGCTTGCAGCAAATCCAGCGCTTCATCCTGCAGCAAAGGCTCTCCGCCGGTGATCTCCACCAATTTAGCCGGGTAAGCCGCCACCGCGGCCACCACATCGTCCACTGCCATCGCCAGTCCCGGAACCCAGGCGTAGCCGGTGTCGCAATAAGAACAGCGCAGGTTGCACTGGCTCAGGCTGACGAAGACGCAGGGCTGGCCGGAATAGGTGGATTCACCTTGCAGGGAATAGAAGATCTCGCAGATCTCGAGCGTGGCTCAACCCCGCAGTTCTTTCACCCGTTTGGTGAGCAAGGGCAGGATCTCGAAAAGGTCGCCCACGATGCCCAGGTCGGCAACCTTGAAGATCGGGGCGTCGGGATCCTTGTTGATGGCGATGATATAGTCCGCGGAGGACATTCCGGCGAGGTGCTGGATCGCGCCGGAGATCCCGCAGGCGATGTAGATGTTCGGTTTCACGGTCTTGCCGGTCTGCCCCACCTGGTGCGAATAGGGGATCCATTCGGCGTCCACGGCGGCCCGGGAAGCGCCCACGGCGCCGCTCAGGGCTTCCGCGAGTTCCTCCAGCAGGGCGAAATTCTTCGCTTCTTTCATGCCCCTACCCCCGGAAACGATCACGTTGGCCTCGGTGATGTTCACCAATGAGGTTAGTTCCGGTTCGAAGCCCAGGAAATTGCTCTCCTCCTCGTCCAGATCGAACACCACCTGCTCGCGGATAACCACGCCAGAGCGCGAATCGTCGCGGGGCAGGGGATTCATGACCTTGTGGCGCACGGTGGCCATCTGGGGGCGGTGGTTGGCGGTGACGATGCGGGCCATGATGTTGCCGCCAAAGGCAGGCCGGGTCTGGATCAGGTTGCCGGTTTCGGGATCGATGTCCAGGCCCGTGCAATCCGCCGTGAGGCCCGTATGCAGGTCGATCGCCACGCGGGGAATGAAGGATCTGCCGGTAACCGTGGCTCCGGCGAGGATGATCGCGGGTTTATATTTCCGGGCCAGTTCGGACATGGCTTTGGAGTAGCGGACATCCCTGAAATGACGCAGTTCGGGGTCGTCCACCACGATCACCTGGTCGGCGCCGTAAGCGATCAGTTCCGAGGCCAGGCCCTCGATCTCCGAGCCCAGCAGCACGGCGCTGAGCTCCGCTTCCAGCTGCTCCGCCAGGTCGAGTCCCTTGCCCAGAAGTTCCAAAACCACCGGGGCGAGCACGCCGTCCTTCTGCTCCGCGAAAACCCAGATCCCCTTGTACTCATTGGTGTCGAGCGCGGCTGCCGCCAGTTTGCGGATGACGATCGCCTCGAAGGGGCAGGCCTGAACGCAGGCTCCGCAGAGCGTGCATTTATCCGTGTCGATCACGGCGAGTTTGCCTTCCATGTGGATGGCGTCGTAGGCGCAGGCGCGGAGGCAGGCGCCGCAGCCAACGCATTTCTGATCTATGACTTCTATCATGCAATTAACTCCCGGTGGGAAAAGCTCAGGAAACCCGGCTAATTGTCAAGCCGATTTTTCGGGCTGCGGCGGGAACCCAGGCTGGCAGTATAACGGAGCGGGATAGCGGAACTTTTTCCACAGCCCGGTGTTACTTTGCCAGCCGGATACCCGATTTGAGCTTGACAGGATTTTTCCGTTCATAAATATTGGCGTAGGATTAGATGTGATAGCGTGGCCGAGTTTTTGAGTTATTCAAGCCTGCCGTTCCCGCTCCCCGGAAGATCGGGCGGCAAGCAAACTGCGGAAGACCCCCAAGCACTGGAGGTGCTTATGAAAACGATTATGCTCATCGGGTTCCTTTTGTTTCTGTGCAACCTGCTCTGGAGCGCCCCCCTGCGCAACGTTCCCACCATCCTCGAGCAGCCGGACGGTACCAAGTATTCCTGTTTCATGACGGGCGACGAATATTACCACCGCGCCCACGACAAAGACGGCTTCACAATCATCAAGGACCTGGACACGGGGTGGCACGTTTACGCGCAGAAACAAGGCCAGGATCTGGTTCCCAGCCCTTACATCCCCGGAGTGGACGATCCCGCTTCACGCGGCCTGGCTCACCACCTGATGCCGGATGAATCAATCCTGCGGCAGCGCTTCCAACACTGGCGCGGTCCCAACCGCGACGAATACGGCCGCGCGCCAACCATCGGCACCATCGAAAACCTGTGCGTCTTCGTCCGCTTTGCCGGAGAAACGGAGTTCGGCCAGCCGGTCCAACTCTACAGCGACATGCACAACTCCTCCTCCATTGCCTCGATGCGGGGTTATTTCCTGGAAGAAAGCGCCGGCCAACTGACCGTGAACAGCACTTTCTACCCCACCACGCCGGCCACCATGGTCGTCTCCTGGCAGGATCCCAACCCCCGGAACTACTACTATCCGCAATCCGCGGCCAATCCCATGGGTTATCCGGCCGGACCGGTTGGCGACCCGGACCGCTTCGGCTGGATCCGCCTGCACACGATGTTTTCCAACGCCGTGAACTTCATCGCGCCCATGGTCCCGCCGGGGATGATGATCGACGCCGATGGCGACATGCTGGTGGACAACGTCAGCTTCATCTGCCGGGGCAACGCCGACGCCACCAGCGCCCTGTTCTGGCCGCATTTCTGGCAGATGAATGCCTATGCCGCGGTTCCACCGACATTCATCAATATGTTCCAGGCCGTGGACTACAACTTCTCTCTGCAGTATCAGGATCCGCTGTATGTGGGTTATGGGGGCGGGATCGACGCGGCTGAGATCAGCCACGAGTTTTCACACACCATCGGTTTCCCGGACCTCTACAATTATACCTGGTCCGGCGTGAATCCCTGCGGCTACTGGGATCTGATGGACTATTGCTACCAGGTGCCGCAGCATCACCTGGCCTATCTGAAATGGAAATACGGCGGCTGGTTCGCGGGTCCGAATCCGCTTCCGCCCGGAGGGACCGCCTGCACGCTGAACGCCGTGGCCACCAGTCCCTTCGACCACTATATGTTCCAGATGCCCACGGGCGAACAGGTGTGGGTCGAATACCGCAAAGCCATGGGCCTGTATGAGACCCGCGTGCCCAATTCCGGGCTGATCTTCTACCGGGTGGACCAGACGCTGTTTCCCTGGGGCAACGCGGGCGGGCCGCCGAACGAGGTGTATGTGTACCGGCCTTTTGTCTCCACGATGCCACCCGATGGGAACATCAACTGGGCTGCCTTCGCCTGGGAGCTGAGCATGACGGCCTTCAACACCCTGACCGACCCCAATCCTTTCTCCCAAAACACGCCCGGCTTCATCGCCAATATGAACATCCACAGCATCGAATCCAATGCCAGTGCGCAGATGAACTTCGTGGTGGGAACGGTGCTCCCCGTGATATGGACCGGGCTCGCAGACAACAACTGGTTCAATCCTGCCAACTGGAACACGGGCATGGTACCCACGCCCATGGATTTCGTGATCATCCCACCAGTGGGTGGCTGGTTCCTTTGCCAGGTGCAGCCCGTGGGTATGCCGGCGGTCTGTCAGAACCTTCGTAACGAACACATGTTAACCGTGCTGCTGGGAGCGCAATTGCAAGTGAATGGCAACTTCTACTCGATCGGCAGATTCTTTCAGGATGGATTCACGCAGGTCGTGGGTAACTTCACGATCGCCTATTGGTATTCCGGTTCCTGGCTGCAGTGCAACACGAATCCCGGCGCGCAACTCACCATTGGAGGCAATTGCACGTTTGACACCGGAACGCAGATTACGATGCAGGTGGGACAGCTGATCTTCGCCAACATCGGCGTCTCACCGCCGGCCAACACCTTCACCAGCAATTCCTTTGGCGCGGTGTTGTTCGATCTGATCGTCAACAAGACCGGCACGACGCTCAACTATGTATCGATGTTGCCCGGTTTGGCGATCAATCTGACTGGCTCGCTGACAGTGATGGCCAACACCAGTTTCCTGATCCAGGCGCCGCATTTCTTCGCGATATCCGGAAACATTACCGTCAATCCCACTGGCCAGCTGCAGGTCCAGGACGTGCAAAACATCTGCACCTTTAACCTCGTGGGTCCTCCGGGCTTGCAAACGATCAGCATCAACAGCCCCAATTGCTACATCCTGCATCTGGACGTGCAAAACAACGCGGCCCCCGTCTTGGCCAGCAGCCTGAACGTGCGAGGCAATTTCACCATCACGCAGGGGACCTTCATCGCCAACAACAATACGATCTTCGTGCGCGGCAACTGGACCAACAACATGGGCCTCGGCGCCTTCCAGAAAGGAAACTCCCGCGTGATATTCAACGCTCCAGCAGTGGATCAAACGATCACCGTAACGGGTATGATCGGCGCTCCCATCGAGGATTTCTACATCCTGGAACTGAACAAGGCCGCGGGATCGTTGGATATGAATACAGCCGGACAGCAGGTGCAATGCGACTTCTACGATTGGACAAGCGGAACACTGAAAGTCATCGATGGCTCCTTCTCCGCCCTGTCTTTGCTGGACGGATACATAGCGGGGAACATCGTCTGCAACGCTCCGGGAATGATCAACCTGACTGACACTGGCGGCTTCGGCGACCTCGGCGCCAACCTGACCATCCAGGGCGGAACCGTTAGTGTTTATTGCCCGAGCGCTAGTTCCTCATCCACCTCCACCTGGGGCGTCCTGCCTGGCTCCCTGACCATGGGCAGCGGCTTGTTGAACTACGTCGATTGCGGGCTGAACGTCATGCCTGGGACAGGGATGTTTAACGTGGCGATGACTGGCGGAACGATCCAACTGAAAGGCGACGCCCTGATCAACCGCCCGGAATTCGCTCCCACGGGTGGATTGGTCCTGCTCATCAGTCCGAATCCGCCTGTCAACATCGGGACTGCCAGCGGTTGGTTCTACGATCTGCAACTCTCCACTCCCCAGACCGTCACCACGGCGAACGTCCAGGTCAATGGTAATCTAACCATCGATCCGCCTTGCACGCTTTACGTGGGAAACAACTTCACCATTGCGGGCAATTTGCTTTTAAACGGCTCGATGATCATGCTTTCGCCCGTCACTGTCCAGATCAGCGCTTTGGCCAATGTTCCCCCCGGAGCCATGCTGGATGTGCGTGACGCCGCCGTCACCATCGGCGGATTGAATTCCATCGCCGTCGATGGCAGCATCAGCATCGAAAACGGCTGGCTCAACGCCACTTCCCACCCCATCACAATCAATCCCAGCGGTTCGATCGTGTTCGGAGCCGGAGGCAGCGGCTTCACGGGCAAACTCAGCTGCGCCACGCTCACCGCCAACACCCCCGGAACCTTTGTCCCGCCTGTGGGCACGCTGGAACTGGCAAACACCGATCCCAGCGCTGTATTCGCCCTCAGCCTGTCCTCCGGGAACTGGGTAAACAACCTCGACATCAACATCCTCACCACCGTCCAGCTCATGACCGACCTCTACGTGAACGGCAACCTCCACATCATCGGCGGACAACTGGTGATGGACAACACCGGCAAGACCATCTACATGCAGGGAAACTGGATCAATGACATCCCCGCCACGGGATTCGTGGAGGGAACCAGCACCGTCGATTTCGGACCCGCGGCCACTGCCACGGTCGCCGCCAACGGAGGCACGGAGCAGTTTTACACACTCACCACAGGCTCCGGTACGCTGATCCTGATGGACGACGTGGCGGTGACCAACACGCTGAATATCCTCACCTCCACCCTGCAAGTCAACGGCCAGGTCCTTAGCGTGGCGGGCAACACCACCGTGGGCCCCTACTCGACTCTGGACCTCGATTCCGGCTCCATCATGGAAACGGGCAACGCCAGGCAGGTAACCATCCAAAGCAACGGCTCGCTGAACTGCATCGGCGTGGCGGGAAATCAGGCCACCATGCGCGGACAGGCTGGCGCGACCTGGCATCTGACCGCGAATCCCGGCAGCAATCTGGCGGTGAAATACAGCTACTTCCGGAATCTGCGCAGTACCGGCGTGACCATCCAAAGCGGAGCCGTGGTCAGTTCCACCGACGATTTCGACAACTGCACCTTCCGCGACGGCGCTTCCGGATGCACCTTCCTGACGATAAACAACAACCAGACCCTGAACATCATCGGGATCTCCTTCCCCACCACGGTTCCGGGCGGATTCAACATCGCCAAGGGGGTGAACGCCGGAACGGTGAACGTCCTTTCCTCCAGCGGAGTCTTCGCCGGACCGCTCTACGAGAACGACACCTATGCCCGTGTCAACTGGACCGGCTACGACCCCAACCTCATCGTCCAATCCTTCGTGGTGTCGGTTCCCAATCCCTATGTGGCGGACCAGGTCTCCTACTCCGTAACCATCAAGAACGATTCCGCCAATCCCGTGCAGAAGACCTTCAAGATCCACCTCTTCAAAAACCGCGCCACGCAGCCCGGTTGGGGCGAAACCGGCGATTACGACCATACCTGCCCCACCCTGGCACCCAACGCCACCCACAGCTACACCTTCACCGGCGTGTATTCCATGACGCCGGAAGCCTGGACTTCCTGGCTGCTCATCGATCCCGAGGCCAACGTGCAGGAAACCAACGAAACCGACAACATCGATTCCGAAGCCCTCACCTGGCAAGCCCTGCCAGCCGTTTCCAACATGGCGATAGCCACCACCGGCGCCAGTTCCGCCCGGATCACCTGGACCTACCCCATCTGGGCTACGCGGTACAAGGTCTACGACGCCGCCGATCCCTACGGAACCTATTCCTACGTGGGCTCCAGCGCCAACCTCTATTACGATATCTCGCTGGCCTCCGGCATGAGATTCTACCTGATCAAAGCGGAACGCGACGCCCCGGCGAAGTGATTCCGTGCCCCTATGAACAGCAGCCCCGGATCTCGGTCCGGGGTTTTTTGTTGGGCAGAGGGAACGGATAAGTAAAGAACAGGCCGCGGAAAAACAAAGCTGTCCACGAATTGCACGAATTTACACGAATTGCAGGCGAAAAAGCACAAGGGCAAAGGGGCGGTCATCGGAACACTGGATTTATCCGGTCGGTCCGCCGGATTCATCCGGTATTGTTAACCACATAGAAGAGCAGAGAAAAAGAATTCTCAACACAGAGGCACAGAGGCACAGAGGCACAGAGGCACGGAGGGAAAGAGCAGAGAGCAGAGGGCAAAGAGCAGAGATGGAGCTGTCCACGAATTGCACGAATTTCCACGAATGGAGGGTGAAGGGTGGCATGCCCAGAGTTTGGAGTTCAAACCGCTTCCTTGATTATCCCCCCAACGAAGGCCACATAAGCGGTTTGGACTTCAAACAGCAGACCGTTCGCTACACACCTACACTTGAGGATTTGCCTCTTTCGCTCCCTGCTTGAAGTCCAGGCGGCACAAGCATGGGGAATATGAGAAAAACGGCTCTCTTCCAAACCGAGTGGGTAACCCTGTGAACCCAGACCGGTGGCAAACCCGCTTCAGCGGGTGCAGGAAGGTAGGCGGGTGATTTATCGCCCGTGTAGTATGAACCAAACTCCACACCATTTTG
>CAYSAT010000048.1:9201-22952 GCA_964429035.1 uncultured Candidatus Cloacimonadota bacterium | reverse complement strand
GGATTGGGCATCGGGGCAGGCGGTTCGGGCTCTTTGATGTCGGTGATGATGCACTCGGTGGTGAGCAGCAGGGCTGCGATGGACGCGGCGTTCTGCACGGCTGAGCGCACGACCTTGGAGGGATCGATGATCCCGGCTTTGAGCAGGTCTTCGAATTTGCCGTTGGCGGCGTTGAAGCCCATGTTGATGTCTTTGTAGCCTTTGAGTTTCTCCACGATGACGGCGCCTTCTTCGCCAGCGTTGGCGGCGATCTGGTAGGCGGGTTTTTCCAGGGCTTTCATCATGATCTCCACGGCCATTTTCTCTTCGTGGGAGAGGTCTTTCATTTCCTTGAGGGCTTTGGCAGCCTGGATCAGGGTTACACCGCCGCCAGGAACGATTCCTTCTTCGACAGCTGCGCGGGTGGCATGCAGGGCATCGTCCACGCGGGCTTTCTTTTCCTTCATCTCGGTCTCAGTGGCTGCTCCGATGCGGATCACGGCTACGCCGCTGGAAAGTTTCGCCAGGCGTTCCTGGAGTTTTTCCTTGTCGTAATCGGAGGTGGTTTCCTCAACCTGGGCCTTGATCTGTTTGATGCGGCCGTTGATGGCGTCTTGGGAACCGGCGCCTTCGCGGATCGTGGTGTTCTCTTTTTCCACCAGGATCTTCTTGGCGCGGCCAAGATCCGTCATGGTGGCGCTATCCAGGCGGCGTCCCATCTCTTCGCTGATGAGGGTGGCGCCGGTAAGGATGGCGATGTCTTCCAGCATGGCCTTGCGGCGGTCGCCAAAACCGGGGGCTTTGACGGCGACGATGTTCAGCACGCCACGCAGTTTGTTCACCACGAGGGTGGCCAGGGCTTCGCCTTCGATGTCTTCGGCGATGATGAGCATCGGCTTGCCCTGTTGCGAAACTTCCTGCAGGATGGGCAGCAGGTCTTTGAGGACGCTGATCTTCTTGTCGTGGATGAGGATGAAGGGGTCTTCGAGTTCGGCGATCATCTTGTCGGCGTTGGTTACGAAATAGGGGGAGAGGTAACCGCGGTCAAACTGCATTCCCTCAACCTTTTCCAGGCCGGTGTCGATGGATTTGGCTTCCTCGATGTTGATGATCCCTTCTTTGCCCACGGAATCCATGGCTTCGGCGATGAGCTTGCCGATCTCCGCGTCGTTATTGGCGGAAATAGAGGCGATCTGGGCGATCTCTTCGCTGCTTTTGATCTCTTTGGAGTATTCGTGGATCTTGTCGACCACGACCTTGGTCGCTTTTTCCAGGCCGCGTTTCAAATACATGGGATTCACGCCTGCGGTGACGTGCTTCAAGCCCTCTTCGATGATCGACTGGGCCAGCAAAGTGGCGGTGGTGGTGCCGTCTCCGGCAACGTCATGGGTCTTCTCGGCAACTTCTTTGCAGAGTTGGGCGCCCATGTTTTCAAATTCGCCTTCCAGTTCAATTTCCTTGGCTATGGTCACACCGTCATTGGTGATCGTGGGGGAACCGAATTTCTTGTCCAACACCACGTTTCTGCCGCGGGGTCCAAGGGTCACCTTCACGGCATCGGCAAGCTGGTCCACACCTTTCTTCAAGGCGGTGCGGGCATCGTGTGCGTACAGCATTTGTTTTGCCATCTTTGTTTTACCTCCATATGAGTAATTATAATCGTTAATTTAGCAGTCAAGACGACTGAGTGCTAAAATTAAGATAACCCGATTTCTGTCAAGCACAAATTAAATCTTTGAGCCTTTGACCCGCAGATCCGGCTCTATCCATGCCAGTGTTCCGGAGTCCGTTAAGCGGGCGTTTTTTGGGATTGACAAATACTTGGGTTCGGGCAACATGCGCTTTCAGACTATTCATAAGAGAGTGCTGCAGTTAACCGGACCGCTGGATTCATCCGGCTATGGGACGCGCAAAACAAGCTTGGACGACGTTAGCCTGCCGCATGGTATCAAAAACCAGATGAATCTGGTGGACCGACCGGTTGAAACCGGTGTTCCGGACCATTCCACAGTCTTGATGAGGCAAAGCATGGATAAACACACAGAGGAATTCCTGTCGCAGTTGTTGCCGGAATTGGCGCGCCGGGGGATCAAGGTTAGCAGCCAGCGCGAAATCGCCTGGGGTTTGCAGTTGCGCCTGGAACAAGCCGGGCAGTTCGCCACCCTGAATATCTACTATTCGGAACGCAAGGGCCTCAGCAAGGTGTTCAACGTCGCGGCGGACAACCCTCTCAAACGGCATTTGGATGAGCTCTGCGGAGAGCACGAGAAACCGGTGGGCGACCTGCATATCTGGGAGCGCTGGATCGGTTCGGATGAATGCGGCAAGGGCGACTATTTCGGTTCGCTGGTGGTAGCCGCCTTTGTGATGGACGGCGGCATGGAAACCGAGCTAAGGGAACTGGGCGTGGCGGATAGCAAACGGCTGCGGGATAGCCAGATCAAGGACATCGCGCACCAGCTGTATGAACGCTACGCGAACCGGATCGCCTGCATCGTGCTCAAACCTTTAAAATACAATGAGATCATCGCCGACATGCAGACCCGGAAACAGAACCTCAACGACCTCCTGGCCTGGCAGCACGGCACCGCCATCCTGGAACTGGTAAACAAGCATCCCAACATTTCCGGGATCCTGGTGGATCAGTTCAGCCCGCACAAGAAGGTCCGCCGGTATTTGCAGGGCAAGGAGCTGAAGATCCCGGTGGAGGAACGCACCCACGCGGAATCCGATCCAGCGGTGGCAACGGCTTCGGTGATCGCCAGATACCAGTTTTTACAAAGCCGCGCAGCGATGGACCGGCATTACGGGATGAAGTTCCCTTTGGGCTGCGGCAAGGACGTGCTCAAACCAGCCCAGGACTTTGCCGATAAATACGGCTGGAACAGGCTGGCTGAGGTGGCAAAACTGCACTTCGTGACCAGCCGGACGGTGAACCAGCAGGATATCTTCGCTTCCTGACAGCCCCTGAATTTCCGGAACACCGGATTCATCCGGTCGGTCCACCAGATTTATCTGGTTTTTTTTATACTAAACAGCCATTCCGAACGCGATAAGGACTTCGCTTAGTTCATCTTCAGACCGGATGAATCCGGCGGTCCGACCGGTTGAAACCGGTGTTCCCTAAACCCCAACCCTCAGCATCAGTTCACACGGCAGCCTTCTCGCGGGCAAACAACTTATCCAGATGGATGAGCTGGTGCAGTACCACGGCGATGATGGTGGCGGTGGGCAAGGGATCGGTGAAAAAGAACTGGATGAAATGGGGAGCGCGGGCGTACAAACCGGGCAGGAACGCGGTGCTGAGGCCAAAGAAGAGCGCGATCCCGATCACGAAAGTGCGCCGGATATCCCAGCTCTCGCTGAACATTTCCTGCAATCCCGCCACGATCATGAAGCAGCCGCAGTAGATGATCGCGGCGCCCAGAACGGGATCGGGAATCAGGGACAGCAGCAGGGCGAAGCGCGGAAGGAAGGCCAGCAGGATGAAAAATACGCCCGCCACCACGGAAAGCCAGCGGCTGAGCACCTTGGTGGAGCCGGCCAGGCCGATGTTGCTGGAGGAAGTGTCCACAGCCATTCCGCCCAAAAGTCCGGAAATCACGGTGGAGATGCCGTCCGCCAGCATGCCTTCGCGCAGGGGTTTGAAATCCGGCTTTTCCAGGCCGGGCACGGAAATGCGCTGGGCCGCCAAAAGGTTTCCGAAGGTCTTCAGCGAGCCGCTGATGCCGATCACCACGAAGGGAATGATCATCGCGGCCTTGAACTTGATCTCCCAAAACCCGGAAAGCAGGGTGGGAAAGGCGAAGAGGGGCTTGCTCTGTAGTAAGGCGGGGTCGATCCGGTATTCCGGAAGCAGGATGGCGGTGACCACCCAACCCAGCGCCATGCCGATCAGCAGGCAATACATGCGCAGGAAACCCTTGCCCCACACGTTGCAGCCAACCATAAGCAGCAAGGTGAGCAGCCCCAGCAGGATATCCGCGCTGTTGATCACATCGCCGCGGAACGACTGCCCAAAAATGGCTGCCACCGAAGCCTGGATCACGCTCACGCCCACCATCGCCACCACCAGGCCCACCACATAGGTGGGGAAGATGTGCTTCAGTTTCTGGATCACCGGAGCCAGCGCCATTTCCACAATTCCCGCCAGGATGATCATGCCCCGCATCAACGGAATTCCTCCGATCCAGGTCGCCGAGAGGGTGAGGCTGAAATAGGAAGGCCCGCAAAGGTTGGGGCAGAGGTACTTGGAGCCGATGTAGGGAATGCCGGCGGATTGCAGGATGGAGCCGATGCCGCTGGCCAACATGGAAAGGGTGATCAGGGCGGTGCTGAATTCCGGGGAGGCGTTCAGTTGGCTGGCCAGCAGGATGGGAAAGCCGATCGAGATGAACATCAGCATCACGTGCTGGAACGACAGCGCCAAAAGATGCGGCAGGGGCGGCACTTCGTTGACGGAGTATTCGTATTTGCGCGCCATGTCTCCTCCTCAGGGTGTTTGGGGCAGGTCCGTAACCGCGCCCACGTAAAGTGTGTCAGCGCCCAACCGGGTTCTGCGCAGATACAGGGTCTTCTTCACCAGGTTGCGCTCATAGCGGTTTTTGGCCAGGAAGATCTGCCACGCCCTATCCTGGTTCCGCAGCTGTTCCAGGGCGCGCTCGAAAGGTTTGTGCCCGGTTTCGTCGGCGCAGTCCAGCAATTTGGCCTGATAAAGGATGTCGCTCAGCACCGGCGAGATCAGGATGGCTCCGTCGGCTTTGAAGGCGAACACTTTGACCTCGCGGAAGTTGAAGGACGATTCGTCGTCGGCGATCAAAGCCAGCGCGGAATCGCCTCTGGCCTGGATCAGGTTTACGGCGCTGTCCACCGCTATCCTGGCAAACTCCCGCTCTTCCAAGGGATAGTTGATGCCGCCGCCGATGATCGCGTCCCGGCCATCTTTCAGGCGCACCTTGAAATGGCAGGAAGACTTGGGAACGGGATAGAATTTGCCGGGTTCCCACCAGCTGTAGTGCACCCAGCCGTGCGGATTTTCGGGATTGGCGACCGCCTCGAACACGAGGTCCAGCAGGCGTTTGCCGTCTTTGTCCCGGATCTCGCGCAGATCGCGGTTTTCCAGTTCGGGCATTCCGGCATGGAAGATGTTCACGCCCTCCAGGTCGTACACGTAGAGGTAGTAATCGCTGGTGGCCTTGCGGTCCTGCTTGTACTCCGCCAGGCTTTCCAGCCCTTCCTGCTGCAGTTTTTGCGCCGCGGTGCGCACAAAGCGCACCAGATTGCGTGTGTCGTTGTACTTGTAG
Source organism: uncultured Candidatus Cloacimonadota bacterium (assembly GCA_964429035.1). Classification (GTDB taxonomy): domain Bacteria; phylum Cloacimonadota; class Cloacimonadia; order Cloacimonadales; family Cloacimonadaceae; genus Syntrophosphaera. The sequence goes on along the minus strand of CAYSAT010000048.1, from coordinate 17,670 downwards.
GCGGAAAGGTCGAGCCCGTCCTTTCCGCTGCTGCAGGCAGCAAGCACGGCCAACAACAGCATCATGCAGGCAACTATATGCTTCATATATCCTCCTGATCGCTCAGGTGTGAATTGCAGCATTTCCAGGCAGTGTTTCGCCAGGTCCGGATGCTTTGCAGGCTTTTTGCTGTGGAATCAGGCGTCAAGGAATATTTTTACGGGTCTCTTTTCCTTTCCTGAGCTCAATTGCCACGGGCTCGGTTCAGAGGGCTGGCTGGCCGGTCTCTTGATCGCCTGACGATAACCTGCCGCGTAAATCGCGGGAGGCGCGCAGGGCTTCGCCGAAGGGCCGTAAGCCAGCCTCCAGGACCGCGTTGCGGCGGGAAAAATCCGCCTTGGGGAATAAATATCTTGACAGAAAGGGGCGGGAATCGAGACTGGCGGCAGACGAACCAATAGCAAGCGACTCAAGCAAAATCCTGCCATCCCAATGGAACCGAGGCATTTTGTAACAAACCGGAGAAAACTTCAAATGACACTTGCATCTCAATACGTAGATCGGAGCATGCCAATATGATCAAAGAAATGGGACGCCTCAAGCTGGACGAATTCAAGCTGATGGACGCTCATGTGGACAAGATATTCAAGAACCTGGACAAGGGTAAGAGCGACCTTGCCACCAAGCAGATATTCGAATTGGGCAATACCGCCAATTACTTTGTGCGCGAGGAACTGGGCAAGCGCCTGGCGCTTTACGAGGGTGCTGGCAATCTGGACGAGATCTGTTCCGAACTGCTGGAACACAGGCTCTATGGGCTGCGGGCCACAGCGCTGTTCTATTTCTACTTCAAACACGCCCACAATCCCGAAGTGATGGTGAAAACCCTTGAGAAGACCTTCGCTTCCGTGCCCTGGGAAAGCGAGACCATCTGCTTTGAAATGTGGAAAACGGCGCCCGAGGTGATGAAGGACTACATGCCGCTGTGGGCAAGTTCGGACAACGAAAAGAAGCGCGCCATGTCGCTCCACGGCATGGAAAGCATCGCCGCCAAGAACCCCCAGTACATCCTGGCCTTCATCAGCAAACTGCTGGACGACGAAAGCGAGGAAGTGCAGAAAAAGATCAGCCACATCCTGACCCAGGTGGGACGCCAACGCCCGCTGCAAACCTATGCCAGCATCAAGCGCTGGCTGCTCGAAGGCGACGAAAACCGCGCGCGCACCATCTGGCAGACCCTGCGCAAGCTCACCAGCTTGTTCACTCAGCGCAACATGAAGGACAAGGCCCCGGAATTCATCACCATCTCCAAGCGCGTGGTCCAGGAATGGAAGGCGGATTCGAATCCGAGCGTGGTGCAGATGGGCAACCGCCTGAACCAGCTTTTGAAAAACGCATGATCCACGTGATCCTGGTCGAGCCGATCTATGAGGGCAACGTCGGCGCTGTGGCCCGGATCATGCACAACTTCAGTTTCAGCAGCCTGCGCATCGTAGGCAGCATACCCCGCAAGAACGATTTCTACCTCGCCATGCATTCCGGACAGCTGCTGGAAGAAGCCAGCCTCTATCCCACTTTGGCCGAAGCCGTGGCGGATTTGGACCGGGTGGTGGCTTTTTCGCGCCGCGTGGGCAAACTCAAGCCGGTGGACCTGGATCCTCCGCGCCTTGCGCATTATTGTTCGCGCATTCCCGATCTGGAGATCGGCCTGGTGTTCGGACGCGAAACCTATGGCCTCACCGACGAGGAAGCCGCGCTCTGCCCCTTGCGCTGCCACATCACCGCCAATCCGGATTTCCCTTCGCTGAACCTGGCCCAGGCCGTCACCATCGCGCTCTGGGAACTGCAGCGGCTGAAGTTGCTGGGCGAAGCCGGACCCAAGCTGGAATCGGTCAGCGGATTTGAACTTGACAAAATCAAAGCCTACATGCTGGGTGTCATGCGCGCCACGGGTTTCTTCCGCAGCCATGAGACCACGAACTGGGACCAGTGGCTGGGCAAGCTGCTCACGCAGTTGAATCCCACGTCGTCCATGCTGTGGCGCCTGAGGCAAATGTTCAACCGCTGGCAGGTATTGATAACCGGCAAAGGCAGCGGTTACGGCCCCGAGGATGTTTCCGGACCGGAAAACGAGGCCCAGGCTGGCGCCGACGAATGATGCACAGATCAACACATATTCCCGCGGGAAATACGGCTGGGTCCGGAATCCCGCGAAAACAAAGGTTTGAACCATGACCATACTCTCCGCAGTCACAGAACTGGATCCCCGCCAGGCTGAGATCTTCAGCTATTGCGAAAAGTATCTCTTCGACAATGAAAATCCCACTCTGGTGGCCAAAAACGCCCACTACTTCACGGAAGGCTACGACGCTTTCGGCCTCGACGAGATCCAGATCAAGGAACTCCGCGACCTCGTTTTCCAGCAGTTTGAACCCACGGTTCCGGAATTGACCGCGCTGGCCTATCACTTTTTCGCCACCGGGAAATACGAATTCGGAACTCTGGCGCTGTTGTTCCTGAAGAAGCACCGGCCCCGCTTCACCCGCTTCACCTACGACGAGGTCAAGCGCTGTCTGGACAATGTGGTGCAAAACTGGGCGCATTGCGACCTGCTGGCCACCAAGATCACGCCGGTATTTCTGGAGCTGGAGATCGCCACGATGGAGGATTTCGCCGGCTGGCGCAGTTCGGCCAGCAAATGGACGCGCAGGGTGGCCGCCGTCACCATGCTCTACCAGCGCGGCAAACTGCCCGCGCAGGAACTTCTGGACTTCATGCAGCCTCTGATGCAGGATCCGGAGCGCGCCGTGCAGCAGGGTTTGGGCTGGTTTCTGCGCGAATTGTGGAAACTTTCGCCACGGGAAGTGGAGGATTTCCTCTTTCTGAACAAGGATACAGCTCCGCCCCTGGTCATCCAATACGCCACGGAAAAGATGAACAAGGACAAGAAGAAGCGTTTCCGCCGCGCCATCACGCACGCTCCCAAACCCCGCAAACCGCATTACCAAAAGAAAAAACCGCCCCGGGAGGATTCCGGTGAATAAATCTCTATTTCTCTGCCTGCTGCTGGCCCTGCCTATGCTGCTTGCGGCGGGAAACCTGGCCTTGAGCGTGGACCTTTCTGGCCTCGCCGCTTCCAGTCCCGAACTTCCTTCCGGATGGGGTTCATTGACCGCTCCGGGCACGCTTCAGATCCCTGTGAAAAGCGTCAACGTTGTCCTGCCTGCCACTGCCCGGAATCTGCAATTCACTTACCAGTTCAGCGGCCTGCAGTCCTATTCCGCGCCGGCTCCCACGGTCAACCCCGCTTTCACCGACGGGGAACGCGTTCTGAACGCCCCCTTCAGCAGCCAGCCCAATCAGCAAGTGGTGCTGCAAGGCAAAGGCCTTTGGGGCGACGTGGCCTACGCCAGCTTCCGGATTATGCCGGCTCAATGGACGGGCGCCGCCTGGCAAAGCTACGGCAGAGTGGAACTCAAGCTCAGTTGGGATGATGCCGCGGAGGCTGTTCCCAACCGGATTCCGCCCGTCTTGAACGCTTGGGGAAAATCACCTTCCGGCCTCAGTTTCTTTGCCAATCCGCAGGACCTGGATAAATACTACGTGAAGTCCGGCGCCAAAAACTACGACTACCTGATCGTTTCCACGCCCGAACTCTATGCCGCCGTTTCGCCCCTGGAAGCCTTTCACCAAGGCCAGGGCATGATCACCGCCTTTGCGGACATCGCCGCGATCCTGGCTTCCAGTCCCGGAGCCACCGACGGCGAAAAACTGCGCAACTACCTGGCCGCGCAATACAACTCCCATCCCTTTACCTACCTGCTTTTGGTGGGCGACCACGATACCGTTCCCGTGATGCACCTGATCCCGGAACCTGATGGCGGCGAGGAAATACCCTCAGACTTCTTCTACGGCGACCTGAGCAGCATCGTGGATACGGACAGCGACGGACGTTTGGGCGAATACTCGCCGGGAATCGGTTTGCAGGACTACCTTTGCGACTACACTCCGGAAGTTTTCGTGGGCCGGATATCCACCAACAGCGCCACTCTGGCCTCGCAAATCGCCACGCGCACAGTCTCTTATGAGCAGAGTACGGCGCCCTGGAAACAGCACGCCTTGCTTCCCGCCGCTTATCTGAATTACGGCGGGGAACCCGAACCAATCTATCTGCAGACCGATGGCGCCACCTTCATGGAATACGCCCGGAATACCGTACTCAGCGACTGGCAGACCACCACGATGTACGAACAGACGGGCTACATTCCCTCGTATCCATCCGATCTCGCGCTGGACTACGACCTCTTGAAAACCACGCTCAGTTCCACCAGTTATGGCATCCTGAACTGGAGCGCCCACGGCTCCTCGACCTCCTCCTCACGCAAGGTCTGGCTGAACGACTCCAACCAGAACTTCCTGCCCGACAACTGGGAAATGGATTGGCTGAACATGGTCAACCGCCAGACTTTCGACAACCTGGTTAATCAGGACGGCCTGATGCTCTTCGCTGCCTCCTGCTACAACGGCATGATCGACGCCGACCAGCAATGCCTGGCGGAATACGCCCTGCAGAAGAAGGCGGTGAACGCGGTGGGAGCGACGCGCACCGGCTGGTACAAGATCGGCTGGGCGACTCCAGGTTGGGGCGGCTGCACTTCCTACAACTTCCACTGGCTGGAAAACCTCGCCCGCAACGACCTTTCCGCTGGAGCAGCCAACGCTTTCGCCGGACTCACGCACACGCAGTATTACCTCTTTGGCGACCCGGTTGATGCCGGCGGGATCATCTGGCCGGAACTGCAAAACGTCTATACCTACCTGAATTATGGCGATCCGGCGGTTCGGCACACTCCCCAGCAGGCTGCTCCGCAAGGAGAGATATTGGTCTATGAACCCTGGCACCATAATGGATTGGAGGTCGTCAACGCCCTCAATGCCGCCGGCAACTACAACGTGGTCTACACGGAACGGATGATCCCGGACTACGATTACATGCACCAGTTCGAAGCGGTCTTTTGCCTTTTTGGCTGGGGCGACACGGCCTACGTTCTGTCTCCTGATTCCCTGGATTACTCGCTGCTCAACGCTTATCTGGCGGGAGGCGGCAGGATGTATCTGGAAGGCGACGTTGGCTGGGACCCCTTGGAGCCGTTTTGGGGCAAGTTTGGAACTCACTCGCCCCTGGATACTTTCGCCTACATCGAAAACATCACGCAAGAGGACTACGTCTGGCAATACGATGACCAGGCCGATCCCTACACCTATATTCCCATACCCTACGCTGCCACCGCGCAATCCATGTTCAGCACCTACAATCTGGAGCATCCCAACCATCCCCTGGCGGTTTACAACTACGCGGACGGACATGCCACACTTGCCTCCGCTTTTGCCCTGAATGCCATAGTGGACGACCAATACACCCTTGCCGACATGCTGCGCGTGATCCTGGACGTACTGCTCAATCCCATTGTGGCCACCGACGATCCCCATGCTCCGCCGGTCTCGAACGTCGTCTCCAACTTCCCCAATCCTTTCACCGCCAGCACGTCGCTGCGCGTTGAACTTACCCGCCAAATCGAGCCCAAGTTGGAAATATTCAATCTGCGAGGCCAGAAGGTGCGTGCCCTGCAGCCAGGAAGCCTGGCCAGGGGCGAACATGAATTGCTGTGGGACGGTCGGGACGACTCCGGCCGGAAACTGCCCGCCGGGATCTATTTCTGGCGTTTGCAAGCCGGGAACTCCCGGCAAACCGGAAAGATGCTCAAACTGAATCCCTGACGGGTTTTGCCGCCTGTCCGGCCTTTAAATAACTTAACGGGAAGGTCCATTATGCCATCAGGCACGAAATTGCGTTTGCCTTTACTACTGCTGCTATCGCTGGTTCTGTGTTCCGCCGCCGCTTTACCCCCCGCTTTCACTTCCGAAGGCAACCCATCTCTGTATAAAAAGTTAAGCCGGCAGGCGAAGGCCAATCTGCAGAATTTGGACCGCGTCCAGAAACGGTCATACCAGGCCCTGCTGCGTTCCCAGCCCGACGTTCTGATGGCGTATCTGCTGGCCTATGAAAGCGATGCCACGCTGCGGCAAGCGGATCCGCAGGCCGTGCTGAGCAACTACGCGCAGATCAGAGCCTATCTGGAAACCTATGGAACCCAGCACGCGCCTGAGTTTTTCCTCTCTTACGTTGCCGACCAGACCGTGTCCGACGAACGCATCGAGGCCTACCGGACGGCGCTTTTGGACGATGGCTTGCGCGAACTGCTGAAAGCAAATCCCAACGAAACGGACCTGTATCGCGCCGTTTCCCAATGGTGTGTGGCGCGCCTCAAATTCCAGCCGACCTCTGGGCGCGATCAATCGCCCCTGGACATCACCCAAAAAAGTATCCTGGGACGCTGCGAGGAAATGCAGATCCTGTTCGTGGCGGCTGCTCGGACCGTCGGTTTGCCCGCACGGCCTGCCAGTACGCCCTGGTGGCCGCACATTGACAACAATCACGCCTGGGCTGAAGTCTGGCTGGACGGAGCCTGGCACTACACCGGCGATATGGACGCGGCTTACTATCCCGATCAAACCTGGTTCAGCGGCCTCATCGACAAAACGGTGCTGATCCTGGCCGATGGCACCCTGCCCTCGGAAAGCGACGAAGTTCTGGTGCGCGGCAAATACGAATGCCTGATCAATTCCATCCGCAACTATGCCGGCGAACGCACCCGCAGCGTGAAGATCCAGGTCCGCGACGAACAGGACATTCCCGTTCCCGAAGCGGATCTGGGCATCATGGTTTACAACTGGAATTCCCTGCGTCCGCTGATCTTCATCAAGAGCGAAGCCGACGGCTCCTGCAAGTTCAGCGCAGGCCGCGGCGCTTTCTACGTTTCCGCCTATCATGACGGCAAAAAGGCGCTCCAACTGGTGCCCTCGGGTGAGGAAGCCACGCTGGAATACACGCTGGTGCTGAAAGACGAGCCATTGCCCGATCAAGACGAAATGCTCTTCTATCCTTCCAATCCCTTCGCATGGAAGACGGCGCCGCAGGTCTGGAAAGACGGAGTGGACAAGGCCAAAGCCGCCTGGGAAGCCAGGCAGCAATCCTTTGCCAGCCAGGCAGACGATTACGCGGACAGCCTGGCGGGTGAACTGGCAGCGGCTTCCCGAGGCAACTTTCCCCAGATCAGTAAGTTTTTGGAGCGCAACCCCGAAGTGGAATCTGAGTTTTTGGAATTCATCCTGAGCCCGGACGCTGAGTACTTCGATCCCAAATTCCTGTGGCAGGCCAAGGCGGAAAACCTGGAAGCGCTGTTCCGGCAATACCAGGAATGGAAGCTGGAACTGGAGGCTGAGGACCTGGCCCTGGTACTTTCCACCGCAGTGCATTACGAAGAGATTTCCGAACCTTTCTGGACGGACGCCAAGACCCCCAGCCTGTATCCCCCAGAGTTCTTCTTCCCGGGCGACACGCGCCTGCAACGCTTGAACAAAGCGATGTCCTGGCTGAAAAAGCGCTATAAGATATCTTCCCAAAAATCCCTGCAAGGCCTGCTGCCGCTGCACGTCGCCCTGCGCCAAAAATACCTCAGCCCCTATCAATACCGCATCCTGGCCACCTGTTTGGCCAGGGCGAACCGCGTTCCGGCCCAGTTTTCCCGCCAGCCCAACCTCATCTACGTGCGCTACGACAATGGCCAATGGGGCTACTACGACCTGCAGAACTGCGCTCCGGAAGCCGATCTGGAAGACGCCGCGGCCTTTACCGAACTGCGGGTGCTGGCTTCCGACTCTTTCGGCGCGCCGGTTGATAAAGTGCGCGGCAACTTGCAGCTGTGCCGCTATCAGGATGGCGCCTTTTACTGGCTGGACCAGGAGTTTGAAGACTACGGCAATGGCACATACGCCATCAGCGTTCCACGCGGCGAATACTACCTGAACCTGGGCTATCGCGTCTCGGACAGCCAGACGGCCTTTCAGATGAAGCATCTGGAACTTTCCCAAGAGGAAAAATTCCAGGCCGAATTCGCGCTGCGCGACTATCCCCGGAACTGGAACACCGCCGGGAAGGACGTTCTGGACGTGCTGCGGGATGTCGAAACAGCCGATTTTGATGTGGTTTTGATTGGCAACCACGACCAGGAAAACAGCATCCGGCTGGCCGAAAAACTGCAAGGATTGGGGAAGAACTTCCTGCTGCTGGGTTACGAATCCGCCGAAGTTGCCGCCTATCCCTACATGGTTTCCGCCACCTGGCTAGACCTCACCGAGCAGGACCAGCGCAACCAGAAACGCACCGTGACCCTGGTGCGCAAAGACGGCGCCTGGCAAAGCTACGAAGGCCTGTGGGAGCGCTTGCCGGAGTAGTGTCGCATGCCAATGCGACAATCAAGGTAGTGTAGCATTCCGATGCTACATCTTGCTATGTGTTCGGTAGGATTGGAATCAGGTAGTGTAGCATTCCGATGCTACATCTTGCTATGTGTTCGGTAGGATTGGAAT
>CAYSAT010000048.1:0-9101 GCA_964429035.1 uncultured Candidatus Cloacimonadota bacterium | reverse complement strand
CTATGTGTTCGGTAGGATTGGAATCAGGTAGTGTAGCATTCCGATGCTACATCTTTTTGCATTTCGTAGCATTTTCGGTAGGATTGGAATCCTACCCTACGTAGTGTAGCATTCCGATGCTACATCTTTTTGCATTTCGTAGCATTTTTCGGTAGGATTGGAATCCTACCCTACGAAGTGTAGCATTCCGATGCTACATCTTGCTATGTTTTCGGTAGGATTGGAATCCCACCCTACGTAGTGTAGCATTCCGATGCTACATCTTTTTGCATTTCGCAGCATTTTTGGTAGGATTGGAATCCTACCCTACGTAGTGTAGCATTCCGATGCTACATCTTGCCGCATTTTTGGTAGGATTGGAATCCTACCCTACGTAGCGTAGCATTCCGATGCTACATCTTTTTGCATTTCGCAGCATTTTTGGTAGGATTGGAATCCTACCCTACGTAGTGTAGCATTCCGATGCTACATCTTTTTGCATTTCATAGCATTTTCGGTAAGATTGGAATCCTACCCTACACAAACGCGCCACCCTACTGCAAACTATCGTAAAACACCTTGCGCAGGGCTTTCAGGTGCTTGCCCACGATCTTGTCCCTCTGTTTGTAGGGCGGATGGATCACGCTGATGCCGTTAGCGTTGATGCCGCCAATCTCCACCAGAAACGCCGCAGTTTCGCGGATGTGGAAAAAGTAGTTGCGCGCGTTGCCCACCCTTGATCCCGGCTGCGTTCCCACCTGGTAATTGCCTTTTCCGTAGTCCTTTTTCAACAATCCGGCATAGCTTTGGGCGAAGGCTTGCGCGCTCTCGTAGCGTGCTTGCTGGCGGGGTTTGGAGTTGTCCAGCGCGGGTAAGAAGATCTTTTCGCTATAGGCCCCGGAAGCCGAACTGTGGTAAAATACCGCCAGGTCGAAGGCCTGCTTCTGCGCCAGGGACAGCACCGCCTGCACCTCTGGTTCGGAGGCCGGAGCGTTCCCCTTGAAGTTTTGATGCGTGGGCGGAAACGCCATGTCCTCGTCCCAGAACACCGGATAGTTGCGGTTGAGGTCCACGCCGTCGGAACGCAGGTCCAGTCTGCCGTTGTCTGTGGTGTCGCGGTTGTTTTTGCGCTTGTATTGAAACTGCCCGCTGGTAACCACGCGGTAAGCCTCGGGATTGAGGGTGGGCACGATCCAGAAGCGATAGTCGCGCAGGATGCGGCCGATCCGCTTGTCGGTGCGGGATTTGCCGGCCAGTTCCTCTGCCCACGCCAGCACCAGTTCCACGCCCAGCACCTCGTCGCCGTGATGCTGGCCGATCAGCAGCACGTTGCGCTGGGCGCCGCTGTGGCCGATGACCAGGGCGTAGATGGGCAGATTTTCCGTTCCGCTGAAGCCAATGATGTTCAGGCGGGCCAACTCCGGGTCGGTTTCCGCCAGCGTCTTGAGCCGGGCAAACATCTCCGAATGCAGCAGATAGCCTGTTTCCAGGGGGTATTTGTTTCCCAAGGTGCCGGCGCAACCGGTCCCCGCTGCCAACAGCGGCAGCACCAGAAGCCGGAGCAAAGTGGTTTTAAGCATGGGTGACCTTGTTTGCCAGGCGGCGGTTTTCGTCAAGTCTTTGTCCCCGCGTTCCCGTTAACAATGCGCGGTCATTGCGCGGTCATTGCGGGCTTCACGCGTAATGAGCGCGCATTTAGCCCGCAATGATCGCGGGAGCGGTTCCGCAGGGTCGAGCCGGAGCGGACCCCGGCAGCAGTCAAATCTCTTGCCGGCAAGGGTTTGACGATTTATCTTGACAGCAGCGGGAGTCACTGAAAAACTGGTATTTCTAAAAGGAAAAATGATATATGTGTTTAAGAAGCAAGCAGATAAGCTCTAAACTCAACGCTCAATATAGAAACGAAGCATTTGCCAGCGCGCAGATGCTTTTTTTTTAGCCCGGAGGAGCCATGAATTGGAGTGAAATAATCCGCCTGGCCCTGGAAGAAGACCTCGGCAGCGGCGACATCACCACCCGCTATCTGGATCTCGATCCGGTTTCCGAGCAGGCCTTCATGATCGCCAAAGCCGGCGGCATCCTCGCCGGGGTGGAGATCGCCCGCGAAACCTTTCTGACCGTGGACCGGAGCCTGAAGATCACCCTGTACCGCAAGGACGGCGACAAGGTCAGCCGGGGCAAGGAGATCATGCGCGTGGAGGGCAATCCCGCCAGCATTCTGCAAGGCGAACGGACCGCCCTGAACTTTTTGCAGCGCCTTTCCGGCATCGCCACCCTCACCCATGCCCTGGTTTGCGAACTGGAGGGCACCAATGCCCGTCTGCTGGACACCCGTAAAACCACGCCGCTGCTGCGCAGCATGGAAAAATACGCGGTGCGCGTCGGTGGCGGGTTCAACCACCGCTTCGGGCTCTTCGACATGGTGTTGCTGAAAGAGAACCACATCCGGGCAGCTGGAGGCATCAGCGAAGCCGTGCGCCGCGTGCAAGAGCGCAATACCTCGCACAAGATCGAGGTCGAGGTCACCAACATCCTGGAACTGGAAGAAGCGGTCCGCGCCGGTGTGGACCGGGTGATGCTGGACAATATGGACCTTGTGGAGATCAAGGCTTGCGTGAAGCGCTTTGGCAAAAAGTGCGAGCTGGAGGTATCCGGAGGGGTCACCGCCGCCAATATCCGCCAAATCGCCAGAACCGGCGTGCACTTCATCTCCAGCGGCGCCCTCACCCATTCCTACAAGTCATTGGACATCAGCCTGCTTTTCAAGGAGTAAAGATGGAAGAACAATTACGCACCCTGGCCAAAATGCAGCGCCTGGACGACCAGATCGGCAGCCTGCGCCTTCTGCAGCAAACCCTGCCCCAGGAACTAAATGAACTCATCGAACACGTGGACGCCGCCACCGCCAACCTGCTTGCCAGCGAAGGCGAACGTGCGGAAGTGGGGCGCAAGCAGCGCTCTTTGGAAAGCGACATCAAACTCCATGGCGAACAGATCAAGAAATACGCCACCCAACTTTCCGAGATCAAGACCAATAAAGAATACAAGGCCCTGAACAGCGAAATCTCCTACCTCAAGGACAAGATCTCCGAGCTGGAAAGTCAGGAACTGGTGCTCATGGACGCCGAGGCCGAGCTCAAAAAACGGGTGGAGCAGGATAAAGCCGAATTGGAACAGGCGGAAGCGGCCAAACGTGCCCGGGAAGGCGAACTGCGCAAAAAGATCGAATCGCTGGAAGCGGAGATCGAAAGCATCCGCGCGGAACGCAACAAACTGGCCCACACCCTGCCTCCCAACCTCGTGAAACAGTATGGCAACATGATCAAGAACAAAAACAACTGCGCGGTGGTCTATGCGGTCAACGGAGCCTGCGGAGGCTGCGGATTCGTGATCCGGCCGCAGATCCACATCGAACTCCAGATGCGCAGCAAGGTCAATTTCTGCGAGAGTTGCGGACGCATCCTGATCGAAAGGTTTGACGACATCTGAGGATTAGGCGGCTGGTCTGAGCGGCTGCCTGGCAGCTCGATTCAGCGGTTTGGGGCAGTAACGGGAGCGTAGCTGGGCAATATCCGGCAGAGGGCAATTTATTCCTTGACAGGATTCCGTAATGTGAAAAGAGGAATAAAAGAGCGGTATCGTACCGCGACCGGATTATAGCGTGTACCCAAGTCATCCCGGCAGTTCGCTGCCCGAGTTTTGTTTATCAGTGTTTGAAACCCGGATGAGGCATCCTCTAAGCAGGGTTCTGTTCATCCGACCTAAGCATTTCGATTTAACCCGAAAATAAACTGGGAAAAAGGAGAAACCTATGAAACGACTATCATTACTCCTTGTGATGATAATCACAATCTGTCTGTCCTATGCGGCGATCGACGAGTTTTACACCTTCGCTCCGTCCACTGGGACATACACACCCATCACCGGCACCGATGCCGGCATCTCTTCGGACGATGCCATCACCGCGGCCGCGATTCCCCTGGGCTTCAGCATGCCCTTCGGTGAGACAAGCATCGACCAGATCAAGATATCCTCCAATGGATGGATCGATCTGGGCGGAACCCAGACGAGCAGCAACCTGTCCAACGCTCTGGCTTCCACCACCTACCGTCCTGTTGTCGCGCCCCTGTGGGACGACATCAGTATGTCGGCTGGCAATGTCCAGTATTTGATGACCGGTACTGCTCCCAACCGCGTCTTCACGGTGCAATACACCGACGCCAAATGGAATTACGGGGGCACGAACCAATTCAACTTCCAGGTCAAACTGTATGAGACCGGGAAGATCGAGATCATCTACGGTGCCGCGACCGGCACCCCCTCCAGCGCATCCGCTTCCATCGGGATCAACATGGCTCCCGGAGGCTCAGGCTGGTATTACAGCGTCACCCCGGGTGCCCCCGCGACTGTTTCCAGCACCGCGGAAAATACCACCATCTCAGCCTTCCCGGCTGAAGGCACTACCTATACCTTCAACCCCGTGGTGGCTGTACCCAACGACATGGGTGGAGTCTCCGTAACGGGTAACACCACTCCTACCGCAGGTGTCGCTAGCAACTATGTGGTCACCGTCCGCAACCGCGGCTCGGTCGCCCAGTCCACCTACACGGTCAAACTGTTCCGTGGCGCCGCGATCGAGATCGGTTCCGTCCCCGGAACCCTGATCCAACCCGGCACGAACCTGACCTTCACCATTCCCTGGACTCCAGCGACCGCCGGTCCGGAAGTCCTCTATGGCAAGGTTATCCTCGCTGGTGATCAGAACACCACCAACGACCAGACTGCGAACCTGAACGTGACCGTCCAACCTGCCGGAGTGCAGGCTGTGACTATCGGCGCCGGCGACCAGCAAGCCCGCGTACCCATGAATTTCTTCTGGAAGAACTCGCTCTTTGAATGCCTCTTTTATCCGGATGAACTGGGCTTCGTCAGCGGCACCATCACCTCGCTGCAGTTCTACAACAACTTCTCCGATTCACCGGCCAATGGCGCTACCAAGATCTGGCTGGGAACCACCAACCAGGCTGACCTTTCCGCCGGCTGGGTTCCCTCCACGCAGATGACCCTGGTCTTCGACGGCGTCATTACCTATCCTTCGGGCGCCAATACCATCACCGTCCCGCTCCAGACCCCTTACATGCACACCCCCGGCAACCTGGTGATGATGGTGAACCGTCCCATGGACACCGTTTACTATTCCTCTTCTGATTACTTCCAAGCCCAGACCATCGGCGCTACCCGTGCCCTCAATATGTATAGCGACAGCACTCTTTACGATCCCGCCGCTCCGACTGGCGGCACGCTGTCCGGGCAGTTCCCCAAGACCACGATCTTCTACAGTGGCCAGGCTATAGTCAACGATATGGGTGCCCTTACCATCTCCGGTAACACCACCCCCAGCGTTGGCTCCGCCACCGATTACGTGATCACGGTCAAGAACAACGGCACCGCGGTCCAAAACACCTATACGGTGAAACTGATGAAAGAAGGCAACGTGGAAATCGCCTCCGTCCCCGGAGTCCCGATCAACTCATTGCAGACCCTTCAGTTCACCATTCCGTGGACTCCCGCCGCCACCGGCCCCACCTACCTCTACGGTAAGGTCGAGCTCGCCGGCGACGAGATTGCCACGAACAACCAGACCGCCAACTATCCCGTAGTTGTGCAGGCTGCAGGCATCGTTGCCGTGACCGTCGGAACCGGCGGCAGCACCGGCCGCATGCCGGTTGATATGTATTATATGAACTCGCTGTTCGAAACCGTGTACCTCTCCACCGAACTCAATATCGGCGGCTTGCTCACGGGCATCCAGTTCTATAACAACTTCTCGACCAACCTGCCCAACATGCCCACCAATATCTGGGTTGGTGAAACGACCCAAACAGACCTTGCCGCCGGATGGATTCCTTCCACCCAGCTGACCCAGGTCTTCACGGGCAACGTTAACTATCCCAGCGGCGCGAACAACATCCTCATCACCCTGACCACCCCCTATGCCTACGGCGGCGGCAACCTCGTGGTGATGGTGGAACGTCCGATGGATACCGATTACTACTCCTCTTCGGACGTGTTTGTGACCCAATCCGGCACTGTGACCGCCCGCACCCGGAATGCCTATTCCGACGGGACCGACTACGATCCGGCGAATCCGCCCACGGCCACTCCGCAAGCGATGTTCCCCAAGGCTACCTTCATGTTCATCACCGATGGACTGGGCTCGATCAACGGGACCGTTTACGAAGGAACCACACCTCTGGCTGGAGCAACAGTTACTGTCGGCGGAACCCCGCTTAGTTACACTACCTCGGCCACAGGAACCTTCAACTTCCCCTACGTCGCTGAAGGCTTGCGCCAGGTCAGTGCCACCAAGCACGGCTACAACGTCATCACAAATACCGTTACTGTGGTTGAAGACCAGGCTGTGACTACCAACTTCACACTCACTCAACTGCCTCAGGTCCAAGTGACCGGACGCATTGTGGGCAGCGACCAACCCAACGTTGGTATCGCCGGCGCCACCTTCACGCTCAGCGGTTACGAGCCCTACAGCGCTGTCACCAACGCCAGCGGTATCTTCACGATCCCGAACGTTTATGCCAGCCAGACCTACCAGTACGTCGCCTCTGCTACCGGTTACCAGAATGCTACCGGTCAGGCTGTAGTGGGCACCACCCCTCTGAACATGAATGACATCACCGTCAACGAAATGGCCTTCCCGCCCTTCGGCGTGATCGCCACCGAAAACGCCGCCTTCACTCAGGTCAACGTGACCTGGCAGCCTCCGAATCCTGGTGCCCAAGGCATCACCGAAGGCTTTGAAGGAACGGCTTTCCCGCCCACCGACTGGACCCAGACCATCACCGACACCAGCGCTCCTGGAACCACCGGCGTCTATCCCACTTGGTGCCAGGTTGGCACAGTGGCCTTGACTCCTGCCGTTCCGCCACACACTGGCGACTTCCAAGCCGCTCTCTGGTGGAGCTACAACCATCAGGATGAATGGCTCAAAACCCCGCAATTCACCTGCCCGCCCAACGCCTCTGTCAACTTCTGGAGCTACGTGTTCCTGGGCAGCACCAATGCTGACCACTACTACGTCAAAGTCTCCACCGACAACGGCAGCACCTGGACCACCCTGTGGGATGCCAGCACTTTGACCGGCGGCTGGAACTACTATGCCACCCCGATCAACGTCGACTTGTCGGCGTATGCCGGACAGCCCATCAAGGTCGCCTGGCACGCCATTGACGGTCCCACCATGGACGGTTTGTGGTATGTGTGGTTCATCGACGATATCGTGATCGGCTCGCCCACCAGCACCCTGGTCTTCGACAGCAGCGAATTCACCACCAGCAGCGCTGCCGGAGCCGGTTTCACAGTTGCCAACACCGTGACTCCCGGACTGCCTGCCAGCCGTGCCATGGTCGATAATCCCAGATTGCAGGAACCCTCCCTCACAGTGACCACGCCCACCAATCCCGAACGCGTGCTCCTGGGCTACAGGGTCTACCGCCTGCTGGCTGCCAACCAGGCCAACGAAAACCTGTGGACGCAGCTCACTCCCACCAATATCACCCCCACCAACTACACCGACACCGCGTGGGGTCCGCTGCCTTCAGGCGTTTACAAATTCGCCGTCAAAGCAGCCTATACCAACAACGTGCTCTCCAACGCCGCCTTCTCCGCTGAGATCCACAAAGGCATGATGGGTGTCCTGACCGGAACCGTGACCGAATTCGGCACCAACGTTCCGATCGCGGGAGCCACCATCACCGCCGGCGACTACAGCGGCACCTCCAACGCCCAGGGCGTTTACAACTTCGGCGTCTATGCCGGCACTTACTCAGTGACCTGCGCCAAGACCGGCTATCAGACCGCGACCCAGAACAACGTCGTGATCGTGGGACTCCAAACCACCACCCAGAACTTCGTGCTCACTGAAATCACGCTGCCTCCGGGCGCCGTGCAGGCTGTGGAAGCCAATCCTCAGACAGTGAACATCACCTGGATGGAACCCGGCACAGCCGGCGGTGAATGGATCCACTACGACAGCGGCGAAAACAACGACAGCATCGGCACCGGCGCCACCGCCGACTTCGACGTCGCCATCCGCTATCCCGCATCCGCTCTCACCGATTACATCGGCATGAGCCTCTACGCGGTGAAAGTATGGCCCGCCCAGGCTGGTTCCTTCTCCGTCCGTGTCTGGACAGGCGGCACCCCTGACGCTCCTGCCACCCAGGTTGTCGACCAGGCCTTCACGCCGGTTCTGGACACCTACAACACCGTGCTCCTGACCAACCCTGTGACCGTCACCGGAACTGAAGAACTCTGGTTTGGCTATCGCTGCAACGTGACCGGCGGTTATCCCGCTGGCTGCGATGCCGGCCCTGCCACCGACGGCTTCGGCAACATGATGTATTACCAGGGCGCCTGGGCCACCTTGCTGGAACTTGCCCCCACCCTCAACTACAACTGGAACATCCAGGGCTACGTCGGCTATTCCGCGCCCACCACAGCGCTGGCCGACCTCACCCCGATGAACTTCAAGACCGAAAGAATCGAACGGCCCGACAACAACGACCGCACCCTCACCGGATACCGGGTCTGGCGTCTGCTGCAGGGACAGGAAGGCAATGAAACCGCCTGGACCTCGCTGACTCCCAATCCCATCACCGCCACCGCCTGGCAGGATACCGGATGGGGCTCAGTGCCCGACGGCACCTACAAGTGGTCGGTCAAGGCCATCTACACCGGCGGAGCCCAATCCATCGCCGCCTTCTCCAACGCCCTTCCGAAAGTCACCCAGATCGGCACCATCGCCGGTATCGTCCGCACCATGCAGAATGCCCCCATCAGCGGCGCGACTGTCACCTGCGGCACCGTTACCGCCACCACCAACGCCAGCGGCGCCTACAGCATGCAGATTGTTGCCGGCACCTGGAGCGTGACCGCCAGCCACCCGAGCTACCAGGCTGTGACCCAGACTGGCGTGATCGTGGTGACCGGCCAGACCACCACCGTGAACTTCCAGTTGCCGCCCAGCGCCAACGTGCTGGAGCAGGACTTCGAGGGAGCCACGTTCCCGCCTACTGGCTGGACCCAGACCATCACGGATACCA
>CAYSAT010000047.1:0-23434 GCA_964429035.1 uncultured Candidatus Cloacimonadota bacterium | reverse complement strand
AACCCTACGCCAACTGGCTGAACGTGTTCTACAAGATCATGTACGCCCTGGCGAAAGCCAACCCCGCCATCGACCTCGCCACCCTCACCCGGGCGGAGATCCTGAGCAACGCCTATCCCTGCGTTTCGGTGAAAGCGGCCATTGAGGCCGGGCTGATTCCCGAAGTGAATGGATATCAGAACCTCACGAGCGGGATTTGAACTGCCCACGCATTACACGAATTAAGGGGTGAGTAACGTAGCGGCGCTCAACGCAGTGGCGTATTCTCCGGCGGTTCGGCGATTGCCGGTACATGACGCGCCGGAACACTGCCTTGCCCCCCTTTGCGCGTTAGCAAATAATTCCCGAAATCTTTGCTTGACACCATAACCCCGTCGCCCAATAATTGACGCGTAATATTTGCCGGGTCCGATTGCGGACCAAAAGCCTGACAGCGGATCCGAAGGGGGAAATGATGCCTTTTGGAAAGATTTGGACTGTGTCCATCCTGCTTGTGGCGGCCGCGCTTGGTTTGGCGGCCCACCCCCGTGACCTCAATGACGGCTGGCTCTGGGCAACCGGGGCGGGAGGCGCCGGCGAGGACGAAGCCTGGAGCGTCTGCGCGGACGCAGCGGGCAACCTCTATGTGACCGGTTTCTATTCCGGCGTGGCGAATTTCGGCAGCCACCAACTTACTGCCACGAGCGCCCTCTGGGCGGACAGGCTGTTCTTCCGCATCACCGCCGCCGGGGAGGAGTAGAGGGGTGAATTGTACCGGCGGAGCGGCGTCTGAGTTGCTGGAAAGTTTTTGTGGAAACACCATGACAATGTGACATCTATGGAAATCATGTACGAATTAGCGGACGTATTCATCTACTCAATCATGATCGCTGAAAAGCACGGGCTGTCGCCGTGGGCGATATTGGGAAGGCAAATTCTGATTTGCCTGGCGGCCGAGGGTCGCCTCAATGGTTTCCCCCCCCCCTGCTCCGCAGTCTCGCCGAAGCGGAATTCGGCTTCCCAATGGCGGCGGACCTGCGTCCGCCGGTACGGGACAGATGTCGCTTTGGCAAGCGACACTACCCAGCAGTTGGGGATGTTTTCCTCTGTGCCTCTGTGTCTCCGTGTCTCTGTGTCTCTGTGTTGAAAAAAAACACCGGATGAATCCGGCGGACCGACCGGATAAATCCAGTGTTCCGGTCCCGTTCCTCCTTCCACCAACTCTCAACTCTCAACTCTCAACTCATCACTCCCCTGCCTGCCCTCCAGCGCAAAGTTCTCATTTCCCACCCGCCGGGAATCGCTTATAATATCGGAAATAGGATAAAAACGGAAACGACTATGATCAAAAAAACTGATTTGACCGAAGCCTACGGGCTGGCGCACCTGCCCGCCAAAGTAGCCCTGGCAGTTACGGAAAAACCCTCCGGCGGCTACAACCTGATCACGCTGGAATGGTTCATGCGCACCTCGATCCAGCCGCCCATGTTCGCCATTTCCATCGGGCACACGCGCTTTTCCCACGATTGTTTGCAAGCCAGCCGCTTTTTCAACCTGGTCTTCCCCTCGGTGCAGATGAAACCGCTCTGCGCCATGGCCGGTTCGAGCAGCGGACGCGAGATCGATAAATTTGAACACGGCAAAGTTGAGTTCATTTGGGGCAAACTGCACAAACTGCCTGTGCTGAAGGAAGCCGTGGCGGTCTTTGAATGCGAGGTGGCCACCCAGGTGCGCAGCGGCGACCACACGATCTATGTGGGCGAAGTCCGCTACAGTTGGGCAAATCCGGAGCAGAAACTGCTGGTCTATCAATAGGCCGATGCCAAAGCATTTCCCGCTTCGCTGGAGCCGGCTCCGGAAAAAATTGGCCCAGGACAGCCCGGGGAGGCGGCTGGGCAAACTGCTCCTCTTGTTCCAGGTGCTGCTGGCACTGTGCGGAACAAGCACGCTGGCAGGAATCCCGCCGCAAGTAAGCAACGTAAGCCTTGCCCAGCGCCGGGATGGCAGCAAGGCCGTGGACATCCATTATGATCTTGCCGATCCCGAAAATGATCTCTGCGCCGTAAGCATCGCCATCTCCAGCAACGGCGGGGCGACGTTCGGCTTCCTGCCCGATCCGGAAAAGTTGAGCGGCGACTGCGGCTATCCGATAACTCCGGGAACCGCCAAACACATCATCTGGCAGGCCGGAGAAGAGCGCTTTCCCTTCGAGGGAGACCAATATGTGGCGCGGATCACAGCCGACGACGCCGTCCGCCCCCATATCTCCAATCCCTATTCCGGAGTGGATTTCAGCGTCGCGGCTCTGGCCAAGGCGGATTTCCATTCCCACACCACCTACAGCGACGCCGGCGCCACAGCCACCCCCAAGGCCCGCATCGACCGCTACCGGCTCTACGGTTACAGGGTGGCAACCATCGCCGATCATGACACCTATGGCCCCCAAGCCGGCACCGCGCTTACCAACAGGCCCTTTGGCACCTGGCCGCTCAGCGCGGTCTACGCCGACTCGGTACCCCTGCTGCCCAGTCCCCAGACGGCTGGCGGGAACATCGAGTACTACCCCGCGCTGGAGATGTTCGCGGTGCGGGGCAACGAACTTTCCGGCTTCACGGGCAGCGGACCCACCTCCACATTCGCATCCAATTACTTCACGCTGCATCATGTGGTGAGCCTCTGCGCGCCGATGTGGAATTCCACGCATGTGGACCAGGGCTACATCTATCCCACAGATCTGCGCTACGGCAACGCTGGCAGCAAGGTGGCGGATACCGAATGGCAGATCGCGGAGATCGGCGTCCAGGGCGGCCTGGCGATCATGGCGCATCCGCAGAAACAGTGGCAAAACTTCTGCCAGGGCAATCTGGGCGACCCGCCCTATCCAGGCATGCCCGGCGGGGTGCTTCCCCCTTATGACGAAGTGGCGTATCCCCACTACCCCTACACGATAGCCTGGTATGAGGCGATTCTGCGCGCCAATCCCCACGTTGTGGGCGTGGAGGCTTATGGAAAACTCCGCGACCACCGCCAGTATTGGGACCTCATCCTTTGCCAAACCATGCCGGAACGCCCGGTGTGGGGCTTTTCCAACAGCGACGCCCACGATGTGGGAGCCTCGGTGGGCAAACACATGAACATGCTCTGGCTGAATGAAGAGACTCCGGAAGCGATCCGCCAGGCCCTGGAACAGGGCAGTTTCTACATCATCCACGATCCGCTGGGCACCGACCTGGGGCGCCATACATCCTCTCCGCCGGCCTTTCCCACCATCGACAGCATCAACGTGAGCGGAACCCAGATCAGCATCCAGGCCAGCAACGCCGTAGCGGTCAACTGGGTGCACAATCAAACCGTGATCGCCAGCGGGACCTCGTTTGACGCCAGCGCTCATCTGGATCTGAACTACATCCGCGCCGAAGTGACTGGAGCGGATGGCAGCATCGCGCTCACGCAGCCGTTCGGCATCTTCGCGCCGTGAATCCGGGGCGCAGCCTACTGCCAGCACAAATCACCCGCGATCGGAACCGCTCCTGTAAACTGCCGGCGGAAGGGTTTTCCCGCCTTACGGGGAGGCAATCCTTAACTTTCGCTTGACAATTATCAGCCCTTGCGATTCTGTTGTCAAGAAAGAAGATTTTGTATCTAATAGGTGGAATAATGCAAGGTCTCAAGGGTATATTGCTATTCGTGTACGTGTTTGTGTGCCTTGGCGGACTGGCAGCCCAAGCTCCGGTGTGGGCGTGGGCGGTCCAGGCTGGCGGTTCAGAGTTGGACAGGGCAAACAGCATCGCCACAGATGCTGATGGCAATATCTATGTGGCCGGATCCTTCATGGGAGCATCCAGTTTTGGTTCTTTTACCCTCACCAGCAGCGGATATTCAGATATCTTCGTGATCAAACTGGATTCCGGCGGCAACATCCTCTGGGCGGTGAAAGCAGGCGGGACGGGCGATGACTCGGGCTCTGACGTGGACCTGGACTCCTCTGGCAACGTGTACCTCACTGGGTATTATTCAGGAGAAGCCTCATTTGGGGCAACAGCCCTCACTAGCGCCGGTTCCACTGATGTTTTTGCCGCCAAGTTGAACGCCAGCGGCGAGTTTCTGTGGGCTGTGGGCGCCGGAAGCGCGGAATCTGAATATGGCCATAGCCTGGCAGTGGACAACGCCGCCAATGTTTACGTTACGGGCAGTTTCATGGATCTGGCGGATTTCGGCTCCACAAGGCTTTACAGCAACGGATTAGAGGACGTTTTTTGCGCCAAACTCGATTCTGACGGCACTTACCTTTGGGCCATCAATGCCGGAGGGGAAGGTGTCGATGACGGACGCGCCCTGGATGTGGACTCCAGCTCCAATGTGTATCTGACGGGTTTGTTTGAAGGCACAGCCGCGTTTGGCGGCTTCAATCTTACCAGTGGCGGCGGTACGGATGTGTATGCCGCGAAATTGGGTCCGAACGGCGATTTTGTGTGGGTGGTCAAAGCCGGGGGAATTTTTTACGATGAATCCCTGGCGATCTCCGTGGACGCCATGGCCAATGCCTATCTGACCGGTTCCTTTGACGATACCGCCACCTTCGGCTCCGACACATTGGTCAGCAGCGGATTTTTGGATGTCTTCATCGCGAAGCTGGATCCCAGCGGCGATTTCATCTGGGCCAGGCAAGCCGGCGGAATGGGTTTTGACATAGGTTTCGGCATCGCCCTGGATGCGGCAGCCAACGCCTATCTGACCGGGATCTTCGATGTCACAGCCGCTTTTGGCGCCCACTCGATAACCAGCAGCGGCAACATCGATATCTTCGCGGCCAAGCTGGACAGCGACGGCGACTTCATCTGGGCGAACCAGGCAGGCGGATCGGGATACGACGCGGGCTATGGAATTGCCCTGGATGAGGCAGCCAATATCTATCTGGCCGGGTTTTTTGATGCGACTTCCGCTTTCGGACCCACAAACCTCACCAGTAACGGCGTGTATGATCTGTATGTGGCCAGCATCAGGGGAGACGACCCCAACGTTCCGGTGATGCTGAACAGCTTTTCCGCCTCGATCTCCGCGGACAACCACGTCGACCTGCTGTGGGTGACGCAATCCGAGAACAGCATGCTGGGATTTCTACTTTACCGGGGCATAACCCCGAACCTGGACGCTGCCCAATTGGCAAGCGCCTTGATCCCTGCCACCAACACTTCGCAGCAGCAGGGCTACACATACCTGGATACTGAGGTTTACAGCTCCGGAATCTATTACTACTGGCTGCAAAGCATCGAACTGGATGGAACAACTTGTGTGCACGGGCCAATTTCCCTTCCTTATTCCGAGCCTGGTTACGTTCCGCCCTACATCTTTCCCCAGACCGGTTTGGGCGCGGTTTACCCCAATCCTTTCAATCCCACCGCGTTCATTCCCTTCGAGATCGCCGCTCCCGCCGATGTCAGTTTGCAGATCTGCAATTCCCGGGGCCAGACGGTTTACAGCGTTGATCTGGGCAGCAAGGAACGCGGCCATTACAGGTGGGAATGGAACGGCCGGGATCAGGCTGGCAACGAATGCAGCAATGGCATTTACCTGGTGGTGATGTCCGCGGGAAAGGAGAAGTTCCTGCGCAAGGCTATCCTTTGTAAATAGAATCCGGGTTGCTAATGAGGGGCTGACGCAACACGGGCCACGAGATACAAAGAGATCTGCAATTCCCACTTTCTGCTTGACGAGAGTGTTCCGCGGCTGTATACTAACTGAATGGACAGGGAGGTTCAACATGCGCAGATATCTGTTGTTAACGCTTTTTGCACTGTTGCTCGGAACGCTTCTGGGCGCTTACAGCGAGGAACTAAGGGAATTGGCGGAGTCGGGCGACGCCTCCGCGCAAAACGAATTGGGGATCTGCTATGAGGATGGCGAGGGAGTGGATCCTGATCCGGAAGAAGCCTTGTATTGGTACCGTCTGGCAGCTGATCAGGGAAACGTATTTGGCCAATACAACCTTGCCCGCTGCTATTTCCACGGCATTGGCACGGAAGAGGATTTCGGCGAGGCGTTCCAATGGTTCAGCCTGGCTGCCCCACAAGGCCACGATAATGCCCAAAACTACCTCGGAGTCTGCTATGAGAAAGGCTACGGCGTGGATAACGACCTGGAAGAGGCGGTGCGCTGGTATCGCTTGGCGGCGGATCAAGGCAACCGATGGGCGCAAAACAATCTTGGTTCCTGCTATTATAACGGCATTGGCGTGGAGGTGGATTATGCAGAGGCGCTGGCGATGTTCCGCCTTTCCGCTGAGCAGGATTACTATCTGGCGCAGTACAACATAGGTGTGTGTTATGAAAACGGCAGCGGCGTGGATCAGGATTACGCGCTGGCGTATTATTGGTACTCATTGGCCGCGGAACAAGGATACGGCGAGGCCATGAACTCGTTGGGCATGTGCCACGAGTACGGGCAGGGAGTGGAAACCGACCTCGAGCAAGCCTATATCTGGTATTATCTGGCCTACCTCTATGACAGCGAGGACGGAGAGACGAACATGAGTTACCTGGCGATGGAATTCACGGAGGAAGAAATCGCGGACTTGGAAGCGGAGGCGGAATGGTGGCTGGAGGATCATCAGTGAGAGGATCTCGCTGTTCGGCTGTGTTCAGTCTGTGGCCAAACATCCTTGCTGATAAAGCTGGGATAAATGCGTAAGGCAAGGAGATAGAAATGGACCTGCATGCCAATGTGTATATCGTAAATCATTCCCATCTGGCCAAATACAAGGTGTATTACGTGGACCACATCTTCCAGGAACGCAACGCGCACCTGTTGATGGGCGGAACACTGGTGGAGCACGAACATCAAGCCAACGTGAAGGTCTATATCGTGAAACACGCGCCCCAAGCGGACATCCTGATCACCAAAGCCCATTTTCCCAAACCTGGGATTGCCAGGTAGAGAGGGGAGAAGGGGAAAAGGGGAAAAGGGTAATAGGGTAAAAGGGGAAAAGGGTAATAGGGTAAAAGGGGAAAAGGGGAAAAGGGGACGGGCCATTGAACAATGCTCATGCGTCGTTCCACTGTGGGCTTCACTTATGGCGCCCTCTGGGCTTAATCATCATAACTGAACTTGAGCCAACTGATCTTGAATATTTTCCGCGACAGAGCGGTTGAGAAGGTGCTGGAGATAAATACCGCATTTAGGCTGACCCACCAAGTCTGAAAGAGAGCCTTATGATGATGGTGGGGATACGTTTGTAACTCGATTGCTACTGTAAAGAGCCTGGAGGGGGCAGCGGTTCCATAATTCCATTCCGCTGCAATGCCCTGTTCTGTACCGGCTCTCCTCCAACCGGCTCAAGCTCCAGCCTCGGAGCAGAGTCTGGCGGAGATGGCCATCAATTCCATGCTCAAGACTAAGTGACGTAGTCAAATCCCTACGTTTGAACCCCTTATCGGTAATATTTGACCGAACCAAAAAAAGGCTTGACAGCATGCCGCAATATCCAAATAAGGCAACTCAGGTTAACCCTGTTCACCAGTTCAGAGGCCGGGACATAGAACCGCAGACGCCGCGGGGCTCAGCCCCCTGGAACACGCTCCAGGCCAAACGTGATCCGCCAAGTCCGGGGCGTGCTCCCCAAACAACGCAGCAAGGAGCGCGAACATGAAAAACACAGCAGTATTTCTCGTCCTGTTGATCTCTCTGGCCAGCCTGGGTGCGGTGATGAACCATGGCTGGGAATGGGCTTCCTCCATCGTTAACACCGGCACGAATCTGATCTCCCCCAGCGGCGTCGCCACCAGCCCCGTCACTGGCAACACCATAGTCGTGGGGGAATTTGAGGGGACGGCGGTCTTCGGCGCCACCACCCTGACCAGCGCGGGAAATTGGGACGCCTACGTGGCCTGCATCGATCCCGCTGGAGTATGGCAATGGGCGGTGCGGGTGGGCGCTGCCGGACCCGATGGCGCTCAGGACATCGCCTGTTCCACCACCGGCTTCGTCTACGTGTGCGGTGAGTTTTCCGGTTCCGCGTCATTCGGCTCGACCACCCTGACCAGCGCCGGATACCGTGACGCCTTCATCGCCAAACTCGACGCTGACGGCAACTGGCTCTGGGCAGTCAGCGGCGGAGGTATCTACGTTGATACCTGCCTGAATCTCACGCTGAAACATGTTTTATTCTACGATGAGGTCTATCTGACGGGTTACTTTGAAGGAACCGCGACCTTTGGCAGCACCACCCTGAACAGCCAGGGAGCCAGAGACCTGTTCGTGGGCAAATTGGGCTCCGGCGGCTCCTGGAACTGGGCCGTCCGGGCCGGCGGAAGCGGCAATTACGAGATACCTGGAGACATCTGCCTCCTGGGCTCCAACCTTTTCATCGGCGGCGGTTTTACCGGCAGCGCCAGCTTCGGCTCCACCACCTTAACCGCCAACGGCGACTGGGGAGACGGATTCATCGCTAAACTCGATACAGGCGGCAATTGGATCTGGGCTGTCCACTACGGGGGCACCGACACCTGCCAGACCTTGTCTATTTGCGCCGACGGAGCCAATATCTACGTGACTGGTTCCTATGAGGATTCGCTCACCTTGGGCGCCACCCTCCTGACCAGCCAGGGCGGATACGACGGCTTCGCAGGCCGGATCAGCCCTGACGGCGTCTGGCTGTGGGCGCTGGGCGTGGGAGGAAGCGGAGACGATTACTGCTACGACGCCTGGGCAAATGCCAGCTCCGGAGCCTTGATCACTGGTTCCTTCAGCAACAGCGTCGCTTTCGGCTCCACTACCCTGACCAGCGCTGGAAGCTCCGACATTTTCGTGATGAAACTGAACACGGCAGGAACTCCTGTGTGGACCAAGCAGGCTGGCGGTATCGGCTTCGACGCGGGTAACTTCATCGCCCGGGATCCCGCCCAGGACCGCTACTACGTGACCGGCCTATTTGGCAACACAGCCTCGTTCGACGGCCATCAGGTGACCAATCCGGAAGGAAACTGGGACGTCTATGTGGCCCGGCTGGATGAATACGAGGTCTGCCCCCAAGCCCCGCAAAACGTTTCTCTGACAATGACTCCCGCTTACGAGGACGATCCCCCCATCCTCTTTTACAATGAGACCCTCACTTGGGATCCGGTCTCGCTGGACACCCACGGACGCCCGGTCACGCCCGATACATATCGGATCTATTACTGGGTTCCAGGCTGGGACAGTTACCACTGGTTCGGTTCCACGCAGCAATGCCACTGGACGCACAACATCCAGGGAGATTCCCAGCCTTACATTGGCTTCTACAAGATAGTCGCAGAAAAATACTGATCAAAGCCTCCGGGGCTTATCCATTGCGCTAAAATCGCCCACGGCAGAGACCACCGCAACAGGGCTGGTGGCGATGGGTAGCAATATCTGCCCGCGATAAGGGTAGTAACTTCTAGCTGAGCAGCTCCGCCAAGCGCTGGATTCCGGTTTCGATCTGCTCCAGGGTGGAAAAGGTGAAGTTCAGGCGCAGGGTGTTGAAGCATTCCTGGCCAGATGGATAGAACTTGGAGCCGGGGATGAAGGATACTTTGTTCTGGCTGGCTTGCACGAAGAGCTCATCGGCATTTACGTTTCCGGGCAGGGTCAGCCACAGGAAGATGCCGCCCTCAGGCTTGGTCCAGACTACGTTCTGCGGCATGCGGGCTGCCAGTTCGTCCAGCATTTTGCGCAGGTAGGGACGGTAGTATTCGCAGATGGAGGCGATGTGGGGATCCATCAGGCCGCGTTCCAGAAAGCGGGCCACAACCCTCTGCGCCACGCAATCCGGAGTGATGTTCACTTTCTGCTGCCAGGAGACCATCTTGTTGATCAGATCGGCATTGCCCTTGGCGTAGGCGATGCGCATGCCAGGACCGAGGATCTTGGAAAAGGATACGACCTCAGTGACGGTTCCGGAATGGAACTCAGTGCTGTCGAGGCGGTAGAGGGTGGGCAGGGGCTCGCCGGAAAAACGCAGGCGGGAATAGGGATTGTCCTCCACGATGGGGATTTCGTTGACGATGCAGAAAGCCAGTAATTCACGGCGGCGTTCCAGGCTGTAACTGATCCCGCCGGGATTGTGGAAATCCGGGATGACGTAGAGAAACTTGATGTTCCTGCCCTTTGCGCGGAGTTGTTTGACCCGCGATTCAAGCTCAGAAAGGACGATCCCGCCGCAATCGATGGGAACGCTCTGAACGTCGGCCTGGAGGGCGTCGAAAGCCACCAGCGAACCCAGGAAACTAGGCGCTTCGCAGAGGATCACATCGCCGGGGTTGACCAGCGTGCGGCCATAGTAGTAAAGGGCATTGGTGGCGCCCACGGTGATCACCATTTCGTCGGGGCTGAGCTCATAACCCTCCCAATTCTGTAGCTGCTTTTTGAGCAGCGTGTCGCCTTCACTGGCACCGTATTGGAGGACATCCGCGCCTTCGTTTTCCACCACCTCCTTGCAGATGTCGCCCAGAAGCTGCGTGGGGAAGGTTTTGGGAGAGGGGAATCCGCCGGCGAAGGAGATGAGGCCGGGGATGTTCTTGGTGGAGGCCACCAATTCGCGGATCAGCGAGGATTTCATGACGCCGGTGACGTGGGAAAAGGACTTATTGTAATCCATTGCAAAACTCCTTTATTTATCAGAGCAGAGACCATAAAGCAAAGAGCAGAGATGGCGCGGGTTTATCTTTGCTCTCTACGCTTTAATCTCTACTCTCTTATGGGTAGATGCGGTAGATCATGCGCGGGAAAGGAATGGTCTCGCGGATGTGGTGGATGCCGCTCATCCAGGTGACGAGGCGCTCGAGGCCCACGCCAAATCCGCTGTGGGGCACGCTGCCATACTTACGCAGGTCGAGGAACCACTGGTAATCCTCGATGGGCATGGCTTCCGCTTGCATGCGTGAAAGCAGCAGATCGTGGTCGTCCTCGCGCTGAGATCCGCCGATGATCTCGCCAAAGCCTTCCGGAGCGATCAGGTCGCTGCCCAAAACGAGCTCGGGGTTGGCAGGATCGCGCTTCATATAGAAAGCCTTGATCTCTTTGGGCCACTTCTCGATGAAGATGGGCACCGGCGAGCCTTCCGTGAGCAGCACTTCGTCCGCGGCGCCCAGATCGCTGCCGTGGGTGATCTCGCTGCCCCTCTCGCGCAGATACTCGATGGCGTCGTGATGAGTCATGATCTTGAAGGGGGCGTCGGCGGCGCGCAGAGCGTCTTTATCGCGTTCCAAAAGGGTGAGTTCGGTGTCGCAGGTTTCCAACACGCGGCGGATCACGAAGCGGATCAGTTCTTCCTGGATCTGCATGTTTTCCGCGTGCTCCACGAAGGCGGCTTCGGCATCCATCATCCAGAATTCCGTGAGGTGCTTGCGGGTCTTGGAGCGTTCGGCGCGGAAGACTGGGCCAAAGTCGTAAACCCGGCCCAGGCTCATGATCCCGGTTTCCAGATAGAGCTGGCCGGATTGAGAAAGATAGGCCTTGCCTTCGTCGAAATAATCCAGCTCGAAGAGCGTGGTGGTGCCTTCGCAAGCGTTGGGCGTGAGGATGGGCGAGTCGAAACGGACGAAGTGGTTCTGGTTCAGGTAATCGCAGATGGCGTAGTAAACGGCGTGGCGGATACGCAACACCGCCCACTGCTTGGACGAGCGGATCCAGAGATGGCGGTTGGAGAGCAGGAAATCCGGTCCGTGTTCCTTTTTGCCGATGGGATACTCGTCCGCCACCTGGATGGGTTGGATGGCCTTCACCGCGATCTCGAACTGCCCGGCGATCTTCTGATGGGGCTTGACTGTACCCGTTACGCTGAGCGAGGATTCCAGGGTCAGGCGTTTGGCGGTCTCGAACATCTCATCGCCCAAATCCGGCTGGAAGGCCACGCACTGGACTTCGCCGGTGCCGTCGCGCAGGACGATGAAGAGCAGTTTTCCGCTGTGGCGGATGGTGCGCACCCAGCCTTTGAGGGTGACCTCTTCGCCGCTGTGCGGAGCGAGTTTGGTGATCAGGATATGTTTCATATTCCGTTCTCTCAGATATGGGTTTGAGGCTGGCGGCGGATCTGTTCCAGGATCTGCATGGCGATCTGCAGCGCCCGCAATCCGGCCAAACCGTCCACCACGGGTTTTTTGTCGTCCAGAATGGCCTCCACCCAGGATTCCAGCTCCAGGGTAAGGGCATCTTTATCCGGTTGGGAAAGGTCGAAGGTCTGCACGTCGACCAATTGTTCCGCCTTGATGTCGGTGTTGCCCAACATCATTTGGGGCAGGAACTTGAGGATATCCGGGCTCTTTCTGGTAATGGAAGCGCGCTTGGTGACGAAATCCAGGGAAATGTAGGCGTCGCGCTGGAAGAAGCGGATCTTGCGTTCCTGCTTGAGCGAAACCCGGGAGGAAGTGACGTTGGCGATGGCGCCGCTGGCAAACTCCATCCGGGCATTGGCGATATCGACGCTGGAAGTGAGGATGCCCACGCCGCTGGCATGGATTTCCTTAACGGGGCTTTGCACGAAATCCAGGATCATGTCGATATCGTGGATCATCAGGTCCAAAACCACAGGCACATCCGTACCGCGGGGTTGAAACGAGGAAATGCGGTGGGACTCGATGAACAGAGGCTCCTGGATGAATTGGTCAACCTTGAGGATCACAGGATTGAAGCGCTCGATGTGTCCCACCTGAAGTTTGAGGTTTTTTTCCCGCGCCAGCGCTACCAGTTCTTCCGCCTGCCAGAGTTCGGAAGTGATGGGTTTCTCGATGCAAACATGCTTTCCCGCTTGCAGCGCGGCTTTGGCGAGTTCGTAGTGGGAGCTTGTGGTAGCGGCGATGTCCACCGCGTCCACATCCGCCAGGAGCGCAGCATAGTCGGCGTAGGCAATGACGCCCAGCGCCGCCCCCACCGTCTTCGCCCGCTCTGCATTGGCGTCAAAGACGCCCATCAGCCTGCATCGGCTGATGCGTGCGAGCTTGTCGGCGTGAAAGCGTCCGAGGTGGCCGACGCCGGCTACTGCTACCCGGAGCATGGTCAAGACAGCCTTGGGGTCAGGATGCGGAGCATGTCCTCGGTCATGGTTTGCAGGTTGTATTCAGGTTTCCAGCCCCATTCCTGCTGCGCCGCGCTGTGATCCATGGAATTGGGCCAGCTGTTGGCGATCGCTTGCTTGACGGGGTTGACTTCGTATTTCATCTCAAAGCCGGGGATATGTTTCTTGATTTCGGCGGCGATCATTTCCGGATCAAAACTCATCGCGGAGACGTTGAAGCAATTACGGTGCTTGAGTTTGGAGGGATCGGCCTCCATCAGTTCGACCAGCGAGCGCAGGGCGTCCGGCATGTACATCATGTCCAGAAAGGTTCCGGGGCCCAAGTTGCAGGTGTAGCTCTTGTTTTTGATCGCTTCGTAGTAGATCTCCACGGCGTAGTCGGTGGTTCCGCCGCCAGGCAGGGTAACGTTGGAGATGATGCCGGGGTAGCGCAATCCGCGGCAATCCACGCCGAATTTCAGGAAGTAGTAATCGCCCAGAAGTTCGGCGGCGACCTTGGAGATTCCATAAACGGTCGTGGGCCGCATCAGTGTGTCCTGCGGAGTGTTGTCCATGGGGGTCGTGGGACCGAAAGCCCCGATGGAGGACGGCAAAAACACCGCGCCTTTGATCTCTTTGGCGATCTCGAGGGAGTTGAGCATGCTGTCCATGTTGATCTTCCAGGCCAGGGTGGGCTTGGATTCGCCGACAGCGGAAAGCACTGCCACGAGGTTGATGATCGTATCGATATTGTATTTCTTGACCACGTCAAACATGACGTTCGCGTCCAGCGCGTCCATGTTTTCGCAGGGCCCGCCTTCCATGATCTGGGGGATCAGGGGAGTGCTGCGGTAGGTGGCAACAACGGCGTTGTTTCCGTAAATCTTTCTGAGGTAAGGTACAAGCTCCGATCCGATCTGGCCGGCTGCTCCCAATACGAGGATATTTTTCATCTAAGTCTCCTATGGTAATATTGTTTTTGAAACTCTAATTTTGGCAGCCCCCGCCTTGTCAAATGATTTCCCGGTCCGTAATCGCGTGCAGGCTGCGCGGGGATCTAGCGGACGTAATTGCGGACCGCCGCCACGATGTCGTTGGATAGATTGTCCAGCGCGATGTGCACCATGCCCACATCTGAAGGCGGGAAAGGTTCGTCTTTCAGGCAAAATGCCGCGGTGGCCTCAGTAAGGGCGCGTTCGTCTCCGCTCATCACCCTGCCCCAGGTATCGCTCCAGGAATAATCGGCTGATACGATTTCCGGCAGTTTGATCTTGCCGGTGAGCACTTCGATCAGGCTGAATGATGCGATGATGTTGACCGATGTGGTCTTGGTGTATCTTCTGTACACGCAGCTCACATCCGCCCTCACGTCGCGCTGCTTTTCCTTGCCCTTCTTGGTGAAGTAGCTTTCCTGCCCTGTAACGATGTTTTTGGTCTCCTTGATATCCACATAACTGGTTCGGGGAGGGACCAGGTTCACCAGGATGATCTTGCCGGTCATGATCTCATGCACATCCAACAAGCCGCCCAAAACCGCAGGATTGGCGGGATCGGCATCCTCGGGAGCCGAGAGCAGCTGTTCGGCGAGCAGGGCGGAAATCTGGTCCCGGGTGACCACTTCCAGGTATTCGCTGATCACTTTGTCCTGAATGAGTTTACCGATGATGGTGGCGGTAAGCAGATCGATCATGCTGCCAAACTGGCCTTGCGTGCCGGATTTATCCTCGAAGGGAAGAATGGCCACCCGTTTCACCGACAGCCCCTTCGCAGCGCTGAGGCGGGCAGACGCGTCGCGGTAACCGGGAACGAAATCCAAAGCGATCCGGAATTCCCGGGCCGCGGCTTTCTGCGCATCCGGGCTGTCCTGGTCTGCGGCCAGCACCAAACCCCGGTTGTAATGAAACTCCGCGGCATTGGCCTGGCTTTCCGCGAGTTTGGCTTGATAATCGCGCAGCTCGAATTGGTAGGGCTCCCCGCTGTCCTTATCCGGGAGGGGGTTCACGGGCTGGATGCTGTTCTGCAGTTCGACCAAGGCGGCGTATTGCAATACCAGTTGATCCCACATATCGTCCTGGGACGCCGCTTGAATCTGGCGGATCATCTCCTCGCGGTCTGCGATCGCCTTCGCATAGGTCTTCTTTATCAAGCGTTGGGATGGCGCGTAGCCAGGTTTCTTCTGCAGGGACCGGACATTGGTTTTGAGCGCAGTTTCATACTCGCCCCGCTTGTACTCTTTCAGAGCCTGTTTGTACAGGGTCACATTCCTGCCGCAAGCTCCCAGCAGCACAAGCGCCAGGATCAGTCCCCCCAGTCCCATCCGCATCGGAACAGACATCGCAACTCCCAATTCTGCGTTAACCATTGCGCAGATCAAATATTCAGGCGACTTCCAGAAAAACCCATCCAGCTGTCAAGACAAATGTTTGGCAGCCTGGGTGACCGGGGTTAGCGCCAATTCAAGGGGCCCTGGCAAAGAAAAAGTGCGGGAATCGCGGGTTTGCTTGTGATTCTGCCCAAACTGGAACGAAACATGCTTTTTCTGTTGGGGTCGGCGTTGGCCGATATTCCAAGTGGAGGAAAAAAGATGCTCAAGAAGCAGTGGTTGCTTATACCGGTGGTTATCCTGGCTTTGCTGGCAGGATGCGCAAAGCGCAATACGGAATGGCAGGACGGAGATGTTTTGACTCTGGAAGCCACTCTGCCAGTGGTGGGAAACCCGTTGGATATCTCATTTGACGCCGATAACATTTACATCGCCCAGGACCAAGGCGGGATCAGCATCTTTAACGCCGTTAGCTACGCCAGCAAGTGGGTAACGCGGATCTACGCGGATGACGGCTCGGGCATAGCCTTGGGCAGGATCAAAAAGATCTCGCTGCTGCCTGATTTTAACCGGATGTTTCTCAACGAGGTCAGCGCCACCGACCGGATCGTGATCCTGGATACCTCCGATCCCGACACCCTGGTCTATAAGTTCGACATTGTGGGCGGTACCGGCGGAATCAAGGCCATGGAAGGTTTCAACCTGGATCCGCCCAACGGCAATTGGACCATGGCTATCGGATACTGCTCTGGAGAGGGTTTCAAGTACGACCGTTACGACGGCGGAGTGTTCAATGAAAACCTGTATGCGGTCCCCACTCCAGCCACGGCGTCCGGATTTGACCTCACCGCGGAAAGGATCTATCTCACCTGCGAACAGCGCGGCCTGTTCATCTACAACCGCAGCGACCGCCAATACCTGGGCGAAATAGCGTTGCCCGGCGAAGCGCAGAAAGTGAAGGTCGCGGGTAATTACGCTTACGTAGCCTGCCGGCAAGGCGGATTGCAGGTGGTGGATGTGTCCAATCCAGCCCAGCCAGTTCTGGTCGGCTCTTATGACACTTCCGGATATGCCACCACCGTCGATGTTTCCGGTACCCAGTGCGTTGTCAGTTCCGGCAGCGGCGGGGTTTACCTGTTCGACATAGCCACTCCCCAAACACCGGTTTTAAAACAACGTCTCAACTCCGTCGGCTGGACCAATATCGCCAGGTTCCACTCCGGCAAGCTCATCGTAGCTACCCGTGACGAGGGTGTACTGGTCTATGCCATCGACTGAACGAAACCCGAGATTAAAAGAACATCATTATAGAAGAGACCTGGAGCCCCAAACTCCAGGTTTTTTAATTTGACAAAGAGGAAAAGAGGATGAAAGTAAATCCAATCTTCGTAATTCTGTTGCTTTGCAGTTTCACCGTGCTTGGCGCCGTGGCTGCGAACGCAGACAAGCCATTCAGCGTTGCCAGCTCCAATGGCAAGCAGTTGAAACTGAATATCCAGGTTCCCCAATTCCAGCTCAAGGACGACATCCAAAATGGAAAGCCGGTGCGGGAAGTGCAGGTGGAAGGATATCTGAACACGGCCATCAATGGCATGCCGGAGTTGCCGATGCTTAGCACCATGGTCGCCATACCGGCTCAAGGCTCATACGCCCTTTCCTACAGCTACGGCGGCGTGGAGTACACCTCCCTGGCCAATCCCAAAACCTATGTTGCCGAGGATCAGGCCGATCCGGGGCCGAGCTTTGAGGGAAACCTTTTCCCCGCGGAACTGGCAATGGGTTCCGAGCCCGCGATACTCAGGGATTTCCGCGTGATCCAGGTCAACGTCTATCCCTACCAATATGATCTGGCGACCCAGCAACTGAGGCACTATCAAAACATCCAGGTCACTCTGGATTTCAACAGCGAGCCCGGCAGCAACGAACTGCCGGAATACACGGGATATAGCGCGGCTTTCGCCAACCTCTACGAGGCGCAGATTGCCAACTTCGCGGATTACCGCAATCTCGTCGTGGCCCCTCTGCAACCCAGGATACTGCTGGTTTACGGCAATTCCACCGACGCTACATTCCAGACCAAGCTGAACGAGTTTGTCACCTGGAAACGCCAGAAAGGTTATGAGGTGAACACCGTCAGCACAGCGCAAACGGGCGGGACCAGCAATACGGCGATCAGGACCTATATCCAGACCCAATACAACAACGTAGCCACGCGACCGGACTACATCATTCTGCTGGGCGACACCAGCGGCAGTTATACGATACCCACCTGGTATGAAACGCTCAGTTCCTATGGCGGAGAGGGCGATTATCCCTATACGCACCTGGCTGGCGGCGACCTTCTGGGCGACGTCTTCATCGGCAGGATCTCAGCGGAAAACATCTCGCAGCTTACGACCCTGCTTTCCAAGATCTATGTTTACGAAAAGAACATCAACACCACCGGGGATGCCGCCAGTTGGCTGAACCGGATGCTGTTGATCGGCGACCCCTCCTCTTCAGGAATATCCACCGTATATACCAACAAACACATCCATGAAATGACCGCCGAGGTCAACCCGGAATACACCTATATCGAGAATTACTCCGGCGGCTATTCCGGAACCATGAACACCGGGATCAACCAGGGCGTGGGCTTCTTCAATTACCGCGGCTACATCGGCATGAGCGGATGGAGCCCCTCCTCCAGTTTGAGCAACGGCCCCAGGCTGCCCCACTCGGTGATCCTTACCTGCGGAACCGGCAGCTTCGGCTACACTTCCACCACCGAGGAGTTTATCCGGTTGGGCACGGAAGCCTCGCCCAAAGGCGCTTTGACTGCGATCGGCATGGCCACTTCGGGAACCCATACGATGTTCAACAACGCCCTTTCCACCGGAATCTTCGACGGCCTCTTCATCTACCACATGCGCAGCATGGGTGAAGCGCTGTTGAACGGCAGGCTTTATCTCTGGAACCTGTATGGAGCCACCAATCCATCCCAGGCCAACTATTTTGCCCACTGGTGCAACCTTATGGGCGATCCCACGGTGGAAACCTTCATTGGAATTCCCAAAAGCCTGGTCATCTCAGCTCCGGATTCCATTCCCAGAGGCACTTCATTTGTGGACATCCAGGTAACCGACACCCAGCTTAATCCGAAGGAAAACGTGAGCGTCACGCTCTACAATTCCAGCTATGGAAACGTGGTTGCCAAAGGTTTCACAAACGACCAGGGCATCGCGACCCTGAACGTTCCGTCCTTTGTGAACTCGGATCTGCTCGTCACTGCTTCCATGCACGACCACAAGCCGGCGCAACTGACGATCAGCCTGGATCAGGCCGGTTCGCTAGTCTATTTCGAGAAACTGCTGTTGGACAACGGCGATTCCGGCTCCAGCGGCAACAGCGACGGCTTCATCAATCCCGGCGAAAACATCGCTCTCTGGGTTGAGATCAAGAACACCACAATCAATGCCATCAATGGGATCAGCGGCACCCTCAGCTCTCCCGATCCCCTGGTAAGCATCGCCCAGGCCCAATCAACGTTTCCCAGCCTGAACGCCGAAGCCACGGGATCGAACCTCGTCCCCTTCATGATTTCGGTCGCCAACAGCATCCCAGCCTTTCGCGACTGCCGCTTTGTGCTTAACCTGGCCGATGATGCCGGACAAAACTACCAGTTCATTTTCCACCTCGGCGCCTTCAATGCCAACCTGGCCGTGACCAACTACGGCATCAGCGCCGGGGGTAACGGCATCCTGGATCCTGCCGAAACCGGCATCCTGGGGCTGAATGTAACCAACAGCTCAGTATTCGGGGCGCTGGATATCTATGGCGAACTGCGCGCCCTGAACGACCTCGTGGTGGTTACGGATTCCACCTCGTTCTTTGGCAACATACCCGCCGGAATGACGATCAATTCCGTGGATGGCTTCTCCGTTTTCGCCAGGCCTTTGCTGATCCCGGGAATGATGATCCCCTTCAAGGTACGCCTGTTCAATTCCGCCGGATTCGAACAGATCTCCTATTTCAGCCTGCCCATCGGAACTGTGGCGCAGAACACGCCGCTGGGTCCTGACAGCTATGGTTATTTCATCTACGACATTTCGGATACGGCGTATCCCGATTGCCCCACCTACGAATGGATCGAGATCGCTCCCAGCCTAGGCGGCCCGGGTACGCAGATCACCGGCTTGAACGATTCCGGAACCAGCGGCGACGAGGGCGACCAGGTAGGCAGCGACGCTCTGGAGACCATCGACCTGCCCTTCACTTTCCCCTTCTACGGAGTGGAATATAACCAGATCACGGTATGCGTGAACGGATTCATTGCCATGGGAGTGACTGGAGAGGCCGAATTCCGCAATGGCCGGATGCCTGGCGGGCAAGGCCCTTCGCCGATGGTCGCTCCGTTCTGGGATGACCTGGTGATCCTCTCAGGAGGCGGGGTTTTTCGCTATTACGATGCCAACCAGCACATGCTGATCATCCAATACAACAATCTCAAGAACGGCTACAACCGCACTTCCGAAGAGACCTTCCAGGTGATCTTCTACGATCCGCTGTTTCATCCCACCAGCATGGGCGACGGCATGATCAAGTTCCAATACAAGGTCTTCAACAACGTGGATGTCGGCGGAGGCGGCTACTCTCCCATTCACGGCAACTACTGCAGCATCGGGATCCGCGACCAATCCAACACCCGCGGCCTGGAATATACCTTTAACAACCAGTATCCCCAGGCAGCGCAGCCCCTGGGAAACAACAAGGCCCTGCTCATCACCACGGTGCCCATCCTGCATCAAAGCGCGCATCTAGTGGTGGGGGAGATGATCCTCAACGACGCCAATGGCAATGCCTGGCTGGAACCGGGTGAAACTGCCGAAATCGGACTCCGGCTGAACAATCTCGGCCTCAATCCGGCCACCAACGTCAACATCACCGCCTCCACGGCCAGCCCTTTCCTGACCATCCAGAACTCCCAAAGCACCTATCCGAACATCGCTGGCAGCGGCACTGCCGTGAATGATTTCCCCATCACCGTCACCGCCTCTTTGGACTGCACGGACAACCTGGTCATACCCATCGAGTTTGCCGTCACCATAGCGGGCAACGATTGGACTTACCCCATGAACCTGACGATCAAGAAGCCCTCTCTGGAGATCAGCGGAGTTTACCTCAATGACTTGAACGGCAACGTGAACGGCCTTGCCGACCCCGGTGAGACCTTCAGCCTGATAGTCAATTATGCGAACACCAGCGACATCGGCACATTCAACCTCACCAGCAATATCACCTGCCTCAGCGAGGACGTCACCATCGCCAACCCGCAGCAGTTGATCCCCGTAATTCCAGCTGCCACCACCTGCCAGGCGGTTTACGAGATCTCGCTTTCGCCCAACGTGATCGTGGGCAACAACATCACCTTCTACCTCACCTATCTGGGCGACCAGATCGCCGCCCACAACGAGCAACTGCTCTTTAACGTGGGGACCACCGGCATGATGGAGGATTTCGAGAATTCCAACGGCTCCTTCGTTTGCGCCCCCACCGGCAACGGCTGGGAATGGGGCACCGATACTACCGCCGGGGCTCATTCCGGAATCAAGGTTTGGGGCACCCTGCTCAACCAGCAGTATCCCAACAATGTGAACTGGACCCTCACCTCGCCCTCGGTCTACATCGGCTCCAATTTCGTGCTGGAATTCTGGCACTGGTTCAATACCGAGCTCAATTACGACGGCGGAAACGTCAAGATCTCCACCAATAACGGATCATCCTGGTTCATGCTGACTCCGGAGGACGGCTACACCCAGCAAACGGTATCCGCCTTGAACGGACCGGGATATGCCGGCACAAGCGGAGGCTGGGTGCAGGCGCGCTTCAATCTGAGCAGCTATCCCAACCAGAATGTCCGCTTCCGCTGGACTTTCGCGGCCGACAACATGATCCAGGGCCAGGGCTGGTACATCGACGACGTGCAGACAACCGGTTTCGTGCCCTTTGCCGGAAAGCTGAACGGCGTGGTGTCTTCCTCCAATCCCGCCATCGACATGAGCCAGGTGCTGATCAAGAACGCCAACGCGATCTCCACGCAGCCTGACGCTGCCGGCTTCTATGTGTTGTATCTTCCCACCGGGACCCACAACGTCACAGCTTCCGCGCCGGGATATCTGGCCTCGGAGTTCTTCCCCGTCAATCTGAGCACCACGAGCCCCCTGGTCGTGCACGATTTCGACCTGGGCTGGTTCACCCCGCTGGGCCAACTGGATTGGACCGTGACCCCGGATTCCCTGCTCACCCTAGGTTGGGCGGCTCCGGTGGAGCCTCTGTTCCCCGTGGTCAGCTACAAAGTGTACCGCCGTGTGAATGCCGGAGCCTACGAATTGCAAGGGATCCTTACGGAGCCTGGCTATTCTGAACTGCTCTCGCTGCCCGGAACCTATCATTACTACGTAGTGGTGGTTTATGCCGGGGGCGAAAGCGTAAGTTCCCAGCCGGTGGAATTCACGTTCCCCATCGTAGCCGGCGAAGACCCCCAAACCCCGCCGCTGGTTTCGAAACTCTACCAAAATTACCCCAATCCCTTCAACCCCAGCACCACGGTCATGTTTGACCTCAAAGACGCCGGAGCCGTGCAACTGAGCGTTTACAACGTCAAAGGACAGCTGGTAAAACGCCTGGTTAACGACAAGCTCAACGCCGGAACGCACCGCATCATTTGGGACGGCAGCGACGCTCAGAACCGGCGCGTGTCCTCCGGGCTCTATTTCATCCGCCTGGAATCGCCCCACTACAACTTCACCCGCAAGGCGATACTAATGAAGTAGCCGCCGGCGAAAATTCTCTCGGTCGGGGATGTCCTGGCCGGATATGAAGGTTCCTGGAATGCAGCCGTGTTTCAGGAACCTTTTTGGCTCTCTTCCAAACCTGGTGGGTAAGCCCGGAGGGCGTAGGATGGTAGGCGGGTGATTTATCGCCCGTGTAGGGAAAACCAAGCTCACCCCATTTTGTAGTCAACTCATTTCAATGAGTGTAGGACTTCAGGGCATTATTCATCCGGCAATTGTTACACTCTCAAGGTCCTCAGCTGTGAAGTCCTGCACCGGTTGAAACCGGTTGCTTGCATAATGGCCTCTCGTTTGGCACGGGCGATAAATCACACGCCTACCGTCCTGCACCCGCTGAAGCGGGTTTGCCAACGGGCTAGGTTCACTGGGTTACCCACCCTGTTTGCAAGAGAGCCACCTTTTTCCCCATCCGTCCTCAAGGCTGGCTCACTTGCCTCCTTAACACTCCCCTATGACTTCCCGAAGATTCCAGGGGAGGTGTTCGGGAAGCTTCAAAGCGGCCAGCGATCCAGCCCTTAGGGCGGCTTGATGGAGCATTCCCGGAAATCAGCCGGGCAACACGGCCAGCTCTGGTGGTTATCAGCCCTGGCGGGGACTAGCAAATCCCGCCCAACAGCCATTTATGCCGGATGGTCCGGAGTTGGTTTGGCTGATGTTCCGCGGTGTAAGTGGGGGATGGGAGGGATTTCAGAGGATTCTGGTGCCCTTGGCGGAAGAGGCGTTGACGTCCAGGGGAGAGAAATCTCCGGCCACTAGTTTGGGAATGGCGGCGGCGGCGACCATGGCGGCATTATCCACGCAGAGGCTGAGGGAGGGATGATACACGCGGGCCTGGATCGAGGCGGCCGAAGCGGCGAGTTGGGCTCGGAGCGCCGAATTGGCGGCCACACCGCCTGCCAGAAGGATGGACTTGATCTGGTTCTGTTTAGCGCACAGGCAGGTTTTGGCAATGAGCGGATCGATGATCGCCTGCTGGATAGAGGCGGCGATATCGGCTTGGTGGGCGGCGATATGATCCGCGCTTTGCTTGCTCAGATATTCCAGAACGGCGGTCTTGAGTCCGCTGTAACTGAAATTGAGGTCACCTTTGCGTTTGAGGCCGCGGGGAAAAGCATGGAAACGCGGATCTCCCTGAGTGGACAAAGCGTCCATGGCAGGACCGCCGGGATAGCCCAGGCCAAGAAGTTTGGCGGTTTTAT
This sequence comes from uncultured Candidatus Cloacimonadota bacterium, assembly GCA_964429035.1. Taxonomy (GTDB): domain Bacteria; phylum Cloacimonadota; class Cloacimonadia; order Cloacimonadales; family Cloacimonadaceae; genus Syntrophosphaera. Next base: position 94 of record CAYSAT010000047.1, on the reverse strand, counting down.
CGAAGGTCTCGCCGGCAGCGTCGTCCAGCGTTTTACCCAGGATCTCGAAATGGGTGAAGTCATGGAACAGCACCAGTTCCGTGTGTCCTCCGGA
>CAYSAT010000046.1:0-23763 GCA_964429035.1 uncultured Candidatus Cloacimonadota bacterium | reverse complement strand
TACCTTGCCACCGACGGTCCTGGCGACCAAGTCAACGGTTTACTCGGCGAATACACCATCGCTGCTCCGCCTGCTGGTCAGTACTGGATGGTGAACCCCATCGTGGTTACTCCTGACATGTTTGCTGCCCCTGGCAAAACCGAATATGTTTACAACGCCACCATAGAGTTCGTACTGGGAACTTATCCCACTTACACCATCAACGTCAACGGCCCCGATGGCTATGCTGTAACCGGTCCCGCCAATGGTACCACCGATTACACCGCCACCGACAACAATGACAACGTGAACGACTTGGTCGGCGCTTACACCATCGCGGATCCGCCTGCCGGATACTACTGGTTTGCGAATCCCATCAATGTTGCGGAAATTGATTTCGTCAATGGCGTTGCCACCATCGAATTCGTTCTGATCCAGATTCCGCCACAAGATACTTGGACCTTGAATGTGCAGTCACTTCCCGGCCAAGGCTATGCCATTTATAAGGACGGCAATCCCTGCGGTGAAGTGACCAATCATGCCTGCACAACGATGTATGCCATGGAACTCTACGGCACCTATACCCTGGAAACCGCTCCGGCTGGATTCCACTGGGAACCTGCGCAGTATGTGATCGATGCCACCAGCTTCGCGAAGTACGACTGGACCGCCACCATCATCTTTGAATTGGTGCCGGACTGCGAGCCTGGCTTCACCTTCGAAGTCAACGCGTTTGACCTTACTTGGTACAGCAGCAATGGCTACGTGTTCGCGGAACCCTACGCCACCAACACCCCCGCGCATCTGGATCCCAACGATCTGGGCGCCGAGATCTGGTATGAGAACCCCGCTGCCATGATTCCGCCGATGTACCTGGGCGTAAACACCCCTTACATCTTCGGCGCTTGCGGCAACCTGCCCTTCGTGACCGGTATCTACTGGGTCAAGCACGTGGATTATGATGACAACACCTGGATTCCCCAATACGTGGACTTCTTCAACATCACCACCAGCTATGAGATGGACTTCCTCAATTACCCTACCGTTCCTGTCGAACTGAGCAGCTTCACCGCTACTCTCACCGCGCAGAACTACGTCCAACTCACTTGGGTTAGCCAGACTGAAAGCCAGATGATGGGCTACCTGGTCTATCGCAGCACCACCAACGATCAATCGACCTCCGTGTTGATCGATCAGCCGATGATTGCCGCCACCAACACTAGCACCGCCCAAACCTACACCGCCACCGACACCGACGTCCAAGTCGGCACCACCTACTACTACTGGTTGGAAGCTGTGGAATACAATGCCAGCACCTACCATGGTCCCGTCAGCGTCATCGTCGAAGGCAACGTCCCGCCAGTGCTTCCTGAAGTTACTGCGATGAAGAATGCCTACCCGAACCCCTTCAAGGCCAACGGCAGCACCAACATCGAAGTTTCCCTCAAAGCCGGCGAGAACGGCACCGTAGCCATCTACAACGTTCTGGGCCAGATCGTGAGAACCTTTACCGTCAACGAAGGCTCCCACATGATCAACTGGAATGGTAAGGACAGTAAAGGCAATACCTGCGGAAGCGGTATCTACTTCTACAAACTTAGCACTCCTTCCATGAACGTCACCAAGAAGATGGTTATCGTTAAATAACCTCACTAATACAGTGACATATACGCCCCGGGTTTTCCCGGGGCGTTTTTGTTTGGGATAAGGGGACGGAGATGAGTTGAGAGTTGAAAGTTGAAAGTTGAAAAATCTGCGCTTTCTATCTGGGAGATGTGAGGGCCATACATTAGACTTACTTCCATAACTGTTGGGTAAATCCTGCACCCTTCTCAATATCACTGCGGGGTAATTGCGCGCTCATTACGGGCAAAGCGCGCAATGAGCGCGCAATGACCCCGCGTTGGTTACCAGAGACAGGTTAATGATCGGCTCTCTGGCAAACCGAGTGGGTAAGCCCGGAGGGCGTAGGACTGCAGGCGGGTGATTTATCGCCCGTGTAGAATGAAACAAGCTCCCCCCATTTTGTGGACAACTCATTTCAATGAGTGCAGGACGTCATAAAGAGCATTGCACATAGCCGGAACACCGCCTAAAGGCAGTGTTCCGCATTATTCAACAGTCTTTCATAGCATTATTAATCCGGCATTTGCCACTCTCTCGTGGTTCTCACCTGTGAAGTCCTGCACCGGTTGAAACTGGTTTATTACTAAACTAGCGCCATGGATTTGGCTGTCGACCTCCGGGTAGACCGAGTCGGCGGAGCCGGCTTCTGAAGAGATTTGCGGACTCTGTGGCGACGGGACGTCCCCACCCCAATTCTGCCATATCACGAATCCTCACCCACTCGGTTTGCATGAGAGCCAAACATAAGATCCAGGCATGCGTGGTAGCCCGGCTAAAATCCCGCTTGACAAGCTGGGCACTTACAAAAAGATTAGTTTCTGAGAAAATACTGCAAGGAGCGGAAATGCGAAAACTGGAGCAAGCCCTTGTCCGGCTTCACGATAGCGTACAGGAACAGAAGTTGTTTCCTGCCGGGGCCAAGCTGTTGCTTTGCTGTTCCGGGGGAGCTGATTCGCAAGCCCTGATCCAGCTGTTTTCACTGCTGCGCTCCCGGATGCAGATCACGCTTCTGGCGGTGCATGTGGACCATCAATTGCGCGGCGCGGAAAGCGCTGCCGACGCGGAACTGGTGAAAGAAAGCTGCCTGCGGCTGAACATTCCGGTGATCGTCCGCAAAGTGCGGTTGGACGGCGTCCGGGACCTGGAAAACCAAGCGCGGAAAAAGCGTTTTGAAGTGTTTCGCCAGATCCTGGAGCTTTACCGCTTCGATTTTATCGTGACCGCCCACCACAACAACGACCAGGCGGAGACCATGCTGATGAATCTTTGCCGGGGAGCCGGTTTGAACGGTTTGGCGGGGATCAAGCCCCGCAGCGGCATAGTGCTCCATCCGCTGTTGATCTTCAATAAAAGCGAGCTAACCGCGATCCTGGAAGAGGCAGGCGTGGCCTGGCGCGAAGACGCCACCAACCAGGATCAGCGCTTCCGGCGCAACTGGATCCGGCACACGCTGATCCCTTTGCTGGAAAAAGAACTAAATCCGGAGCTGGGCACCAAACTGGGCTGGCAGGCGCAGATCTTTGCCGAAGCGGAAAACCTGGTGCGCCAGAAAACAGCGCCGCTGCTGAAAAAGATGACCCTGGAGCAGTCTCCGGAATCCGTCACGCTGGCGCTTCCGCTGCTGCTGAAGGCCAGCCGTTTGGAGCAGTACTACATCCTGAAGGGCGTGGTCAGCGAGCTCACTGGCAGCGAGCAGGATTTCTTCGTGCAGCATTTCGAAGAGCTGCGCTCGCTGCTAAAGGCATCCGGTTCCAAGAGCCTCAGCCTGGGCAACGGCCTGCGGATCAGGAAGCTGTACCGCGAACTGGTCATCGCGCAGGCCTCAACTCCGGAGCAGGTGCCGGAACCTTTCACCGTGGAAGAAGACCGCAGCAGGGCCGTTTGGGGCAACTACCGCTTCAGTTTCAAGGTGCTGCGGGTGCTGCCAGTGCACCGGGAAGAGGATAAACACAGTGTGTACCTGGACGCGGACAAGGTCCGCTATCCCTTCACGATCCGCAGCAGGAGGCCCGGCGACCGCTATATGCCTCTGGGGATGACGCAGTTGCAGAAGGTGAAAGAGTATTTCATCAACGTGAAAGTGCCCAAGTTCGAGCGGGACTACGTGCCCATCTTCGACGACGGGGAAAAGATATTCTGGATCGCCGGACACCGGTTTGACGTCCGGGCGGCGATCGACGCGCAGAGCCAGCGCTTCTTACACATCAAGGCCGAACTGGTGCATGAAAAGCCCATGCGCGCTGCCAGCCGCAGCAAGAAAACTGGAGAAGACGATGAATGAAATGAATTGCGACCTGTCCGCGGTGTTGCTGGACGAATACCGGATCCAAACCAGAGTGCGTGAGATCGGAATGCAGATCACGAGCGAGTATCGGGGCAGGATCCCGGTAATCATCGGCATCCTGAAAGGCGGAGTGGTCTTCCTGGCCGATCTGGTACGCAGCGTCAGCATCCCCGTGGAGCTGGATTTCCTGGCCATCTCCAGCTATGGCAGCACAGCCTCCAGCTCCGGCGTAGTGAAGATCCGCAAGGATATCGACGTGGATATCACCGGCCGCGATGTGATCGTGGTGGAGGATATCGTGGATTCCGGGCTGAGCCTGCAATACATCAAGGACTACCTGTTCAAGCACTCGCCCTCCAGTTTGAAGACCTGCGTGCTATTGGACAAGCCCAGCGCGCACAAGCTGGAAGTAACTTTCGACTATGTGGGATTCGAGATCGGCAATGAATTCGTAGTGGGCTATGGCCTGGATTTCAACGAGCGCTACCGCAATCTGCCCTATATTGGAATCCTGAAGGAAGAACTCTATACATGAGATATACCATACTATGCCTTGTGCTGCTGAGTTTTTTAGGCAGCCTGGCGGGGGATTCGACCTCCGTCAACAATGTAATGAAGGGCGTCCAGCCCCAGCAAAACCAGGCTCCAGCCCAGACTGGAGCGGTGCTGCGCGAATTTGGGTCGATGCTGCAGTGGTTTGTGTATGCCCTGCTGGCCATCACGGCCTTCAGCGCGGTGCGGATGTATCTGGCCAGGCGGCGTAAACCCGGGGATCCGCCCACCGATCCCAGAACCGGGAAAAAGCCAGAGGACAAAGCACCGGGTCCAAGGGGAAACCAGCCTCCAGGCGGGTATCCCGGCATGAACCGGCCGAAGAAAACGCCGGTTTCCTATCCTTACATCATCATCATGGCGCTATTGGGGATGCTGTTCCTGTATAGCTGGATGGGCAGCAGGCAGCGGGTCGTGGAAGCCAGTTATTCGGAGTTTGTCCAGCAGCTGGAAGCGGGCCAGATCTCGCAGGTGGAGTTCACCGAGCGGGACATGGTGTTCAAAGGCGCCAGAGGCGAAAACTACCATACCTTGCTACCGCCTGTGGACGATCCCACATTGGTGCAGCGCATATTGGACAAGGGCGTGAAGGTGCTCACCAAGAAGCCTTCGCGCTGGATGAGCGGGCTGATCTACATGTTGCCCATCCTGCTCTTGATCGCCTTTTTGTATTTCATGATGCGGGGGATGAACAACCAGAATTCCAAGGCCTTCAGTTTTGGCAAGAGCCGGGCCAGGATGCATGAAGCCAGCAAGAGCAACATCACGTTCAAGGATGTGGCCGGCGTGGACGAAGCCAAGGAAGAGCTGCAGGAGATCGTGGAGTTTCTGAAGGACCCCAAGAAGTTCCAGAGGCTGGGCGGCAGGATACCGCGCGGAGTGCTGCTGGTGGGGCGTCCGGGCACAGGCAAGACCCTTTTGGCGAAAGCCGTTTCCGGTGAAGCGGGCGTTCCTTTCTACAGCATCAGCGGCTCGGATTTCGTGGAAATGTTCGTGGGCGTAGGCGCGGCGCGGGTTCGCGACCTTTTCGACCAGGCCAAGAAAAACTCGCCCTGCATCACTTTCATCGACGAGATAGACGCCGTGGGACGCCATCGGGGAACCGGTTTGGGCGGCGGACACGACGAGCGCGAGCAGACCCTGAACCAATTGCTGGTGGAGATGGACGGTTTCGAGCCCAACGAGGCGGTGATCATCATCGCCGCCACGAACCGCCCGGACATTCTCGATCCGGCGCTGTTGCGTCCGGGCCGCTTCGACCGCCAGGTGACCGTTGACTTGCCAGACATCAAAGGCCGCACGGAGATCCTCAAGGTCCATTCCCAGAAAGTGCCTCTGGCCGAGGATGTGAACCTGGAATTGATCGCCCGCGGCACACCAGGTTTCAGCGGCGCCGACCTGGCCAACATTGTAAATGAAGCAGCGCTGATCGCCGCCCGCTATGGCAAACAAAGCATCGCCATGCGGGATTTTGAGGAAGCCAAGGACAAACTGATCCTGGGCAAGGAGAAGAAGAGCAGGGTGATCCCGGAAGAGGACAAAAAACTGACCGCCTATCACGAGATCGGGCACGTGCTGACTTCTGTGTTTCAGGACAAGACGGAGCCGGTGCACAAGGTTTCGATCATACCCCGCGGCTTCACAGCTGGCGCCACGCACTTTCTGTTAACGGACAAAACGGGCTACTCCCGCAGCTATCTGGAGCAGATGATGGTGGAACTGCTGGGAGGACGGGCTGCCGAAGAGGTGATCTTTGGCGAATTGACCACTGGAGCGGGTAACGACCTGGAACGGGTCACCGAGATCGCCAAGAAAATGGTTTGCACTTGGGGCATGAGCGAAGCCGTGGGTCCCATGACCATCGGCAAAGAAGCGGGTGAAGTGTATCTGGGCAAGGAACTGGTGGGCCGCGACGTCCATAGCAACGAAACCGCCCAGATGGTGGACAGCGAGATCCGGGGCTTCATATCCCGGGCTTACGATCGAGCGTTGGCCATCCTGCGCCAGCATCGGGACTTGCTGGATAAACTGGCGGCGGAGCTGTTCGACAGGGAAACCCTGGGCACGGAAGAGATCTTTGAGTTCATACTGCGCGAAATCGGCGATGCTGAGAAGGAACTGGTGATGCGCAAATATAGCAAAGCCCGGGAACTGCGCTTCGAGCACAGCGATAAAACCGCGGCCAGCACGCCGAGTGCTGAAACGCCAGAACAACCAGCTGGAGTCGGCCCTGAGCCGGTTTGAACCGTGACTGGGGCGATGAACGGCGTCTGCGCGATATGGCAGGCCATCCGGTAGCATAGCGATGTTCAGGATCAAGGATTTGTTCGTCTCGCTGACGGTGCGCAATTACCGGCTGTTCTTCATGGGACAGGGTGTGTCCCTGATCGGGACCTGGGTGCAGCGCACCACAATGGGCTGGTTTGTGTACCGGCTCACCAATTCAGCGTTTTTGCTGGGCCTGATCAGCTTCCTGAGCATGATCCCCTCTTTGTTCATCAGTCCCTTTGCGGGAGCTTGGGCGGACAAATGGAACCGGCACCACACCCTGATCGGGACGCAGATTCTCTTCATGCTGCAGGCCGGATTGTTGGCGGTGGGTGTCTTGAGCGGAATCATCAATGCCGAAAGGTGGTGGCCGCTGATCTTCCTGAGCCTGCTGCAGGGCATGGTCGAGGCCGTGGATTCGCCGTTCCGGCAAAACTTTGTGCTCGACCTGGTGGCAAAGCGCTCGCTGCTGCCCAATGCCATTGCCACCAATTCCGCCATGTTCAATTCCGCGCGCCTTGTCGGCCCTTCCATAGGCGGAGCGTTGATCCTGCTCTTTGGCGAGGGGATCTGCTTTGCCATCAACTCTGTTTCCTACCTCACCGTGATCGTGGCTCTGCTGCTGATCCGCATCAAATACCCACCCCGCGCGCATAGCAAAGAATCCACGCTGCGGAAGGTGATCGAAGGCTGGAAGTACTCCTGGCGGAGTTTCCCCATCCGCTATCTGATCGCCAATCTGGCGGTGTTCATGTTGTTTGCCATGTCCTATTCCGCCGTAATCCCCGTTTTTGCCCGGGACATCCTGAAAGGAACGGCGGGCACCCAGGGTTTGCTGCTTTCCACAGCTGGAGTGGGCGCGCTGGCAAGTTCTTTTTATATGGCGGGGCGGAAAAACATCAAGGGCCTGCCAACCGTAACCTCGATCATGGCTTGCGTGGCAAGCTTGGCCTTGATCGGATTCGCCCAAAGCCGGAGCCTGGCTTTCAGCCTGCTGATGATGCTGTTTATCGGCTTGGGGATGACGATCCAGATGTCCGCCACCAATACCATGATCCAATCTGTTGTGGATGTTAAAATGCGGGGCAGGGTGCTGAGCGTTTATACCATGACCTTCAACTCCCTTTCGCCCTTTGGCAGTTTGCTGATCGGCTTTCTCTCCCGGCAATTGGGCGCCCGGCTGGCGCTCAGCATCTGCGCCTCGTTATGTTTGCTCTGGGCTTTGAATGGCCTCCGCCTGATTCCCAATCTCATCAAGAACATCCTGAGGATGCTGGTCTCCAACGGCAACACGGAGATTTACCGACCCGCGCCAGTAACGCTGGCCAGCCCTGGAGTTGAGGGATGAAAGTATTCATGCATCTGGGCGGAACAGAGCCGGATTATCGCGGGATCATGCGCGAGCAGGGCGATTTTGTAATTGAGGGCAAGAGCATAGCTGCGGACAGGGTTGTGATCGCCGAGCAGACCCATTCCGACCTGGCGCAGAGATGCAGTGAAGAGGACGGCGGCGCCGGCTTTGGCAGCCATCCCCAAATTCCCATTGCCGACGCCCTGATCACCGATGTAGCCGGATTGTATCTGCTGATCCGGACCGCGGATTGCACGCCGGTGCTGCTCTACGACGAGGCTTGCCGGGCTGTGGGAGCCATACACAGCGGCAGGGAAGGCACCAGAAAGAACATCGCTGGAAAAACGGTTCAGAAGCTGCGGCAGGAATATGGCATCCAGCCCCAAGACCTTCTGGCTTGGGTTGGGGCGGGGATCTGCGCCCGGCATTACGAGGTGGACGAAGCGACCTGGCAGGATTACCAAGACAGCCTGCAAGCCCAGGGCTTTACTCCGCAACCGGCACCGCGCAGGCATATCGATATCGGCGGCGATATCTGCCAGCAGCTGGCTGCTGCGGGGATTCCACGCCGCAACATTTTTCGGCAGGACATCTGCACCCTGGAATCGCCCCACCATTTTTCCTGGCGCCGGGATGGCACCCGCAACCGCCAAATCAACCTAATCGGGATAGAGTATGAGTAAGATTCTTACCAACGCGGATGGCAACATCAAGCTGGAGCTCAAGGACGACCGCCTGTCAGCCTGGCTGACCATCACTGATACGGGGCGCCTGGCCAACGAGCAGGAAATCCTGGACCTGATCGATCAGGCGGGGATCAAAACAGGTTTTGAAGAAGCCGCCCGATATATGCGCAAACGAGGCATTGACAAAGACTTCGCCACCGCCTTCCCGATCGCCATGTGTGAGCGCAATTCTGGCGAGGCCAAGCTGAACTACTATTTCGACCTGGAAGCGGCCAGAGGCTTTTCGGGCCGGGTGACCCTGGCGGAAATGCGCAGGTTGACCTGCATCGAAGCGGGAACCGTGATCGCCGATTTCAGCAGCAACATCTTTGAACAGCCGGGATCCATCTATGACATCTATGGCGAGATGTTCCGGGCTGATGATGCCAACCAGGGTACGCTGGAGTCCGTCACCGGGACCAATGTCCGCTTCGATGCCGGGAGAAACCAGTTTGTAGCCGAATGCGCGGGTTTTCCCAGCGTATCCGACGACGGCAGCATCTCGATCGTGGATGACCTGGAGATCACCGGATGGACGGAAGCCGGAGCGGAAGGCCTGCGTTCACCGGTGGGATTGACCATAGACGGAGATGTGGCGGACACGCGGATCACGGCAGCCGGAAACGTGCGCATCAGCGGCGCAGTGAATAACTGCGGCATCTATTGCCAGGGCGATCTGGAGGTGGGGCAGGAGATCGTGGACTGCCAGCAGCCCGGCCTGGAAATTGCTGGAAACATCAGCTGCGCCGGGATCAAGGATTCCCGCGTGCTCTGCCAGGGCACGGTGACTTTTTCGGGGCAGGTCTCCAACAGCGAGATCTATGCCGATGGAGGCCTGAAATCCGCCTCCGGCATCCTTAGCGGCGGCCATTTGGAAAGCGGGGGAGACATCGAGGTGGACAAACTCGGCGAACCGCAAGGCACGCTGACGGAAGTGGAGATCACGATCAGCCCCTATCGCAAGGCGCTGATGATGCAGATGACCAAGGAACTGATCCATCGCAAGCAAGCCCAGCAACCGTCAGCCAAACAGGTGGAACTGCTCAACGCCAGGATCCGCGAATGCGAACAGGAATTGGACCGCGAATTGAACGCATACCTGCAGCAGCAGGGACAGAACAGATTGAAACTGAGCGTCCGCCAGGATGTTTTTCCTCCGGTGCGGATCCGCATTCTCAAGCACGAATACACCATCACCGTTCATCAAAAGCAATTGGAGATCCTCGAAAAGGACTGATTAGTATGAGAAGAGACATTTTGTTGTGCCTGGCCGTTCTCCTCTGGGGATTGGCGTTAAGCGCCCTGCAGCCTGATTTTGCCAGCGATCCCGCCATCTCTCCCGATGGCTCTCAAGTTTGTTTCGTCTTCGCGGGCGACCTCTGGCTGGTCCCTTTTTCCGGTGGCGAAGCCAAGAGGATCACGGCCACCCAGTCCGCGGAATGGGGTCCTTGCTGGTCTCCGGACGGAGCTTGGATCGCCTTCAACGCCAACCGCGAAAACAATACCTATCCCTATCTGATCCCAGCAGAAGGTGGCGAAGCCCGGCCAGTCATCGCCGAAAGCTACACCATCTCGGATTGGTTCTCCGATTCCGCCAATCTGCTGTGCACCCGCTCCAATCCCGATTTCGGCAGTTCTTACTACAAGGTGCCGGTCGATGGCACACGGCCGGTTCTGCTGGCGGAGATCGGCGACCGCTACGCGTCCCTGTCACCGGATAACCGGAGCATCGTCTTTAACCGGAACGGCAACCCCCACCGCGAAGCGCTCACAGGCAGCCTGGCCGGCGAACTCTGGCAGATCGACCTCGCCACCAAAGCCTACACCAGGCTTACCAAAACGGATCTGACGGAGCGCTATCCGCGCTTTTCGCAAGTTAATGACGCGCTCTACTACTGCGCCTCGGATGGCAGCTGCTTTCAGATCTTCCGCGCGGAAAAACTGAATTTCAAGCGCCGGGAACAGCTTACTGACTTCACCCAATGGTCGGCACGGGACATCTCCCTGGCCAGAACCAGCGACCGGATGGTATTCGAGCTCTTCAACGAGATCTGGAAACTTGAGCCCGGTACCCAGCCTGCCAGCCGTTTGGAGATCGAGATCCGCCAGGACCTCTGGCAGCAAGACCGCCAGTATGCCACCATGAAAGACAACTTTGAGGATTTCGCCGTTTCCGGGGACGAACTGCTGCTGGCCTTCCGGTACAAGTATGACACTTTCTTCATGCCCCGTAAAGGTGGCGAAGTCCGCCAGATCACGAGCGGCCAGGCTTCCACGGGCAACCTGGAATTCCTCGAGGACAAGCGGACCCTGCTGATGCAGATGATAGAACAAGGCCGGGATAAACTATATGTGGTCAAATGCGACAGCAGCATGGTGGCCAGGCCTTTGGATTGGTTCGGCGCGGACAGCCTGGACGTGGAAAACTTTTACCGCGATCCTTGCGGCAAATGGGTGATCTATTACGGCGACAAGCGCTTGAGCAGCCGCGTCGCGGTCGCTGATTCCAACCTCGCCAATATCCATCCCCTAAACATTACCCGGCCTGTGGTGAGCAATATCGCCTTTACCAGCAGAGGCGATTACGCCGTCTTTGCCACCACGCGAGAGGATTTCTGGACGCGGGAACTGTGGCTCTACGACTTTGCCAGGAACGAGCAGCGCAAGCTACTGAACGACGATTTCTGGATCGGGAACATGGCCTGGACCAAGGATGACCGCTCCATCCTGATCTCACGTGGCGGTGGAATCCACCGCCTGGATCTGGTGCCCCGCGACGAGTTTGAATTTGAGACCGACAACTGGCGCGAGATCCTGGCCACAGCTCAACCTGAGGCAAAAACCAACGCCGCAGCTGCGGACAGCCTGGCCCTGAGCTCGGATACATTGGCGACGGCAGCCCCGGATTCCCTGGCCCAGCCAGATCAAGCGGAAGAACAGCAACCCCGGGAATTGGAGATAGTATGGGCCGGCCTGGAAAAACGCCTCTACCCGGTGCTCACCGAATCCGGCTATAATCTGGACGTGCAAAAGGCCATCGACGACAGCACTTTCTACTATCTGACGGTACCCAACTCCTCCAGCGGTGTTGCGGAATTGAAAAAGGCCAATATCTACGGCTCGAACGCCAAACGCGAGTTTGAACTGGGCTCTGGTGTCTATTCAGGACGCTGGGTCGGACCAGTCCTTTATTATGTCCGGGACGGCGTCATCCGGTTCTACAACACCGACAAAGGCTCCAAAGGCGAGGTCCGGACGCAGTTTGACTACGCCTACAGCGAGAAAACCCTCAACACGCGAGTCTTTGAGCAGGTCTGGGGCGTGTTCGGGCTGAATTTTTACGATCCCAACATGCACGGCCAGGACTGGCAGAGCCTGTATGATCTCTACCATCCTTACGCCGAGAAGGCGCGCTCCGTGGATGACATCGCCGCGGTTGTAAACGAAATGATCGGCGATGTGAACGCTTCGCACACCGGCTTTTATCCCCGCCGCGAAGAAGCTGGCACAATCCGCCGTAATGCCTGGCTGGGTTTGGAATTCGATTATTCCGTTCCTCTTTCCGCCGGCATTTCCGTAGCCCGGGTTTATCCCACCTCACGCCTGGCCAGTTACTATAAACTGCAGGCCGGGGATATCATCACCCACATCAACGGAACGGCCATCACGTCAAAAACGCCGCTGGATTCGCTTTTGGCCGATCAAGCCGGCAAGCGCGTAAAACTGCGTTATACCAGCGGCGGAATTCCGCGTGATGCTGTGGTTACCGGACTGAGTTATTCCGAGCAGCGGCGCCTGTATTACACTTACAAAGTGGCCCGCAGCAAGCAGACCGTGGATGAGATCACCAAAGGCCGCATCGGCTACGTGCACATCCCTGCCATGGGTGGACGCGACTATGAGAACTTCCAGCGCGAAGTCTTTCGCGACAATGCCGACAAGGAGGCCCTGATCATCGACGTCCGCGGCAATTCCGGCGGACATGTGCACGATCAGATCATCTCGCTCATCAGCAAGAAACCCTACGCCTGGTCCACGTCCCGACGTTACAGCGGGGAATTGAACCAGGAACCGCGCCGCGCCTGGACCCGTCCCACCATTGTCCTGGTGGACGAAGGCTCTTTTTCCGATGGCGAGATCTTTCCCACGGTTTATCAGGAGCTGGAACTGGGCAAAGTGGTGGGCGTGCCTTCCAGCGGTTCGGTGATCGGCACCTGGGAATACGACCTGATCGACGGATCATCCATGCGTCTGCCTGGCTCAGGCTGGTACCGCCTGGATGGAACGAACATGGAAGGCAACGGCGTGCTGCCGGATATCGTGGTCGAACTTGAGCCCGAGGACGAGATTGCTGGACGGGACACCCAACTTCTACGCGCCATCGAAGAGATTCTGAAAGAGGTCGAGTGAGTTTCCCGCTCCGCCCTCAGCAACCGCATCCTCTAGCAGGCCAGCCAACAGGGACCCATCAGCCATATATGGCTGTTGGCCCGCAGTTGGGCGTCCTAGCCAGGGCTTCAGAAAGAGGGGGCGTGGCAGGCGAGGACATAGTTTTTGGATAAAGACCTGCACAACCTGATCTTGCGCGCTGAAGCGCTGATGAAGCACAACTGGCTGCACGCGGTGCAACTGCTGGAGCAGGCTGTGGAGCAAAATCCCGCCGATCCCCGTCCCTTGGTGGCTCTGGGCGACTTCTACCAGCGCCGCCAACTGCTGGAAAAAGCGATCAAGTGCTTCCAATCCGCCCTGAAACTTTCGCCCAACGACAACCATCTGAAACTTGTGATCGGCAACACCTATTTCGCCGAAGCGGAGTACCAGCTGGCGATCGTGTATTACGACCAGATCGAAGACCCGCATCCCGATGTCCGCTACAACAAAGCGCTGGCGCTGGCCTATCTGGGCAGGCACCGCGATAGCATTGCCATCATGCGGGAACTTCTGGACCTGATCGATACCAATCCCTTCATCTATTTCCTGCTGATCGAACAGCTCTTGCGCGTGGAAGATTATGCTTCCGCGCGCGAATACATCGCCAAAGCGGAAGCCAAGATCGGCAGCCACAGGCATCTCACGCTCCTCAAAGGGCTTACCTATGCCCATTTCCAAAACTGGCTCTTTGCCTACAACGCATTCTATTCCTGCGAGTCCAGCGGCGATATAGTGCTTTCCGACCATGTGCTGATCTATGCGGAATGCGCGGTGAAAAGCGGCATGGGCAACCGCGCCGTGCCCATCCTCGAAAAGGGGCTGGAACGCAATCCTTACAGCATGGGCCTGTATGAGGAACTGATCCGCCTGCTGATCCAGCAAAAGAAGATCCCGCAGGCGAAAGCCTACATGAAAAAGGCCAAACGCTTCTTTCCCCTCCTTTCGCCCCTGCTCAATCTGCTGCAGGCCCGTCTGGCCAACCCCAAGGACTAATCTCCGATGGGGCTGTACAAACTCATCAACCCTCTCCAGAACTACGCTTGGGGTTCCCTTCATTTCATTCCCCACCTGCTGGGACAGCCCTTTCCCGCTCCGGAACCGGTTGCGGAGCTGTGGCTGGGAGCGCATCCGCAAGCGCCTTCGCAGATTGTGGTGGAAGGCCGGCAAGTTTCCCTGGACGAGTTCATTCAGCGTGAGCAGCGTTCCGCGCTGGGACAGGCAGCAGTCATAAATGAGGGCGCCCTGCCTTTTTTGATGAAGGTCCTGGCAGCCGCCCAACCCCTTTCCATTCAGGCCCATCCTTCGAGAATCCTCGCGCGGAACGGCTTCGACCGCGAAAACAGCCTCGGCGTGCCCCTCGCTTCGCCCCTGCGCAACTATAAGGACGCTAACCACAAACCGGAACTGCTCTGCGCGCTAACGCCCTTCCAGGCTCTGTGCGGTTTCCGGCCCTATGCGGATGTAGCGGAAAACTTCTGCGCTGCAGGATTGGGCGGTTTGATCAGCGCTTTCGGCCCGCTCTCCCGGCACTTGGACCAGCGAAGTTTCCAGCGCTTCGTATTGCAGGTACTCAGTCTGGCAGATCCATTGAAGCAAGAGGTTCTGGCAGCGCTGGACGCGGCTCTGCAAGAGGGATCCGCGTTGCCAGACGATGTAGCCGGGGCTTGCCGCTTGCTGGGACGCCATTATCCGCAGGACTCCGGCAGATTGGCGCCATTGCTGCTCAACCTCTACAATTTACAACCCGGGGAAGCGCTGTACATCGGCTCTGGTACCCTGCACGCGTACCTGGAAGGGGCGGGCATCGAAGTGATGGCCAATTCGGACAACGTTCTGCGCGGCGCATTGACGCCCAAACACATCGATCTGGCAGAACTGGCTAGGATCCTGGATTTCTCACCCACACCAGCGGCGCACATTGTTCCTGTAGATCTGGCGGAGGGAATCCGCGCCTATCGCTGTCCAGCAGATGAATTCTGGCTGCGCTGCCTGGAGCCGTCCCTGGAGGATATTATGCAGTTGGATACTGGAGCAATGCCGTCTATTATGCTTTGCGACCGAGGGGAGGTAGAACTGGCGGACGGATCGGCGTCCTTGCGTTTGGAGAAAGGTGAAGCGGCATTCCTGACCGCAGATGCCGGATCCTGCACACTGTCAGGAACAGGACGAATCTGGCTGGCTTCGGTGCCCCCGGATCAGAACTGAAACTCGATCCCGACGTTCACAGCCTCGACCACTTCATTCTTGCCGCTGATCAGGCCATCGGCGTTTAAGTCGCTGTAATACTCGGAATACCTCAGGATCAGGCTGTAATTGTCGTTGTAGCCATAAACCAGCCTGCCGCTGACCCTCGCGTTGGCAGTGCGCAGTGTTTTGAAACTAATGCTGTCAACATCGGTCTGGGCGTAGTAGAATGAAGCTTCCTTCAGATTGGGTATCTTGTTTGGCATCAGCGTCAGCTTGCCCCACAGCGATTTTCCCTGCGTCAGTTGGTCGCCGTACATGTCCTGAAAAGCAACCTTGAGATAGCCCAGTTTTTCTATGCCTCCGCGTAAGTAGCCAAACCAGCCCACGCTGGGAGTGAGTTTGGGCAGCAATTCGTCCTTGGTGTTCAGCGAGTAGAAGCGGCGTTTGCCGTCTGGAGTGCTGGAAATCACAGCCTGGCAGCGCTGTTCGTCGTAGATGTTGTTGAAGTAGGCGGGCAGAAATTGCGAGCTGAAGTTGCGCAGTTCCAGCTTGGCCTCAAACGGTCCCATGCGCGCCGCTAAGCCAGGAAAGATCAGGCCGCTGCCGTAGTTTTCCATCACCGCGTATTCAGCGTAATGGCTCAGGTCCAATCCTTTGCCTTGTACCAGCGGCAGTTCGTATTCCAAACTTTGCACCCAGATCGATTTGTTGGCCACATAGCGGGCCGCGGAGTCCGGATACACCGCCGTGTCGAACTGATAATTCGGGTAAATCTGGGCGATGTTGGGAAAGACGGCGTTCACGTAGGGATTGAGGTCTGGATGGTCGAGGATGGAATTGCCGTTCAGATCGATGTCGATGTTGTCCGCCACGCCGTCGTCATCCGTATCCAGCCAGGTTTCCTTGTTATTTGGAAACTTGTCGTACACGTCCGGGTAGCCGTCGCGGTCGGAGTCCGGGAATTTGCCGTAAGGATTTCTATCCGCCCCGAGGTTGAAGCCCAGCTTCAGGTTGCGCAGGATGGGAACGCCAATGGCCTGCAAGGGTTTGAGGGAAGCCCGGGCCGCGATCACCTCATTCTTGCTGATATCGTGTGTATAGACCTCGAAGCCAAAGCCGTAGCTATTGGTGTTCAGGCCCAGATATCCGCCCAGGGGCTTATATTCGGGATAGCGCAGCATATTGGAATAATCGTCGAAGATCAGGCCATGCCCCAGCGTGTAATCCGGAATGGAGCCGATTCTGAAATAGAGGGAGTCGCTGCGGTCGGCAAACCTGAGGAACAATACCTTGGAGAGGATGTCCCGCCAGTCGTTCCAATCCTGCTGGCGGAGCTTGCCCTCGCCATCGATCAGCAGGTCCAGGTCCAGACCGAGGCCCAGTTTCCACAGCGTCAGTTCCGGCTGCAGCCGTAACTGGTTGTAGGTAACGCCATCCACCATCAGCGCGCCCAGGATACCCTCCAATCCATATTCCGGGCTGGAAGGTATGGGGTAGACGGGATCTTCCCAAGCCTCGTCTCCGGGAAACATGTAATCGTCATTCAGGCTTTGCGCCATGCACAACGCGGGTAGCAAGGCCAAGAGGAGCACAAACAGACTGCGTGTCAATCTACTCTCCGCCATACCCGAAAAAACCCGAAAATAACCCCGGACTGGCCATCCGGGGTGAATATGCCGTAACGCCGCCCCTACTTGAGCAGGATGGCTTTACGTGTGTAAACATCGTTTCCGACACGCATCACGATCTGGTATTGCCCGCTGCTGCAGGATTTGCGTTCCGCATCGGTCCCATCCCAAAATACCCGGTAATTGCCGGGGGTTTTGGATTCCTGCAACAGCTTGCGCACCAACTGGCCTTTGATGTTATACACCGCGATCTCCACCATGCCGTAGCTGTCCAGGCTGTAGGAGATGGTCGTGCTGGGGTTGAAGGGGTTGGGGTAGATGGTGCCCAGTTCCGTTACCAGCGGGATGTTGGGCGTGAAGTTGTAGCTGAAGTCCAGCAGGACGCTGATCGGTCCGAAATATTGGCTGCTTCCGTCCAGATCGCCGCTTTCCAGCCAGTAGTGGTAGGTTCCGCCGATCCAGGGTTCGGTATCGTGATAGACGTAGGTTTGGGGCTGGGTGGTATTGGTGGCGGGGATGAAAGTGCTCAGGAGCTGGGCTTCGGCAAGGTCGTTGCTGGTTCCGCGGTAGAGCCTGAAACCGGCCATGTTGGTCTCGGTTTGGGTGATCCAGGTGAGCAGGGCGTGGTTGGTGACGCTGAGCGAAACGTAGAAGGTGGAAAGTTCCACTGGCAAAGGAGGATCGTAGTAAAGGCGGACCTCGTCTATGAACATGTTGTAGCCGAAAGCGCTCACACCCTCAAAAATTAAATAGCGGAAATCTCCGCCTGATCCGCTGGGCAAACTGAATGAATAAGTATGCCAACCTTGATCCTGTCCCAAAGGTTCCAGGCCAGTATAACGATAGATATACCCCAGCCGGTAAGCTCCGGTAAGTGTGTTGGTAGTGTTGTAATAGACATTGACCAGATCGGGATTGGATGACTGGCTGTCCCGGTACATCTGGAATTCAACCTTAAAGCCATCGGAAGGAAGGTTCAGGGGAGGGGTCACCAGGATTCCCCGTACCCCGCCATAGGTCCAGCTGTCATAGCCAGCCATGCCTGCTCCTGCCGCTGGAGCACAATTGGGGTTGTAGCCAACCGTGTAACGCAGCCAGTCTCCGGGAACTTTGGACACAGGCTGGGTGAACCAATCGACAGGAGGGAATATCACTCCGTCGAAGTTCTCGGTATAGTCGATGCCCTGTACGATATCCACAGGGGTGCGCATGGTTTTAGCGCTGGCCGTAACACCGGTGGAATACACAATAGCCCTTATGTCATGGGAATAGCCGTCTTTCATGCTTACGTCGCCAACAGTCCAAGCTTTGTAGTAGTAAGTCGTATTGGCTGTCAAACCCGTGTGGTTGTATCCGTCGGCGCTGCCCTTGTAGATCACTGTTCCGCCTCCAGGGATCGCGTCGTCCACGTTGTAAACGGTTCCGCTGGCTGGAATGCCGAAGGTGCCGGTGCTGTTGGCGGCCACCATGACATTGTCGGTCGGGCTGAATTTGGTCCAATCCAGATCTATCTGTTGGTTACTGACCGCAGTAGCGGAGAAAGCCGTCGGATTTGGCATGGGCGGGATGGTTACATAGACGGCCACATTGTCCACATACAATGTCCCCATGTTCTGACTGGAATAGCAGCGGAAAGCAAAATAGTAATCACCGGAAGCTATGGGCGTGAAGAGAGAGCTAACCCTCTGGAGGTAACTTCCATTGCTGAGACTCTCGTTTTGGTATAGGATGGTCGTCTGGCTTGTGTCGGTCGCTTGAGAGCCCACTGTTACCTGCAGTTTGTGCGTGCCTGCCAGTACCTTTTGGTAGAATTCCACATGATAATCGTAGCCTGCGGTCAAGTTTATCGCTTGCAGGAATACCCAATTGTTGGATTCCAAGTATGTGTCGGCGGTATGCCCCATCGCCTTGGTGTCGTCAAGATCCGGGTAGCCAATTCCTTCATAGTAATACCAGCCGTAGGGGTAGATCCATCCTTGGTTATCGACTGTCCATCCGGCTGGAGGAGCACTGTAAAAATCCTGCATGTATATCAGGGTCTGGCCATGTAACACTGAGGCTGCCCCAGCCAACATCAAAATCACCGCTATGCACATCGCGATTTTATTCATTTGATACTCCTGATAAACTGTCCATGAATATATACTTGCACGGATCCGCGCTAGAAAACGCAAACCCGACCCGGAGGCATAAATACCTGCCGTATTGCAAATTACCAATTTCAACCGGCATGTTTTCCCGTCTTTTTCCGTAGTTTGTTGCTATCATTACACATGTCTCAGCTTCACTAAGGCGCTAACTTATCACCCCTCAGATATATGTCAAGGTAAAAATTCGCTCAAAGCGCACTGTCCTCAGAGCATTGATTGGTTCTCCTGGAAAAAGAGGCGGGATTGTAACGTATCACAGTCTTCGGCAACAGACGAAAACACTGCTAGAATAAAGCATTCAGCGCTACGATGCCGGTTCGGGTTGCGGCAGACAGCGCCATTTTCTGGGTCGAAAATAATGCCAAAAAAGAACCCCGGACCGGATGGAACCGGGGTTCTGTTATCAGGAGGGTATTTGCATTACTTGAGTAGTACCGCCTTGCGGTTGAAGGTTTTATTCCCGGCGCGCAGAACCACGTTGTAGAGGCCGCTGGCGCAAGGAGAGCCATTCTTATCCAGGCCGTCCCACAGTTCGCGGTGGTTGCCGGGCTGCTTGCTCATCCGCAGCAGCTCGCGCACCAATTGGCCTTTGACGTTATAGATCAGGATTTCCACGTCGCTGGTTTCGCTGACCGTGTAGGCAATGGTGGTGCTGGGATTGAAGGGATTGGGGAAAACGCCGTCGATGCCGGTAACCAGGGCTACGGGCGGAGTTTGCTGGTCATTCGGCTGCAAGGTGATGGATACCGGTCCGTAGAAGTTGTTGGTGCCGTCGAGGTCGCGGCTTTCCAACCAGTAGTAATAGGTCCCGCTCTGCCAGATCTCTTCGTCCACGTAAATATAAGTCTGCTGTTGTGAGGTGTTCGTAGCCTCGATGAACGCGTTCAACTGCACCGCTTCAGCCAGTTCATTGCTGGTGCCGCGGTAGATGTTGAAGCCGGCCACATTGGTCTCGGTTTGGGTCACCCAGGTCAGCATGGCTTGATTGGTGACGCTGGTGACAACCGTGAAGGAGGAAAGTTCCACCGGCAGGGGCGGTTCCTCGTCCACAGCGAAGATCGTATGCACGCGGCAGTGGATGGCGTCAGTTGCCACCCAGGCGGCTCCGGTACGGGCAGTGTAACCAGCGGCAATATAGACGTTAGTCCCATAAGCGGCGTCCAGCGCGGCTTGCCAGACGGCCAGGGCGGCATTGTCTGCTGCAGCTGATGTGCCACCCATAAAGGGTATATAAGCCCTTTTATTCATTATAAAGGCATTGGTATAAGGTTGGTTTGCCGGTTCCTGCACTCTGTACACAGTGAACAGGTTGCCATTGCTGGCGGTCCAGGTGGCCCATTGGGCGGCGAGTAAATCCAGAGCCGCGTCCACTTCAGCGTCTGGTTTGCCGTCAGCGATGATCACGCGGTCGATCGAAATCAGTTTTGCCCAGGTGTCGATGTGGTGGATATAGTCTTTCAGCGGGTCGATCATGGCATGGAAGCCATTGTTCCACAGCGTGCCACGGTACAGGGGAACCAGGTCGGAGAACTCCGACCAGGTGTAGGAGTAGGCCTCGGTGAAATTGTTCATCTGGCCCGTAGTGGTATCGCCGTCGTTCTGGTAATATACCTCATCGTTGGCAAACTCCTGATACAGGCCGTCGGTGAGGATATTGCCGCCGGTCAGGGACATGGCGATGTTATAATAGGGGATTCCCAGCGCGGTAGCCACATTGGGGGTAATGTTCTCATCGTTGGTCCGGTTATCGCGGTTATAGTCGAAATTGATCATGGCCAAACGCCTGCCGCCTGTTCCATCGTCCTCATATACGGAGATGGGACCCCAGTCCCTGGACCAATATGAGTCATTGGGCGTCTGGATGAATACAACCTTGGACATCGGCGTGATGCCGATGGTATTTTGGAAATAATTGTAGGCGGTCGTATAGTTTCCCGTTGAGACAACGCAGTACAGGTTGGGTGCGTTGTTCGCCAGATCCAGGATCAGGTTATCCGGAATACCCAGGCCGGAAGGGCTGCCATTTGTTCCGGAGGCCCAGCAGATCAGGGCGCCCCGGGCATTTTCCCATTGCGCCACATGGCGGGGATTGGTGGGTATGGCGGTGGAGATCACCTTTAGGCCCACAGGGACAGTAATAATGCCGGCGCTGGTGGTGATGCTCAGGTTCATAGTGTTGGTTCCAGCGGTGCCGGGAGCCGTGAAATTGAGCGGCAGGACGTAACTGCTTCCTGGGGTTACGGTAGCTGGGGGCGTGAAGGAATAGCTTAACCAGGAGGCAGTGCCCGTGATGGAGGAGATCGTCAGGTTGGTTGAGCCGATATTCTTGATACTCAGGTCTGAACTAAGGGTTCGGTTGATGTAGGCCAGGCGGGTCACGGAAAGTGGCGTCACGAGAAAACTGGGTTCGAACACAAATTGGATGCGGTTGATATCAGCCGTCCTACCCGTGGCTGTACCCGGCGCTGTGGGATTGATATCGTTTTCGTAGGCGGTGGTAGTGTCCACGTGCTTATAGATTCCTGTGTTCGTGCCGCTGGTGAAAGAACCCCATACGCCCCGCGTTCCGGCTACACCGTAATAGTTCTCGTCTATGGCCACCACCAGATTGTTTACATTGTCATACTGGAAAGGCGTTGTGAGTGTTATCTCGTGCCAGGCGCCAGCTACGGGAGCCGTGATAGCCCCGTCGAATACTCTGGTCAAATTTGCCAGGGGCACCCAGTCCGTTGCGGAACTGAAGGTTGTTTTGGTAGTATGCCCCATGTAGATGAACCAGCATCGGCTGTTCGTGGTCAAGCCTGACGAGAAATACAGCAGGATCTTTTCGATCGCGCCTGACTGGTTGATCTGCGCCCTGGTATAGATCTGCTGTGAATATGACCAGTCATAGTCGGTTCTGGCGGGCAGGTTGTTGGTCGTGGCAGTGCCTGTACCAACGGTGACCGTAACCTTGTTGGATAGCGTCGTCGCATTGGCGTTGACCCCAGTGGAGTACTGGGTGGTGCCTGAAACCGACCAAGCCCTGTAGTAGTACGTGGTCTCCGGTGTTAAAGAGGTATGGCTGTAACTGGTGCCGCTGCCATTGTAGATCACAGTACCGCCGCCGGGGATTGTGTTTCCCACGCTGTAAGTAGTACCGGGCACAGGAGTGCCGAAGGTGTTGGTGGTATTGAAAGCCACCATCACATTGTCCGGTGTTGCGTTGCGAACCCAGGAAAGGTCTATCTGCGAAGTGCTGATTGCTGTAGCGGTGAAGGATGTGGGATTCACGACTGATGAAGGAGGAGTCCAGCGATAGGTTTGGCCGGAAGCAGGATACATTGTGTCTCTGAATGCCATAGTGGCAGTACTTGTAGTGCCAGCGGTTGAAGCAGCCCAATTGGTGCCTGTTCTATTGCTGTAGTCAGAAGCAGTGGTAGAACTTCTTATGCCTACCTGAAGCGCTTCTTGAGTAGTGCCTCCAGGGGCTGCTCCTCCGTAAATTATTTCAATCACATTAGTAGTCTGGTAAAGCCTGATCTGAAAAGTCATTAGATAATTGCTATTGTTGTTATCATTGGCCCTGGCACGATAGTTAGTATATTGAATGATCCTTATATAGCTTCCACTGGAACCGCTCAAGGTGGTCTGACAACTACCTCTGATCCAACCATCTAGCGCTCCAGCGGCAATAGTGTTTGAGATATTAGCAGAGATTGGAGTGTATGTTGTTGAAGAAGGAGCTGTATTGCCTAAGCGGATGAAGCCGTTGGAACTGGCATAGAACTGGGTATATACATTACCGTCGTATGTAAAGTCGAAACCAATATTGGTAAGGCTGGAAACGGCATCATCAACAATCCCTAACAGCTGAGTCCCACTTACACTGGTATATGTTCCGGATGTTTGGGTGAAACTATACGTACTTACTGCCCCCCAACTACCTGAAATGATACCTAAAGCCATAACCAAGGTTAAAAGAAACATAACGATCTTGTTCATAAGATCCTCCTAATATATACTTAATTAAACGCTATCAAACAGGGCAACAGGCGGCAGAATCCAAGCAGGTCCAACAATCAAAACGATGCTCGGAATCCTGCTTCTAAACTCTTAACGCCAAAACACCCTTGGTCTCTTAACCCAATTTCTGGCCATGACCCTAATCCAGTCAAGAAAAATTGTCCTGAATCATTCTTGGTAAACGCTCTTTATGTGATTGTCAGGGCTCAGGTCAACAGGACACAACAACTGCCTATCAGACTGATAATATGTGGTTTGAGGACTCTATGCCAGATCGACTTTTCGGCAAGTTTCTTTCACCATTGTATTGTAGTTTATTATGGGGATAACAGATACGCAATTTGTGGAAAGATTTCCACAGTATTGAGCTAAGATGATAAAAAAATACGGCTCTCTTTCAAACCGAGTGGGGAAGCCCCGGAGAGTGCGTCAGATCATAGCGGTTGGTGCGAGCGAACCGTGGTCCTCGCAAATGAGCGCAGCGAGTTTGTGGGGAGGTAGGCGATGCCCCCCGGAATGTAGTATCAACAACACATTTGAGCCCCGGAGGGTGCGGCAGAACATAGCGGTGGGTGCG
>CAYSAT010000045.1:0-24474 GCA_964429035.1 uncultured Candidatus Cloacimonadota bacterium | reverse complement strand
CGCAGGACCACGAATTGCTCGGTCTTGTTGCGGTCCATCACATAGAGGACGATGGTGTTGCGGTTTTCCTTACGCATTTTTTCCAGGGCGGAGTTCATGGCGGTTGTGTATTCGTCGGGTGTATTCACGGTTTCCGAGCCCACCTTGAGGATGATAAATCCCACTTGCAAAGCGGCTTTGTCGGCCGCGGAATTGGGCTCGATGGCGCTGATGATCACGCCTTTTTCCGCCGTGATGTTGTTGCGCTTGGCATAGGCGCTGTCGGTGGCTTCCACGCTGATGCCGGCCTTGCCGTTGGATTCTGTTTCGCCGGAGCTGGCCACGGAGCCGTCTTCCGGGAAGGCGTCGAGCTGGATGTAGAGGGTCTGGCTGCGTTCGCCGCGGATGATCCTCACGGGGACTTTGGTACCCACACGCGAGGTGGCAACGGCGATCCTGAATTTGGAGACGTTGGGAACTTTCTCTTCATTGAACTCCACGATCACGTCGCCAACCTCGAGCCCGGCTTTGTGCGCGGGCGAATCGGTTTCGACCTTGGCGACCAGAACGCCGGAAACTTCGCTGAGGTTGAAGGCGTCCATGAGGTCGGAAGTGATCTCCTGGGGCGAAATTCCGATGTAGGCGCGCGTGACTTTGCCATTGGCGACCAGGTCTTCCACAACCCGTTTGGCCAGGTTGATGGGGATGGCGAAGCCGATGCCGATGTTGCCGCCGCTGGTGCTGGTGATGGCGGAATTGATGCCGATGACCTCGCCGTCGATGTTCAATAGGGGTCCGCCGCTATTGCCGGGATTGATCGCGGCGTCGGTTTGGATGTAATCCTGATAGATGGGTGAATCGTTGCCGAAATTCAGGTTGGACCTGCCGATGGCGGAAACCACACCGAGGGTCACTGTTCTATCGAGTCCTGAATCGCCGAACGGATTGCCGATGGCGATCGCCCAATCGCCGATCTCGAGGTCCGCGGAATCGCCCAGCGGGGCTATGGTGATCTTTTCGTTTTCTTTGAGGGTTATCTTGATCACGCCCAGGTCGGTATTGGGATCCAGTCCTACGAGCGTCGCGGTGTAATTCACCTTGTCCGCCAGGGTGACCGTGATCGTTCCGTCCTTGCCCTTTTCCACCACGTGGTTGTTGGTCATGATGAAGGCTTCGCGGGTTTGGGGATTGTACTCATAGATGAATCCGCTGCCCATGGAGGTTACGGGGCGTTGCTGCTGTTGGGGCTGCTGCGGAAAGAACTGGCGGAACCAGGGGTCGTCGAAAAAGGGATTGCGGTTGTTTTGGATCGTGACCTTGGCTTCCACCTTGATCTGCACCACTGCTTCCCTGACCTGACGCACCACTTTGACCACTGGATTGGGTTCGCCGCCTTTGATCAGGGATGTTTGCGGATCGGAGGAATTGGTTTGAGCCGCGAATTCGTGCAGGTTGCCGGGCTGGGTTTGCGCCACAGCGCAGGACATCAGGCCGAAGACCACTGCCAGGGGTAGAAAGCGTTTCCATAGAGTCATGTTTTTCTCCTATTCTGCAGGATGCCGGGCATCCTTTCAATTTATGTTCGTTAAAGACAAAAAAGGGTTACATAGATGAACCACGCAGGCCGTCGGTGACCCAAAAAATCCAGCCGGGCCTGGCAGTCAAGTAAAAAATCCCCCAATCCACAGCGGACCGGTGCTGCAGGAAATACCCGGCGCCACAGCGCTTCCTGCATGTTTTTTTGCCGCGGATATTGACAAAATTGCCGGCATTGGTAATCTGTCCCGATGGAGAATAAGCAGCCTCAGACACGCACCGGGCCTCACACCGAGGTTAAATACCTCAAGGGTGTGGGCGAACAGCGCGCGCGTTTGCTGAAGAACCTGGGCATCAGCACCATCCTGGACCTCATGGAGTTTTTCCCACGGGATTACCTGGCCCGCAAGCTAAATCCGTCCATCCAGGAATTGCGCCCGGAAGACCATGTGGCCTTCACCACGATGATCAGTTGGGTGGACGAACGGCGCACCCACAGCGGCAAGAAACTGCTCAACGTGGGCGTCAGCGATGGCAAGGCGACCCTGGTTTGCGCCTGGTTCAACTATCCCGCTGCCTACGCTACTATGTTCAAGCCGGGATCTTTGCTCTGGGTGAGCGGCCAACTCTCCGATTATAATGGCCAACTGCAATTGATGCATCCGGAATTTGAGCTCGTGGAAGACGACGCGGATGACGATTTTTGGAAGAAGCGCGAATTCCTGCCCATCTACAGCCTGTCCGGCAACCTGACCCAGAAATTCATGCGGCGGACAATCTATGCCGCTTTCGCTCTCTGCGCCGGTCAGATAGAGGAAAACCTGCCACCCGGCCTGCTGGAAAAATATCAGTACCCGGCCCGGAAGGTTGCTCTGCAGAAGATGCATTTCACTATCAATCCGGCTGAGATCCCGGCATTGAAGCAGCGTTTCGTGTATGAGGAATTCTTCTATTCCCAGCTGCTTTGGGCCAGGCACAAACACTATCACGGCGAGAACGTGCAGGGCATCCAATTTGCCAACCAGCGCCACCTGACCACGCAGCTGTACGCCCAACTGCCCTTCAAACTGACCGCGGCCCAGAAACGCGTGCTGCGCGAGATCTTTGCCGATATGTGCTCTCCCCGCCAGATGTCGCGTTTGCTGCAGGGCGACGTTGGCTCCGGCAAAACGATCGTGACGCTGTTCGCGCTTCTGCTGGCGGTGGAAAACGGCTATCAGGCGGCATTGATGGCGCCCACGGAACTACTGGCCGACCAGCATTACGCCAATATTAGCAGGCTGCTGGCAAATCTGCCCGTGCAAGTGGTGCTGCTCAAGGGTGGAAACTACAGGGGCAAAACACAGGTCAAAGAGGATATCAGCACAGGCTCCGCCGACATCATCATCGGCACGCACGCCCTCTTGCAAAGCGATATCGAGTTCGACCGGCTGGGTTGCGTCGCCGTGGACGAACAGCACCGTTTCGGAGTGCTGCAGCGCGCCACACTGGCCAGGAAAGACAAGCATCCCGACCTCCTCTACCTGAGCGCCACGCCTATCCCCCGTTCCCTTTCGCTTACGGTGTTTGGCGATCTGGAAGTAAGCGTCATCGACGAACTTCCGCCCAATCGCAAACCCGTGCAAACGCTGGTCCGTTCAAACCAGAAGATCGACCTGGTCTATCGCGAAGTGGCCAGGGAACTGGGTTCGGGGAGCCAGGTGTATATCGTGTGCCCGCTGATCGAGGAATCCGACAAGGTCGATCTCCTGGACGCCGAACGCATGCACAAGCATATCTCCACCAAGGTGTTTCCGCAGTACTCCTGCGTATTGCTGCACGGTAGGATGCCCGCCCGGGAAAAGGACGCCATCATGCTGCGCTTCAAAGCGGGCGAGATCCGCATCCTGGTTTCCACCACGGTGATCGAGGTAGGCTTGGATATTCCCAACGCCTCGGTGATGATCGTGGAACACGCGGAACGCTTCGGCCTGGCCCAATTGCATCAATTGCGCGGCAGAGTGGGTCGCGGCGGACAGCAGGCCTGGTGCTATTTGATCGAGCATTTCCCCGTGGGCAAGATCGCCAGGGAACGGCTCAGCACATTGGTGCGCAGCACCGACGGCTTCCTCATCGCGGAAAAGGACCTCGAACTACGCGGACCCGGCGAGTTTTTCGGCACCGAACAATCCGGCCTGCCCCAGTTCCGTTTCGCCAACCTGGTGGGAGACCAAGCCGTTCTGAACCAAGCCCGCGGCGACGCCCTCGCCATCATTGGAACTGATCCGGATCTAGCTGCTCCGGAGAGCGCTCTGGTAAAAAAAGTATACTTCCGCCAATACACTGATAAGGAAAAACTTATCCTATATTAGTGTCCTCTCGGACGGAAAAAGAATTGACTAAATCCGCCCTCTGGTTTTAAAGGGAAAAAAAGTCTCCTTCGAGGTACCCATGAAAAAGCTGATCATCATCGTCGCGCTTCTCATAGCCATCGGAGCTATGTCCGCGATCAAATTCGATCCCGACTTGTTTGTCTCCCGGTCCATCATCGTCTGTTTCACAAAAACTGCCGTGGGCAATGACACCGGTAAGATAGATTACACCCTGCGCAATGGCGCCGTGCACACTGGCCTGCCTTCGTTCGACCGCCTGGCCGCTCAATACGGCATCGTCGAACTCCAGCAGATGCATGCCGACCTGAAAGACCCCACCTGGAACGACAACGGCCTCTATCTGCAAAACACCTACAGGCTCATCCTGAAATCCGATGATCAGATCGACAGCGCGGTGGAAGCGCTGGCCCAGGATACAAACCTGGTCTACGCCGAACTGGAAGGCATCGTGCGCAGCAAATTCGTGCCCAACGACCCCTTGGTTACGCAACAATACACCCACGCCAGAATCCAGAGTTACGACGCCTGGGATTACATTCAGGGCTCGTTTGACGTCAAGGTCGCCATCACCGATTCCGGCGTGAAATGGAACCATCCCGACCTGCGCGCAAACATCTGGGTCAATCCCAACGAATCGCCCGGCATGACCATCAATTGGGACGCCGGCACGATCAGCGGCGGAAACGGAGTTGACGACGACGGCGGCACCTATGGCAAGGTCGACGACTTGATAGGCTGGGACTTTTACAACAACGACAACAACCCCATGCAAACCTACGTAGCCAACGACCACGGCACCCACGTGGCAGGATGCGCTGGCGCGGTTGGCAATAACGCGGTCGGCGTCGTGGGCACATCGCCCATCGTCTCCATCATTTCCTGCAAGGGCGCTTCCAACACCGCCCCTTCCTCTGGCATCTCCTACGCCTATGAACAGGTGAGATACGCCGCCGAACTGGGCGCTCAGATCGTCAACTGCAGTTGGGGCAGCACCGGAACAGGCGCTTACCCCAATTCGATTGTGAACTACGCCACCACCATGGGAGCCCTGGTTGTGGCAGCCGCCGGCAACGAAAACACCGAGCACAGCGCCAGCTATCAAGATTACCCCGCCGATTGCACCAATGCCCTCTGCGTGGCCTCCACCGGGCAGAACGACATCAAATCCAGCTTTTCCGATTATGGCGCCGCCATCGACATTTGCGCCCCGGGCGAAGGCATCCTTTCCACGATCATAGCCAGCAACGGTTATGACGCCTATGACGGTACTTCCATGGCGTCACCGGTTGCAGCCGGAGTGGCCGCGATGGTCAAAGCCCTGCATCCTGAACTGACTCCCTCCCAATTGATGCAGCGCCTGATGGCCACCGCCGATTACATCTACGACGCGAATCCTAACTATGTGGACAAACTCGGCGCTGGCAGGATCAACGCTTTCACCGCCACCATGTACGACAAGATCCCCAACATCACCATCGACGACAAGATGGTGGAAGAGTTTTCCGGAGACGGCGACGGCGTTCCCAATCCCGGCGACGTGATCCGCCTCAAGGTATCGCTGAACAACTATTTGGATCCTTTCACAGGCCTGGCCTGGCTCACCGCCACCAACCTGCAGGCCAATCTCACCTGCTCCTATCCCGGCGTCACCATCATCGACGGCACCGCCAGCTATGGCAACCTGGGACCCGGCAGCACCATGTGGAACAACAACCAGCCCTTCAAATTCCAAACCGTGTCCACCCTGCCCTCCGAACCGATTCCTTTTGAACTGGTCCTGACGGCCAACGCAGGCGCGGCCTTCCCCTACAACAAAACCATCCCCTTCACCGTAAGCCTTTCCCTCATCCAAGAGGGCTGGCCCTACAACGTTGGCGGCGCTTCGAACTGCAGCCCCATCATCGTGAACCTCGACGCCGACCCTGCCAAAGAGATCGTCTTCGGCGACCAGACCGGCGCCATCCATGCCTTGAAGGCCGACGGCGAAACAGAACTGCCGGGATTCCCGATCCAGGCAGGCAGCGCGGTTATCGGCTCCATCTCCATGGCGGATGTGAATGGCGACGGCTTGCAGGAATTCGCAGTGAGCTTGCAGAACAACAACATCGTGCTGTTCAACCAGGCCGGAACGGTCCTCTGGACCATGCCAGCCCCGGGAACCCTGCGCACCAGCCCGATCATCGCCTCGCTGGGCATGAACTCCCAGCGCCAGATCATCACCGCCACCCAAACCGGCAACCTGATCGTGCTCAACCCCGATAACACAGCGTACCCGAATTTCCCCACCAATGTAGGCGGAGCGGTGTTGGGACCCCCTGCGGTAGCGGATCTGAACGGAGACGGCGTCCATGAGATCATCGTGGCCACCTTGAACGGCAACCTGACCGCTTTCAACAGCGCCACCGGACAAAGCGCGGCTGGCTTCCCAGTTGCCATGGCTGGCGGCTCCCAAAACCCCATCACCATTGCCAACCTGGATGCCGATCCGCAGCCCGAGATCATCGTAACTACCAGCACTTCGGGACATATCCTGGCTTTCAATCATGACGGTTCCGTATTCTTCCAAAAGAACGTGGGCGGCCAGATCAAATCCGGCGCGGTGGTCGCGGACGTCAACAACGACGGCACCAAGGAGATCATCGTCACCGGCGCCACAGGCTATCTGTACATCATGACACTGATCGGCAACGACCTTCCCAACACACCGATAAACATCGGCCAGGCCGTGGATTGCACGCCCACGATCGCCCGTTTCGACGGCGACAACTACGCCGGCATCATCTTCGGCGACACCAATGGCCGGCTGCACAGCGTGCGCGCCGATGGCACCGAATCGCCCAACTTCCCCATCATCATGGGCGGAAACATCAAGATCTCGGCAGCTTTGGGCGATGTGGACCAGGACGGCGATTTCGACATCGTGATCCCCAATGACGCCAGCTTCTACGTCGTGGACATCAAACGCCCCGCCCAGTCGATCGAATGGCCCTGCTACATGGCCACCTACAACCGCGGCGGCAACATCTACCAGGCCACTCCAAATGCCGACGACAGCGTGCCAGAAGCTGCAACAGCCCTGCTGGGCAACTATCCCAATCCCTTCAATCCCAGCACCCTGATCAACTTCGAGATGGCCACGCCTGGCACGGTCAGCATCGAGATCTTCAACCAGAAGGGCCAGCTGGTGAAAACCCTGGTGAACACCGATCTGCCCTCCGGAAACCACCATGCGGAATGGAACGGCAGGGACGACTCCGGCTCCAGCGTAAGCAGCGGAGTATACTTCTACCGCATGCGCAGCGGCAAATACTCCTCCACCCGCAAAATGGTGATGATGAAATAGTATCCAAACACTATCATAGAAAGCCCGGAACGCTCCGGGCTTTTTTTGCGCCTGAAAAGGTGATACAAGCTAGATACCATCCGGTGTTCAGGTAGTGTCGCTTGCCAAAGCGACATATAGGCAGGTAGTGTCGCTTGCCAAAGCGACATATCATACCCAGAGCAATCCATATCTGGATCTGATGACACTTGGGATGGCGCTTTGGCAAGCGCCACTACCTGGACGCCGTTTTGCTCCCGGTATCACTGCAGGATCAATGCGCCGTCAATGCGGGCTTCACCCCCAATGAGCGCGCAATCACTGCGCAATGGTCGCGGGAGCTGAGGACGGTATCTCGTGGTGATTGGTGTTGGCTCTCTTTCAAATCAAGTGGGTGCATGTGTCATTCACGCTCATCTCAGTCTCTATGGTAAGCCCCGGAGGGTGCGACAGATGATAGCCCGGGGTGTAGCGCACGGGGTCCCCGACGGACAACTTGTTGGCCGTTGGGGTGTAAACGGAACCCCGGGTCAGGGATAAACAGCACTATGATAGTTTTGTACCCCACCCCTCCCTTTGGGACCAGCCATTCGGCAGGTTCCAAAGGGAGGGGTGGGGATTTCTGGAATTTGTGTGCCGACATTTCATGACCCTTGGGATGGCGCTTTGGCAAGCGCCACTACCTGAACGCCGTTTTGCTCCCGGTATCACTTCACCCCCAATGAGCGCGCAATCACTGCGCAATGGCCACGGGAGCTGAAACGGAACCACCGGGTGATCCATGTCGACTCCCCTTCAGTACCATTCTTAGCTAGTGATGAGAATTCGCCCAATACAACCCCAATGAAGTAAGGAGTGTATTGGGCGAGATGTCTCAGGGAATCAAGCCCAGCGGCAACAGACAAGAAGCCAGTGCCGCGCATCGCTCTTCCCGGGTGCACTTATCCAACCGGGATGAGGCTGACCGGATGGTGGTTCTATCTGCTTAGGGAGTGTTCGCTTCGATATAGTTCACCAGGCGGGAAAGGCAGTTGGTATAGGAGCCCAGTTCGTTGTCGTACCAGCCGAAGATCTTGGCATGGGTGACGGGCATGGTGACCTCGCGGTCGGTTTTCACGCCCAGTTCTTCCAGGGTTTTGGTGGGCACCGGGATGAAGCTGGTGCGGGTGTGGGTTTCGTGGGCTTCGACGGTGGCGGCGGCCATGGTTCCAATCAGGTCGGCGGAGACGTTCTGCCGTTCGGAATAGACCAGCAAGCCTTTTTGCGGTCCTTCGGCAGCCTGTTTGTAGATCTGGTTCAGCAGTTTGCGGTTGACCAGGGGCTGGCCCAGTTCGTTGAGTTGGGTGTGGAAGGTGACGTTGAGGTTGATCAGGGACACCGTGGAGGTGGGAATGCGCACGGAATCGGCCATGAAGCCCACCGACTTGATCTGGGGCAGCACGAGTTCGAGCGCTTTGGTGACGCCGGTGGTGGAGAGAATGATGTTGTTCAGCACGCTGCGGGATTTGCGCAGATCGGTGGCGCCGGCTTTGGGCACGGAATCCAGGATGCTTTGGGTGTTGGTGGCGGCGTGGATGGTGCTCATGGACGCGGTCATGATGTTGGCGGTTTCCTGGTTTTCCAGCAGCGGTTTTACCAGATGCGCCAAACCCGTTGTGGTACAGCTGGCAGCGGAGATCACGTGATGCTCGGATGCTTTATAGTTCAGATGGTTGATCCCGTAGATCATGGTGATCGCGTCTGGACAGCTGCCTACTCCCGCGGTTTTACTTTTAAAGGGGGCGGAGCAGACAACTTTCAGCGCTCCGGCTTCCAGATGGCCGCGCAGACAAGGTTTACCCTGTTCCGGGCTGAGATTGGGATCCACGAAATTGCCGGTGCAATCGACCACGATCCGCACGCCTTCGTCGAGCCAATTGATGTCTTTGGGATCGCGGGCGGTCCGAAGTATTTTCACGGGGATGCCTTCGATGGCCAGCACCGGTTTTTCGGGATCCAGCACCTGGACATCGGCCTGGCGTCCCACCATTCCGAAGAGGAATTTATGGATGCTGCCATAGGTGGAATCGGTCTCTATCACCTGGAGCAGATCGTCCAGGTTTTTCCCGATATCGCGCCCGCAATTGACGATGATCCCATCGAAATGGCGGAGGTGGATCTGGTTCCAGAGCAGCAGCTTGCCGATCCGGCCCAGTCCGTTGATCCCGAGCAATTTCTTGTTTCTCATGTCGAGGTTCATGTGTGACTCCTTGTCTCTATGTTTTTGTAGTGTATTCTCAGCTGCGAATGACTTCCACGGGATAGTGCCCCAGATAGATGGCGCCGCTGCTGGCGTCGATGGCGATGCGCTCTCCGGGCTGCAGGGTTTTGTCGCCGATCTTGCAAACGTTGTCGTTTTCCAGCACCTTTAGCTGGCGGCAGTTCACTATCCCCACCAAACCCAGGCGAATGGCCGTAACTGAGGCGTGGGAAGTAACGCCGCCCCGTGAAGTGAGCAAACCCTGGCAGTCGAACAGCAGTTCCATATCCTCGGGCACGGTGTCCGGCCGCACCAAAATGAGCGGCAGGCCGCTGTCTTTCAGGGCTTCGATATCCTGCCGGGAAATGGCGATCAGGCCATTGATCACGCCTTTGCCGATGCCGATGCCGTTGCCCAGGAGTTTCAGATCGCGCTTGGGAACGTTGAACACCGTGTAGGCGCTGGCTTTCGTGATCACCTGGTTGCGGGTTTGCAGCACGTAAAGTTGGTCACGGGTGGGGCCTTCGAAGGTGAATTCCATCTCTTGATGGGGATATCCGCGTTCGTCGATGAGCTGGCGCACCAAGCTCAGCAGGCGGGTGTAGATCTGGGGAAAATCCTTTTCCAGGGAGAGTTCCACCGGCTGTTTGGCCTGTTTGCGTTCCTGCTCCGAGATCGGCAGGGTGTGCACCAGTCCGGCCACGACGTCTTCGCCCTGGCTGCACAGCGTGAAATCCCCATTCAGCGTGATTCCGGGCGCCTTGCTCCAGGGGGCATGGGTGAACAGCACTCCGGTGCCGGAATCCAGGCTGATATTGCCCAGCACCATCTTCTGGATGGTGACCGCCGTTCCCCAATCGTCGGCGATCTGCAGTTTCTGGCGGTAAAGCCTGGCGCGGTCTGTGTTCCAGGAATCCAATACGTGCTCCACGGCTTGCTTCACCTGCAGGAAGACGTCCTGCTCGAACTTCACTTTGTGCCTCGCCAGCACTTTCTTGTAGGCTTCAGACATGGCGCGCATCTGGTTATCGCTGAACTGGGTCTTGAGCTTCACCTTGTGGCTGCGCTTGAAATCGATCATCACGGCGTCAAACTCGTCGCGGTCGATCCCGTAGGCCATGCCCCAGCTTTGGATCAGGCGGCGGTAGCAGTCCCAGGCGGTCCAGCCGTAATTGGGCCGGGCGCTGAGCTTGAGCGTTACCTCGTCGTTGAGGCCGATATTGAGAAAGGTGCTCATCGCTCCGGGCAGGCTCATCGGAGCTCCGGAGCGCACGGAGAAGAGCAGCGGAGCCTCCGGATCGCCGTATCTGAGGCCGGTCTGGTTCTCCAGCCGGCAGATGTTATACTTGAGCATGGTGTCCATTTCGCGTTCGATCCCGGGGTGGGAACGCACGATCTGGCTGTAACGGTGCAGTTCCGTGGTGATCACGAAACCTGGCGGGATGGGAAACTCGTATTGGCGCATCTTTTTCAGGAAATAGGCCTTGGAGCCCAGCAGCACCTGGTTGTCCAGGCGGCCAAAGCTGGTCTGCAGGGGGATGAACATCAGGTCGGGATCATAGCTCATCACGCGGCTGATCTCGGCGGAGCCAAAGATCCGCTTCATGGAATCCAGCGCGGCCAGGATCTGGGCGATGAAGTTGTCCATCGGCTGCACCAGGAAGGAAGAGGCCAGCAGCTTGCGGAAGAACTCTTCGGCGAACATCTGCTGGGCGGTCTGGCGTTTGTATTTCCCGGCGATGCCCTTGACCGGCGCGTGGCTTAGTTCCTGCTCGTAAAAGCGGTAGAAGTATTCGTTGATTAGTTCGGTGATGCTGTCCTTGATCTGCTTGAAGAGGTCCAGATACTGGTCCAGAGAGAGGTTGACGATCCTTTGGGCGGATTTGAGCATCTCCAGGGCGCTGCTGAAAGCCTCGCTGGTAAGGCCTTCGCGGGTGAGTCCCAGTTCAAAAAGTTCCAGGATGCGGATGATGCGCTTGAGCGTCTTGGCTGTGATGTAATCCAGGTTAAGTTGTTTTACATTCTGCTCCACAAGGCGTTCCACCAGGTTTTCCAGCCGGAAGATCATGCCCATCGCTTCCAGCTTGGGCTCCCGGTACTGGCCATACATGGAGGGGATGCCAGCCGCGATGTGCCTTTTATAGTAGATGTTTTCCCAAGCCTGGCTGGGATTGGGATCCAGGATCACCTGATTCAGCCTGCCGATATAGTCCAGCATCTGGCGGATGCTGCTGTCGTAATCCTTGCGGACGAGGCTCTGCCTCAAGCGGAGCTGTTCCTTGGCGTCAAACCAGTTGAAGCGTGCGAGGAACTTGACGATGTCGTAGGGATCGAGCTGATACTTGTCCAGCAGCAAATAGTAGATGCGGATCAGCAGTTCCAGGCGGCGCAGCGCGAAATCGCCTTTCCGGACCTGTTTGAACAGCGGCGCCACCTCCTGCCAGGATCTCCCCAGCAGGACGTCCACTCCCGAGTCATGTTCGCGGAAGAACTTCTTCACCGCTTTCTGTTGGGTTTTGGCACGCTCGTCCGGAACCTGGATAAACAGCTCCACATCCTCGGGCAGCATTCCTTTCAAATGGCTGGGATCGAGGTCCATCCAGTAATTGAGGATCTGGCGCATCAGAATGATGTGGGTGTTGTTGCTTTCGGTATGCACCTGCTTGCGCACAAAATGGATGAGGCGGTCCTTGCGGGAACTCATTTCGTCGATCTCGGTGCTCAGATCCCGGATTTCGCCTTCGGCGCCGATCTCATGGTAGAAGACTGGGAAGAGCCGCAGCAGCTGTTTCACCTGCACATAGAGCGGCTTGAGATCGCTGTTCAGGAACTGGGAAACGTCCTTCTGGAACAGGTCGGTATCCGAAATGAAGATTCCGCTCTGCGTGAGGTTGATGATCAGCGCCGCCAGCAGATCCTTGCAGAAGATGGGATTCCGGCTGATCAATTCCAGCCAGGCCCGGATGTTTTTGATGTGGTTTTTGTTGGCCACGATCTGCCAGTCCTGGTTGATCTTGATCTCACCGGGCGAAATGAAGCCCAGGTCGATGATCTTGCGCAGGCAGCGCCTGCCAAGTTCGGGTTCGGGAGAGTCTAAAACCGCCCTGCCAATGGTGAGTACGCAGTCCAGCACTATGCTGCTGTGTTGCTCGCGGAATTCGGCGAGGTTATCGAATATGCTGTCGATCAAGGTGTTAATCTCTTTGGCGGAAAGCGAGGTGTGCAGGTCGGCCAGCAGGCGGTTCAGATCCCACAGCAGGTGGTCGGAAAGCGCGTTCATGGCGGGCAAACTCAGCAAGTAGAAGAGGTAATGGATCTTCTCCGGGAGTTTCGGGAATGAGGCCAGCAGATCGCGATACCTGGCCGCGATATCGCTGAAGGATGGGATATCGGCAAAGTCCTGGACCCTGGCGACCGGCTTGAGCCGCTTGAGTACATCCGCGAAAAACCGGCTGCCCACGGCTTTTTCCAGCTGCGCCTTGTCCAAGCTGATCAGCTCGGCGTACTTTTCGTGCCAGGCGGCGATCGAGCTTTGGGACGACCAAAGCTTGACCGAGTCCTCATACACCGATTTAAGAAGTTTGACGGCATCCTCCTGCCTGTCCAATCGTTCCGACAACCGTGCCAGAGTCTTGAAACACAATCCCGAAGAGGCGATGAACAGCGCCGGATCCTTGGCATGCCACCCTTCCAAAACGTCAAGGGCCTTTTCCAATATGGCGGCGGGTACTTTCTGCTGTTCCGCCAGAGCGGCAACGAAGCCCAGATATTCATTCAGGGTCCGCTGTAGGGTCGCCGGTTCCTCAGCCCGGGCAAAGATGTTTCCGAAAATGCCGATAACCTGTTCCAGCGCTTGGGCGCTTTCCTCCAATTGTACGTAAAACCAGAGGTCTCCGATGATGCTCTGCCGCATCAATTCCAAGGCGGAATCCAGATTCGCGAAGGGATGGTGGAGTTCTTCCAGGAAGAGCTTCGTGCGCTGCTGGATGCCATAGTAATTGGCGCTGCGCTCCAGCAGCCACAAGCTTTCCGGCGACAGCACTATCTGCTTGACCTGCGTCTGGGCAAGGTTGTCCGTGAGCGCTTGGGATTTGATTGTATCCAATTCATCCTCAGTGTGTTATAGTATCGTGGAGCTTCTTGGGAGCCGCTTGTAACCGGGATGTTGGCCACCTGTTCTCCCGCCTCACCGGCTCCACCTGCTAGATTTAATACGCGTGGTTAAATGTCAAGCCCCATTTTTGGATGGATTCAGAATTGCGGAAACCGCAAGCATTCACGCATTGGGAACCAGCGCTTCCTGATGGCGTTTTGCCGGTGCCCTGGCGGGTCTCCCCCGCTCCACCCGCGAAAAACGCGGAAGGCTCGGCAGTGAAGCGTCAGGCAATGGCGTCTCAGCCTTGAGGGCTGGCTGGGATTTGCAGCCAAATGCTGATACTCGACACCAGGCGAACTCGTACTGATGTTGATCCTGGATCCCACCCGCTTTCTGTGCTAGCCTGATTTCATTCACTGCGCCCAAAATGCCAAATGTAAAAACCCCGGACCATCTGATCCGGGGTTGGGATTTAATTGGAAGGGGCTATTGTGTAGGGCACCCGCTGCTTGGACCTCATGGTTCCGTATAGGTGGAAGTTACGCGGTAGAAGCGTTTGGGATCGGGTGGAAGCGGAGCGGTCCAGTCGCTGGGTCCGAAAACGCCGCTGGCATCCAGAACATAGGGAGCATCTGGATCAGGCGCGGTATAGACCTGGTAGTTGTCGATCGTGTAGAGGTCTTCCCAAGTGATAAAGAGGCTTCCGTCCACGATGTTGATGGTCAGGTGCGCCGGCACGCCATCGGAGAAGAGCGCGCTAACAGGAAAACCCCAAGCACCGCTGCTGGTTTTGGCGCGCAGGTAGAGCGTGTGGTTGCCATGCTCGATATCGCTCATGTCGATGGGCAGATTAAGATTGACGCTGGAGCCGGGCGCAATGCCGACCACTGTACCGTTGCCGAAGCCAGGATCGTTATCCAGCCAGTATTCGATGTGGGTAATATTCTTGTACGGACCCGAGGGTTCAGTTATCAACGGAATATAGAAGGTATAGTTTTGCGGCATGCCCCACTTACCGGCTGAGTTTTTGGCGCGTACGTAGATGCGATGAAAGCCGGGCTGGAGGCTGGAAGTTGCGATCAATTGGTTGATGTCCACAGTGTTGCGGCTGTAGATCTGAGTTCCCAAGCCTTGGCCGGGATCGGCATCAAAGTAATACTCGATTCTGGCTACTGCTCCGTTGGGTGGTGGCGTTCCTGACCCTGGGATGGGAATGTAAAATGTGGTCGTTTGCGGCATTCCCCACATCCCGGCAGTGTTTTTTGCCCGGATATAGAGGCGGTGAAAACCCGCGCTTAAGGACGAGGTGGCAACAAGTTGGTCCAGCGTCACGGTGTTTCGGGTGTAGAGCGGGGTCCCGTTGCCCAGTCCCGGGTCTGTATCGAAGTAGTACTCGATGCGGGCGACGGTTCCATAAGGCGGAGGTGTGATTTGAGCCGGGATCGGGATGTAGAAGGCCTGCTTCTGGGGCATTCCCCAGATTCCTGAGCCGTTTTTGGCGCGCACGTAGATGCGGTGAAAACCGGGCGCCAGGCTGCTGGAACTGATCAGTTGGTTGATGTCCACGCTATTGCGGGTGTAGATTTGAGTGCCGCTGCCATAACCGGGATCGGCGTCGAAGTAGTATTCGATCTTGGCGACAGTGCCGGAACATAATACTCCGGTTCCGATCAGGAGCAGCAAGACGGCAGCAAGAACTGAGCGTTTCATGTTACCTCCCATCGGCGATCTTGGAGCCTGGACATCAGTTACCGCACTGGGCTTCGATGTGCAGCTGCAGGTTGCCGCTTTGGTCAACGATGGGCGGGCAATCAAAGTCGGTGATGTTGGCCAGGAAGGTCAGAAACCAGAGATCATCGAAGGGCGTGGGACCGCCGTAAAGGCCGATGTCCACGCCATACTGGCCGGCTCCAATGGCAGGCGACCCAGTGATGAGATGGTAATCCCCGCCGTTGACGTTCACCATCACCGTGGCCAGGTTCACGCTCTGTTGGTTGCCGGGTCCGGTGATGTTGGCGGAAGAGCCTTCATAAATGCAATATTGAAATACGAAATTACTGCCGATGCTGGAATTGTTCAGGATTTCCATGATGCAATTGGTAAACACCAGGCTTGCGCTTTCCGTATTCCCCACTGTCAGAGCCTGGGTTCCGGTGCCGCTGTTTAGAAACACGGAGTTGTAGAAAGCGGCTGTGGTTTGGTTTTGCGCGCAGTAAATGTGATAGTTGTTGCCCATGAAAATGCTATTGTAAACCACGCAGGAAGCCAGAGAGTAAAGGTAGAGGCGGTAAGATGTGTCTTGAAAGGTGCAGCCTGTAAACACCACATTTTGGGTGGAATTGGTCCCATCGCCGACATAAACTGTGGATTTGAACAAGCAATCAGTAAACGTGGATCCTGAACGGATGGTTGTTAGGTTCGAATTAAAAATGCAATTGGAGAAGCTGGCCGGGTAGTAGTTGGTTATTCCGTTGGTGATCTCCAAGCCGATGAACAATGAATTAGAGCCACCGACCTGGCTGACCGCGGGCGCTATTTTGCTGGTGATCAGAGTGGGATTGGCAGGATTGACCCCGCCACCGATCACAGTCAGGAGTTTGGTAACTGAAACTGTACCATAACTGACGAGCGATGGATAGACGTAGATAGTATCCCCATCGACCGAAGCGGTCTGCGCGGCCGCGAATGTGGTGTATTGTCCGGTGGAGGGAATGTTATTATCGACGGTGCGGATGACTGCGGAAAGCGAGCTTATTGCGATGAGCGCAATAATCAGGATAACTAAGTGTTTCATTGGCATCTCCTTTGACCTTGTTTCTTGCTAGAAAAGTGAAAATAATCTCTCTGCTGCAAGGTTTTCCATCTCGACAACTCCTGTCAAGATTTTTTTGCTTTTTGTTCCTTGACAGGATAGGCTCAGGTGGAAAATGGGCGCCAGAATAGATGGTGCTACTTTCAGGTAAAAGGGAATCCCGTAGCGGACAAAGTCCGCCACTTTTCTGAGTGAGGACGTAGTCCGCCACTTTACTGAGTGAGGACGTAGTCCGCCACTAAATAAGCGAAGCGGGAGCGGTATCCGCCACTGTAAGCAGCAATCAGGCCGGTCCAGTCACTGCCTGTTAAGGTGGGAAGGCTGGGCCAGGAAGAGCCGCTGCGAGCCAGGAAACCTGCCACCGATTCCGGACCAGTCATACGGATCATGTGACTTGCCGGGCCAGTAGTTCATCCCCGTTCAATATGGAATAAGGTGAACAACAATGACGAACACTTGCCGGCTTCTGCTAACGGCCATGCTCCTGCTTGGCAAAACCACGGCAGCCTTCGCTGCTGAAATCTTCGTGGTCAATTCTGCCTCCCGCACGCTTACCCGCATCGACACCATGGAGGGAACAACCGACAATTCCTTTGCCCAGTTGGGTTTGACGCCCAATCTGCTGGATCTGGACGAGGAGCATATCTATATCGCTTGTTCCGGCGATAACGCCATCCAGGTGCTGGACCGGGAAACAGGGGCGCAAATCCGCTATCTGCCTGTGGCTGCTTCCTGCAATCCCTACGACGTTCTGAAAGTGGGTGAATTCCTCTACGTGAGCGGCCTATTCACCGACAAGACGTACAAGCTAAGCCTGCAGAGCAATTCCGTGGTGGGCACGCTCGAAGTCGGCACGGCTCCAGAAGGCCTGGCCACGGATGGTACATATCTCTTCGTTTGCAATACAGGCGGCTACAGCAACAACTACGCGGGCTCATCCGTAAGCGTGATCGCCCTGGATTCCTTTACTGTGGAGGCTACAATTCCTGTCTGGACAAACCCGCAGTACGCGGTCTTCCGCAACGGCTTCTTGCATGTGTCCTGCACTGGCAATTGGATGGATATCGCGGGTAAGGTGGACGTGATAGACATCGCCTCTCTGGAAAGAGTCCAGAGGCTGGATATTGGCGGACATCCGGGCAATTTGTGGATCAGCCCTACCGGAACAGCCTATGTCAGCGAGGGCCTGGATACGGGGCTCTACAGCTACAATGCTTCCAGTTACGAGGTCTATCACGGCGCCGCCAATCCTCTTCCCTACTCCGCGTCCATGCTGCATGGCGATGCCGGGATCTTCGCGCTGCTGGAACAAAACTGGGCTTCGAACTCGATCGTGCGAAGCTATCAGAGCGACTGGAGCCCTCTGGCTACATACACCGTGGGCTTGTCCGCAACCGATATTGTGGTCGCGGAACCGCAAACCCCCGTTTCCGAGGACCTGCTTCCATTGCCCGTTTCGGTCCTGTATCCCAATCCCCTGCCACGCTCAACACCCTTGAAAGTGGCGACAGCAGAATCTGGCAGCGCCGAACTGAGATTGTACAATCTGCGCGGACAGCTTGTTCAACGCCACACCCTTAAGCCTGGAACGCAGGAAATAATGCCGGCTGAGCTGCCCTCGGGAGTGTATCTCTACCGCTTCCTGCAGTCTGGCTCTGAACGGAGCGGAAAACTCCTGCTTCTGGACTGATCCAGACAGATTTTCCTTGACTCCACAGCCCTGGCTCCAGAACATAGCCTTTCCGATAGTTAATCTAGTTTTCAAGGAGTTATCATATGAACTACTTCCTCACCGACGACCAGCTGGAAATGCAGGAAATCGCGCGCAGGATCGCCGTGGAAAAGATCAAGCCCCTTTCCGAAAAGTATGACGAAGAGGGCACTTTCCCCTGGGATATTGTGGAGATCATGCGGCAGAGCGACCTGTTTGCCATCCTCATCCCTGAAGAATACGGCGGCATCAGCGGAAAAGTGGCTGACCTGGCAGTTGTTACCGAAGAACTCTGCGCCGTCGACATGGGCATCTCGCTGGCTTTTGGAGTTACCGGACTGGGCATGTATCCCATTCTCATAGCTGGCAGCGAAGAACAGAAGCAGAAGTATCTCTCGCAGATAGCCAGCGGCGAGCGTTTGGCAGCCTTTGGGCTCACCGAAGCCGGCGCCGGCAGCGATGTTGGCGCGATGGCCACCACAGCCCGCAAAGAAGGCGGCCACTACGTGCTTAACGGCACCAAACAGTGGATTTCCAACGGCGGCGAAGCTGAGATCTACACGGTTTTTGCCATGACCGATCCTGGCAAGGGAGCCCGTGGCTGCTCGGCCTTCATCGTGGAGAAAGGCACGCCCGGCTTCACTTTTGGCAAGAAAGAAAACAAGATGGGCATCCGCGCCAATTCCACGCGCGAATTGGTCTTCGAGGATTGCGCCGTTCCAGCCGAAAACCTGCTGGGACGCGAAGGCACGGGATTCATCACCGCCATGAAGGTCTTCGATAAATCCCGTCCCATGGTTGGCGCCCAAGCCGTTGGCGTAGCCCGTGGCGCTTTCGAAGTTGCCATCAAATATTCCAAGGAACGCCAGCAATTCGGCAAGCCCATCTCATCGTTCCAGGCGGTGCAATTCATGCTGGCGGACATGGCCACGCAGATCGAGGCCGCCAGGGCTTTGGTGATGCAAACAGCCCGGATGATCGACAACGGCGATAAGAACTACTCCAAGGAATCGGCGATGTGCAAATACTTCGCTTCGGACGTGGCGATGCAGGTGACCACCGATGCCGTCCAGATCCTGGGCGGATACGGATACATGAAGGAATACCCGGTGGAAAAGATGATGCGCGACGCCAAGATCCTCCAGATCTATGAGGGAACGAACCAGATCCAGCGCGGGATCGTAGCCGCCAACCTGCTCAAGGAATTCTAAGCCCCAGATGCACGACTGGATCAAGGATTTCCCCGCGGCGATTACGGTTTGCGACACTGATGGCATCATCCTGGAGATGAACGCCAAGGCTTGCGCGACCTTCGCTTCAGAAGGCGGAGCAGCGCTCATTGGCACCAGCCTCTACGCCTGCCACAATCCCCATTCAGTGGCCGCGATCAAGGAAATGCTGGCCACAGGAGGGAAGAACGTCTATACCATAGAGAAGCGGGGCGTGAAGAA
This sequence comes from uncultured Candidatus Cloacimonadota bacterium, assembly GCA_964429035.1. Classification (GTDB taxonomy): domain Bacteria; phylum Cloacimonadota; class Cloacimonadia; order Cloacimonadales; family Cloacimonadaceae; genus Syntrophosphaera. The sequence continues at coordinate 4,956 of CAYSAT010000045.1, read as the reverse complement.
ACTCATCTACCAGCATCCCTGGTATCAGGACGGCCAGATAGCCGGATTGGTGGAGATATCGCTGGAAATACCACAAACCATGGCGCACCATGTCCGTGACTGAACACCTGTTGCTGCATACATGCTGCGCGCCCTGCCTGATCGCGCCCTACTTTCAATTGAAGCAGGAAGGGATCCGGCTTAGCGCGCTGTGGTTCAATCCCAACATCCATCCCATCACGGAATACCGATCGCGGCTGGAATCTCTGCAATCTTTCGCGCAGGCAGAGGGCTTTCCCTTGCTGCTGCGCGACGAATACGGCCTACGGAATTTTGTGAGCGCCGTTGCTGAGGATGTGGACGGCCGCTGCGCGTATTGCTACGAAGTGCGCCTGGAGGCGGCGGTCCAGGCCGCCCAGGAACAAGGCTGCGACGCTTTTTCATCCACGCTGCTGTACAGCAAGTACCAGAAGCACGGCCTGATCAAAGAAATCGGCGAAGCTCTCGCCCGTAAACACGGCATCGCCTTTTTCTACCGCGATTGGCGTCCGCTCTGGCAGGAAGGGATCCGGCTCTCCAAAGATGAAGGGATGTACCGCCAGAAATACTGCGGCTGCATCTTCAGCGAGGAAGAGCGCTATCTGGGAGCCAACAAATGAGCAGATACAAAGAGATCGACCTATTCCAGATCCAGGTCAAGTCCATCGAGGAACGGGCCAGCAAGGTGGGGATCGAGTCATTTGCCAAAGCAAGCGGCGATCTATTGCACAGCATACCGGATATCTCGAAAGGCGCGGAGTTCAAGGAATTCATCCAGCTCTGCCGGAACGCCATCCAGAACCGCAAAGCTGTGATCATCGGGCTGGGCGGCCATGTGGTCAAATGCGGCCTGGCTCCGCTGCTGATCAAACTGATGGAGTCCGGAGCCGTGAGTTGCCTGGCCATCAACGGTTCGGTGGCGATCCACGATTTCGAGTTCGCGATGGGAGGTAGAAGCTCCGAAGATGTAAGCGCCGGACTGGCGGACGGCTCCTTCGGCATGGTTTTCGAGACGACCTACGGGATCAATTCTGTGATCACCCAAGCCAGCGACGCCGAACTGGGTTACGGCGAAGCCTTGGGCAAGCACCTCCTGGAGAAAGCGCCCCACTCGGAGATTTCTTTGCTGGCGATGGCCTACAAACACAATATCCCCGTTACCGCGCACATTGCGCTGGGAACCGATATCACGCATCAAACTCCCTGTGCGGATGGCAGCGCGATCGGCGATTGCAGTTTGCGGGATTTCCGGATCTTCTGCGAGCAGGTGAAAGAACTGAACAACGGCGGCGTGTACATCAATCTCGGCTCCGCGGTGCTCTTGCCGGAAGTGTTTCTGAAAGCCCTGACCGTTGCCCGGAACGTTTATGGCCAGGTGCAGGACTTCACAACTGCCGTGTTTGACATGAACACGCATTACCGCTGCCTGGAAAACGTGGTGCGGCGGCCGGTTGAGAAAGGCGGCAAGGGATTTTACTTCATCGGTCAGCATGAGATCATGATCCCGTTGCTGGTGCAGGAGATACTGGGCTAAGGCTATCTATCGCGTTATCATATTGGTAAAGTCAGGCTTGCAGTGCAAAACTGGTTTCAGTAGCACCGGAGGCTGAAGACATAGGGATTGCAGGCAACACAAGAAGGCTGCATGAGAACACTGGCGCTGGCCATCCTCATCCTGGCGCTATCCGGCTTTTGCCAAGGTGGCGCGAAGAAACTGAATGAAGCAGAAAGCTGCCTGCGCTGTACGCAAATCAACCCCACAACCCTCAGGATCGAGATCAATATCGGAGCCCTGACTTTTGACTCACGGGGCAGGATCGAACTCCCTCATCAGCTGGGATCATACGCCAGAGAAAATCAGTCGCTACCCCAGATCACGTTCAACGTGGCATTGCCCGAGACCGGCGAATACAGCGCGCGCGCAAGTTTCCACGCAATACCCACCGATATCGCGGGCGCGGATTCCCTGCAGCTCAATCCGGAATCGGTGGCACTCAGCAAACCCTATTGGCTGCGGGATATCCGGGGCATTGAGGTGACCGTAACACCCTTTTTTGTGCGAAACGGCAAGCTCGTCGTAACCGACCAGCTGCGCGTAGACCTCATCCAGACCGCAGATCTGGCCACAGCAGGCTCAGCCTTGCCAGCCCGGAAACTCAATCCCTATTTCCTCGATATCTATAAACAGCATTTCGTCAACTTCGCTTATCGCTATGCCGACCTGGCGGAATACGGGTCCATGGCCGTCATCTGCCCTGCCCCCAGCTCCGATCCGCAGATCCTCCAGTTTACCGAATTGATCCAACCCTGGGTGGATTGGAAAAACCAGAAAGGCATCCCCACCACGGTTTACTTCGCCGATCAGACCGGCCACAGTTATGATGGGATCAAAGCCTTTATCCAAAACCTCTATGATCTTGACCCCAATCTGACTTTCGTCCAATTGGTGGGAGACTACGCCCAAGTGCCCTGTCTGGTCACGACCATATCCGGAAACACCGGCGGCATGGATGCCTTATACACATTATTGGCGGGTGATGATGCGTACCCGGATATCTTTGTAGGCAGGTTTTCCGCCGAAACCGCCGCGGATTTGTACACCCAGGTCAAACGCAGCCTCGATTATGAAAGGAACCCGCTCTCCGGAGCCTGGCTAAACCGCGCTGCCGGCGTTTGTTCCGATAATCCTCCGATTCCGGGCGACGACGATGAGCACAACTGGGAACACCTGGACAACATCCGCGCCCAACTTCTGGATTATGGCTACACCCAGGTCGACCGGATCTACGCCAATGAAGGCGCTACTTTGCAGGATTTGGTCGACGTCCTCAATGAAGGCAGGTCCTTGGTCAATTACTGCGGGGAGGGTTATCCCACTCACTGGGTCAATCCGCCATTCTCCGTCACTGACGCCGCCAACCTCACCAACACTGGCATGCTGCCCTTCATCCATGTAGTTTCCTGCTGGACCGGCCAATTCTACGACGGCACCTGCCTCTCCGAAGCGTTGCTGCGCAGCCGGGACCTCACAGCTGAAGAGGCGCGGGGAGCCATAGCGGTTTATGCGGCGGCGCCGGAACAGGGCATTGCTCCTCCAATGGAAGCGCAGGACCATGCCATGGAACTATTGATAAATGGAACCAAAAACACCATCGGCGGCCTGTGTTACAACGGTTCCTGCAGCATGATCGACGAGTATGGAGAACAGGGCGGGGATTACAATTTCCTGGCCTGGAACCTCTTTGGCGACGCCTCGCTGGTTCTCAGAACAAAGCCGGCTGAGGAAATCCTGGCCATGCTGCCTGCCGAATTGCCACCTTACTGCGCGAATCTGGACATCGATGCCGGAGCGCCGGACATCCTGGTGGCGCTCTCCCAAGACAACGTTCTGGTCTCAAGCGCCTTTTCCGGCGGGGATGGAATCGCGCATCTGCATCTAGCGGATGATCCCCAACCCGGAGAGAGTTTCCTGCTCACCTTAAGCGGCTTCAACCGCATGCCACTTCAGCGCTTTCTGAATTGCTACAGCAACGGCGATCACGCTGTTTTGGATCTGACCTTGTTGCCCAGCGTCCAGTTCATCGAGCCGGAAACCGAGATCCTCAAGACAATCCGGATAATCAACAGAGGCACTGTCGCGGCTGCCAACGTCATCGTCCAATTGTGGCCCAGCGATCCCAGCGACAACCTGACACCCTTGACCGGCCTGGTAAATCTGGGCCAGATCCTGCCTGGCCAGCAAAGTGAGGGAACCCTCTCCTACAAGGTCAACAGAGGCATCCAGGATATGTCAACTGTGCATTACACCATCACTGTGGGCAACGACGGCCAGAGCTACGCATTTTCCGACCTGGTGCACGCCCCTGTGATCGTCCTCGAAAGCCTGCACAGGTCGCCCCAGCCCAACTGGATAAATCCTGGCGACAGCTTTGACCTGACCTATATGATCAGAAACTCTGGCAGCGCCGTATTGAGAGGCCTGGGCGGCGTATTGGGATCGATTTTGGACCACCTTCTGGTCAGTGAACAGGAAACGCGCCAGCTGACGATCGCGCCAAACTGCGCCGATTCCCTTACCTTTCGTTTGGAGTTATCACCCGGGTGCCCACCAATGAGCAGTGTCCACACGGCCTTGCATCTGGACGCGCTGAACTCACTTGGCTACTACCAGCATAGCTGGCTGGTTGCCGCGCCAGAGAAAACGCTGGAGAGCTTTGAATCGCGCGATCTGCAGGCCTTTCCCTGGCTCTATCAATCCAGCCACTGGACTTTCGACACCAGCGGAATCGATGGAAACTGCTGCCTGCGCTCCCAAGCTGTGGGAGCGGATTCCATCTCTCTGGAGCTGAGTTTCATCGCGCTGCAAGCAGGGGAAATCGAGTTCTTTTACAATGTGTCCCGAAGCGCCTCCTGTAACGATGTCTGGACTTGCCGGCTGAACCAGGATGAAATCTCCGAACTGACGGAAGGCAACTTGTGGAGCATGAAACGTATTTACTGCCATGCTGGGCAAAACACGTTCACCTGGGTGGGCAGACGCGATCCTGGCAACGCGATATGGACCAGCAACCTGATGCTGGACGCCATCCAATTTCCTGCCAAAACAGTGTTTGACAATGCCCGATTGATGCCAGATCTGGTAGAATTAGAGATAATCCTGGCACCGGGCGAAATTCGCCAGATTCCGCTGTGCTTGTCATCTCTGGATGGCAAATTCATCCACTACGACGCGGTGCTGCAAAGCCCATCGGATAGGGATCTCCGTTCGGATGGGCCGCGCATCACCTGCAATAAAAGTGCGTTTGATCCCGGAACTACCGAGCTGTTCATCTTTTCCCTCCACAACGCCGTCCCCAACAATTCTCTGAAGAATGTCAACATCGAGTTGCCCGAAGGGATTCTGGCAACTTCCGCGTCGCCCTTTGCCCTGCCTGGACA
>CAYSAT010000044.1:0-24837 GCA_964429035.1 uncultured Candidatus Cloacimonadota bacterium | reverse complement strand
GGAATCAGTTCAGAAAATCGGACTGGGAGATTCCTACTGCATTATTTGGGTTTATGAAATCAAAAGACTGGATCCCGGGTAACACACCCCGGAGGGGACCCCGTGTTCCCGGGATGACAATCGGGCTTACCCATCAAGTCTGAATGAGAGCCAAAACATACTTTGCCCCTCGGCATGCCGGTAATCAAGCCAGCAACCCTTACAACCTTATGATATGGAACAATTATTGCTTCCTTATCAAAGGAACTGAACGAGATTAGGAGTAGCCATGCGGAACAGGTGTTTAGTGATCTTGGCCTTTATCCTCGCCTTGAGCGGGCTAGGCGCACAGCACGCCTACTGGAGCAATTATTACAACTGCTCGGTGATCCGTGACTTCGCGATGGATGACGACTATTTCTGGTGTCTGGGCACCTCCCCTTTTAAGGTTGACCGCTCCAGCGGACAGGTCATCCGCCTCAGCCACGCGGACTTTGACCTGCCGGGCAACCTGATCAGAGGTATCGACCTCGACAGTGAAGGTAACGTTTGGATGTTGCCCTGGGGTTATGGATTGCTTAAATACGACGGCCAAAGCTGGGCCAACTACAGCGATCCCACCTACGGTGATGTCTATGGCAACCTGGTGGTGAGGGCCTCGGATGAGGTCTACATCACCCGTTATGTTTCCGGAGTGATCTGTTTTAACGGGAGCAGTTTCGACTGGGTGGGTGGCGGCTTCGAGTGCAGAAATCCCAGGCTGGACAACAACGGCGAGCTCTGGTTCTGGGCGGGTCATCAAGATAACGGCAATTATTACAGGTCATTGGTCCACTATGACGGCAGCCAGTTCACCTACACCTGGGTAGCGCCGGAATACTGGGTGGAGAATCTGCACGCTGCCTTCGATGCAAACAACCTGCCCTGGGCCGGGACGCATGAAAGCGGGCTCGGCAAATGGAACCCCAGCGGCCACTGGACGATGTACAACACCCAAAACTCAGGCATCCTCAGCAACGAGGTCAAGTGCCTCGAGTTCGATGCCTCGAACAAACTCTGGATGGGCACTCCGGCCGGGATCAGCACCTTTGACGGCAGCAATTGGGGCAGTCTCACGTCCGCAAATTCCGCCCTGGGCGACCGCGTCCCCTCCAAGGTGAGGGTGGATGACGACCAGACGGTGTGGTTTGGCACCGACAACGGTTTTGTGAAGATCGCCAACGGACAGCTTAGCCTGCTGGACACCTCGCTGGATGGCTATCCATATGAGATTGCAAGTGATCAGATTGAGGCACCCGATGGCGGGATGTGGTTTTTGATGGGGAGCAAGGTCTACCGCTTTGACGGAGCGACCTGGTCGCCCCTCAGCCTGCCGGTCCAGAATTATCAGGCTTCCGGAATCTGTGTGGACGTGGGCGGCATCCTCTGGATCAGTGGGGATTTGGGCCTGTTGCGTTATGACGGAATCAATTGGACACACTACAGCAGCCAGAATTCCGGGCTGGCGGACAATGTTTGTTACTCACCCGCCACCGATTCGGAGCAGCGCGTCTGGGTGGCTACCGATTCAGGACTGGTCAGCTTTGACGGCAGCAATTGGCAGGTTTGGAACAGCAGCAATGCCCCCTTCCCCAGTTCAGCGGTGCGGCTGGTGAAATGTGACCCCCAGGACCGCATCTGGGTGAGCTATTACCACGAGGAATATGATCCTTGGGGCGGGGTGGCCGTCATGGACGAGCAGGGATGGGAGTATTTGACCGTTCCCAATCCTTCATCCTCCTACCTTGATCCCATCCTGGATATCGATTTTTGGGGTGAATCTGTTTTATTTACCAGGCAGGGCGGTCTGGCCAGGTTGGAAGACGGGCTCTGGACCACCTATAGCAGCGGTTTACCCGGTTTTCCGGGCTGGCCAACTTTCGGCAGCACTTTCGACAGCCAGGGCCATCTCTGGGTGGCGGGTACCGGATTGGGCCATTTTGACGGTAACTCCTGGCAAACCTACACGCCCTCCAATTCCGGCCTGGCGGACCTGCGCTGCCGCAACGTCTTTGTGGACAGCACCGGCCTCATCTGGATCAGCAATTATGACCGCCCGGTGCTGAATGTGTTCAACTATCCTGCTTCCGTTGCCAATGACGATCCAGTGGTCCCTGCCGTCACACTCCTGAAGGCCTGGCCCAATCCCTTTTCCGAGTCCCTTTGCATCGAGTGTGAACTGCCCCGCTCGACTGCTTCAGCAAAGCTCTCGGTCTATAACCTGCGGGGGCAGAAAGTGCGCGGGCTTGAGGCCGGTCCCGGTTCAAACGGGAAGGTATCGGCCGTATGGGATGGTCGTGACGATAAGGGCATGGCCTGCCCCTCCGGCATTTATCTGGTACGTTTGAACCAGGCAGGCGCTCCTCAAAGCCTGAAAGTTCTGAAGGTTTAGCCCGGGAGGGAGACCCGGAGGGCGCGACAGATCATAGCGGTGGGTGCGAAGCCCCCCGAAACGAAACCCGAGATTCTATTCTGAGCCCCGGAGGGTTCGCAGAGTGTTGACAAACCCGCTTCAGCAGGTGCAGAACGTCATAATAAGCCCCCAAAGGGGCGACACAACTTAGCCCAGGGTGGAGCGAAGCGGAACCCTGGGTCAGCGGACAGTAATTTTTTTTTGCCCCGGAGGGGCGGCACATGAGGCTGTGTCGCCCCTCCGGGGCTCGCTTCTGAATTATGTTCAACGTCCCAGGGTTCCGCTTACCACCCCGTCGCCATGCTGCGCATGCCGCCGAGGACCCCGGTTCGCTCAACCCTGGGCTAAGTTGTATCGCCCTTTCAGGGCTTAGTCAAACTAACTCCAAAGGCTGGTGGGGCTTCCCGATCTAATTGAACTTGAGCCCCAAAAACCACAGGGGTGGCGGTGTCAACTCTCGCAGGTCATGGGTCCAAATTCTATTTGGCCATTAGATATAGCGCAAACACGGAACAAATCGGTTGACAGGATTTAGCCCACGCGCAATTCATGCATGGGTGGATCGCATAGATCCCGCCACCGAGGTGAGCCATGAAGTTTAAGCATCTGTTCCTGCTCCTGGGGCTGTTTTTTCTATTGGGAAGCGGCCTTCTGCATTGCGCGTCCTCCGATCCCGGCACCGCCACCAAAAGGCTCGACCTCACGCGCTACCACAACGTGGGCAACATCTGGCTGCGGGTGAGCAACTACGGCTTTTTCGGCTCCGGGCACGACGCCATCCCGAAGTACCCGTCTTTGGAATATCCGGGCGGGAGCGGCATCGACTACCTGTTCCGCGGCTCTTTGTGGTTCGGCGCCAAGCGCAACCGGCGCGACGACGCGGGACGGAAACTCTACTGGCGCGCGCTGAATCCATCGGCGGACAGCATGGGGACCGTGGCGGAAGGCACCGCGGACTGGCAACCCTGGATGAAAGCGGTGGTGGACACCCTGGTGAGCGAAGGTTTTGACGGCGAATGGAACATCTACGAATTCCTGCCGGCTTACAATCCGTTGGTGGCGGGCAATCCCGAAGCGATGGACTTTTACACCGCCTGGAACGGGATGGACGAGACCGCCACGGCCAGCACCCGCACCCACAAACGCGCCGAGGACGACGACGGCGACGGCAAAGTGGACGAAGACTTCGTGGGCTACACTTTTCCCCTCAGGCAGGCACTCGAACTTCCCGTGCCGTTCCGGCCTTTCGGAGGACTGCACATCCATCAGACGCAGAACTACGCCGCGATCAACGAGGGTTTCAACTCCGAGATCTGGTTTCCGCTGGGCTTCATGGACCTCGCCGACCGCAGCTATGCAAGCTACGCTTTCTCCGTTCCCTACGACGACGATGGCGACCTGCGCGTGGATGAGGACGGCGCGCCGGTATCCGAGCAGGATTTCATCTCTTACTATTACGATTACTGTCCGTTCGGAACGCCCGGCGACCGCGATCTGGGCCGGGATCGCAGCATCAACCGCCATTACCCGCTCAGGGTCCGCACCCGCCAGATGTCCTACCAATGGAGCTACGACTACATCAAGAACATGATCTACGTGGAGTTCGACATCACGAACATGAACATATCCACGCAGGACACGCTGTTCGATTGCACGATGGGCATCTATATGGACGCCGATTGCGGGCCGCAGACCTGGAGCGCCATCTATGAGGACGACCTTTCCGGCTACGTGAAGGGCACCGGCTACGAATTCGCCTACACCTACGACGCGGATAAGGACGGCGGCCTCACGCCCGGATTGATCGGCGCGCGGGTCTGCACGCCGGATCCCGAACAGCTGAGGTTCCACTGCTGGTATTGGAAGGGCGACGACGGCCCGGACGATTACAATCCCTATTCCTTCAGTTACGCGCCACGCCGGACCGCCAACGAAAAATACTGGCTGCTCACGGGCCGGAATCCCGATGAAACCAGGTATCAACCCCTGCGGCCGGATCAAGACGACCTCACGGAGTTCGTGCAGCCTTCGCCCACGGATACCAGATTCCTCTTTTCCTTTTACGGCGCGCAACCCGGCACTGCCGCCTACGACGAAACGGAGAACGGGGTCTATACCAAAAGGTGGAACCTGGCTCCGGGACGGACGATGAAGATCGTGGTGGCGATCTTTCCCGGCGACAGCAAAGAGGACCTGAAACGCACTGCGCGCTGGGCGAAAGAGATCTACGGCGACGCGCAGACTTTGGTCAACGTGGTGCTGCCGGACACCTTTCCGCATTACAATCCGCCCGAACCGCCCACGATCCCGAAACTATATGCCGAACTGGCGGATGACGGCAACCGCATCGACCTCTTTTGGGACAACCGCAGCGAGTTTTCCTACGATTTCAAAACCGTCAGCACGGGCATCATAGGTTGGCAGGATCCGGACAGCCCGGCCTATAAACCCCAACTGGACAGCGATCCGCTCTGGGTGGACTGGAGCGGTTTTCCTCCCGAATTCCAACCCCGGCTGAATGACCCCACTTACCAGTTTAACTTGAACGCCATCGTGAATCCCTACACCGGATACAGGCTGCGCCACGATTTCCAGGGCTACACGGTGTGGGGCAGAAGCGGCAGCGGTTCGCAGGAAGATTGGTCGATGATCGAGCGCTGGGACAAAGCTGACACGCCCAGGGATTTGGCGGATTATACGGTGAATTGGAACAGCCCGCACGCCGACTCGCTGTTCGTGGATTTCGGCGGCTATCTGGGCGCTGAAAAGGGACTGCCCAATCCCAACCAATGGGCGCAATCAGCTGAGTACAGCAAATACACCCGTTATGACGAAAACTATTTCCTGGCGCCCAATGGCACGGATGAGTTCTTCGGCTTTCCCATTTATGACCCAGGGGTGGATTGGAGCGAGGAACTGGAGGCGCAGGCGGAGCAGATCGCGCTCGATAACGCGGGATTGCCAGATGAGCTGATCCAGAGGCTGCAAGCCAGGCTGTTCAAGCATCCGGAGCTGCGCGAGGATGTGTTTTACCAGCTCTACGATACCAAAATGATCCCCTTGCCCGGTTTGGGCGGCCAGGTGGCGATCCCCACTGCGCCTGGAGATACGCTGGCGCTTTGGGATCTGCGCAACAAACGCCTGGCAAGGCGGTGTTACACCGCCAGCATCCTTTATCCGCGCAAAGGCATGGAGTACTATGTGGCTGTTACAGCCTATGACCGCGGCATCCCTTCCAACGACCTCAATTTCCTGGAGACCGGGCGCGACAGCGATGCCAACATGCTGGTCTTTTTCCCGGGCACCCTCGCCAAGACAGCGATGGACAACATCTACGTGGTCCCCAATCCCTATCTGGGGCGCAGCAAATTCGACGGCCGCCGGGAAAACGACAGCCAGGGCGACAAGAGCCGGCGCCTGTGGTTCGTGAATCTGCCGGAGCGCTGCAAGATCCGCATCTATACTTTGGCGGGCGATCTGGTGCGGGAACTGGACCACGACGGCGCTTACCAGGCGGACGTGATCACGGTCTCCAAAGCCGCGACCTCAGGGCTTGCCGCCAGCGGAATGCAGGATTGGGACCTGCTTTCCAAACACCGGCAGATCATCGCCCCAGGTGTGTATCTCTATGCGGTGGAGAACAAAGCCAATAAGCAGACCAAGGTGGGTAAGTTCGTTATCATCAAATGAGGGCTGGAATGGCCGGAACGCTATGTTCACAGGGGTTTTATACCACAGAGGGCGCAAGAGAAAGATTTTCCAAAACAGAGGGACGGAGGGACAGAGAACAAGGGTTTGCAGGTGAACGCAGTGTTCCGAATTTTTACAATAGCCGATTAAAAAAGGCTCAAGTTCAATTAGAGTGGGTAAGCCCCTTGGGGGCGCCAAATGCGAAGCCCACAGTGGAGCGTAGCGGAACTGTGGGTATATGTGAACAATAATGGGGTTAGCCCCTCGGGGGCGATACAATCACCAGGAGTTGTTTGTGTCGCCCCCAAGGGGCTTAGTGTATCGTTTTCGGCCAGACCCACAGTTCCGCTGCGCTCCACTGTGGGCTTTGCTTAGTTCGCCCCCGAGGGGCTATTCTCTGGAGACCATTCTCTTGCAGGCAATCCGATTTACCCACCATAATTGAACTTGAGCCTTAAAAAAAAGGAAGGTGAATACGGATACTCACCTTCCCTTTTATTATCGTGGAATGAGGTTTTAGATCAGGCCTTGATCCATCATCGCGTTGGCGACCTTGATGAATCCCGCTACGTTGGCGCCTTTCACATAGTTCACGAAGGAGCCGTCCCTGCCATAATTCAAGCACTGGGCGTGGATGGCTTTCATGATGCCGTGCAGTTTTTCGTCCACTTCTTCACGCGTCCAGGAAATGCGCATGGAGTTTTGGGTCATTTCCAGCCCTGAGGTGGAAACACCGCCAGCGTTGGCCGCTTTGCCAGGCCCGTAGAGGATCTTGGCGCCGAGGAACACTTCCACACCTTCCAGGGTGGTGGGCATGTTGGCGCCTTCGGAAACGCAGATGCAGCCGTTCTTGATGAGAGTTTTGGCCTCTTCGCCGTTGATCTCGTTCTGAGTGGCGCAGGGCAGGGCGATCTGGCCGGGAATGCCCCAGGGGCGCGCTCCCTCGTAGTATTTCACGCCAAATTCATCGGCGTATTCTTTGATTCTGCCGCGGCGGACGTTCTTCAGTTCCATCAGGTAGTCCCACTTTTCGCCCTTGATGCCGTCGGGATCGTGGATGAAGCCGTCGGAATCGGACGCGGTGACCACATTGCCGCCCAGCTGGTTGACCTTCTGGATGGCGTATTGGGAGACGTTGCCGGAGCCGGAAACGAGGACAGTCTTGCCTTCGATGCCTTCCTTCTTGGTGTTGAGCATCTCTTCGGCGAAATAGACGGTTCCATATCCCGTAGCTTCAGGACGGATCAGGCTGCCGCCCCATTCCAACCCCTTGCCGGTGAGCACGCCGGTCACTTCGTTGGTGATCTTTTTGAACATGCCATACATGAAGCCGATCTCGCGCTTGCCCACGCCGATATCGCCTGCCGGGACGTCGGTGAACTGGCCGATGTGGCGGTAGAGCTCGAGCATGAAGGAATGGCAAAAACGCTGGACTTCCTCATCGGAACGTCCGCGGGGATTGAAGTCCGAGCCGCCTTTGGCGCCGCCCATAGGCAGGGTGGTGAGGCTGTTCTTGAAGATCTGCTCGAAACCGAGGAACTTCAGGATGCCCAGGTTTACGCTGGGGTGGAAGCGCAAGCCGCCTTTATAGGGGCCGATGGCGCTGTTGAATTCGATGCGGTAGCCGCGGTTGACCATCACTTCGCCGCTGTCGGTCTGCTAGGGAACGCGGAAAATGATCACCCGTTCAGGTTCGACGATCCTGTCCAGGATCTTGGCTTTCGTGTACTGGGGATTGGATTCATAAACGTCCCAGATTGTTTCGACGACTTCTGTGACCGCTTGGATGAATTCCGGCTGGTCAGCGTTTTTGGCGGATACTTGATGGAGAAATTCGTGTTTTGTCATTTAACATACCTCCATGGTATTATTTAACACGCTTATCTAATTTTGTTGTATCAGTCCATAGCCTGCGAGCCCTCTACCAGATGATTTGTGGTCATAACCTGATGACCGGGCGCAGGAAATTTACTTAATTATGACGGCGTTTTTCCCGTCAAATAAAAACTTCATATTCCGGGGAGTTTTTTTAACCTGGAAGTATTCCCCTTGCTTCACGGTCTCCAGTCCGGCCAGGTAATCCCAAGCCAGATAGTCGTTTGCGGCCTTATCCCAGACTGTGAGGTAGCCGACATTCATGGAAAACAGGTTGTGGAAGAAGTGGGAACCATGCGAGGCTTCGATGGACATGTTGGGCAGCACCACTTCCACGATGATCTGGGCGTTGCAGATCTGGCTCCAATTGACGGGAATCCCCAGGAAGCGGTCGCTGGAGCCCCAACGCCCGGGTCCGATCAAGACATATTTGAGGTTGCCGTTGCGCATATCCTGGTTGAGGGCGTCCAGTTCCCGCGCCATTTCCTCTGTTTTGACGATGTCGAAGCGTTCGGGCGGGATGAAGATGATGGTGTCCAGATCTTCGTTGATCTCGCTGCCCAAAGCGTAAGATGAGAAAACGATCAGGTCCTGCTTTTGCTCCACATAGGTGTCCAGCGGTTGGGAATACTGATGGATGTTGACGGCGATGGGGCGGACCTGCAAGAGGTGGAAGGCGGCCAGGCCGCTCTGGTCATCGACGTCGAAGGCGAATTCCATCTCGATCTCGCAGCCCAGGACTTCGCGTCCCAGGAGCAGCAGGTCGCGGATGATCGGGGCGAGCGGGTATTCCGCGAAATGCAGCAGCTTGCGGTAGGTGATCACCCTCGGCCCGGGAATATGGCGCCCGTCCTTGAATTCCTTGTTTTCGTAGTCCCAGACCGAAGAGAGCAGGCTGAGGCTGGTCTCGCAGAGTTTCTGGTTGATCCGCACCTTTTCCAGTGAGGCGTTCTCCCCGCTGATCAGATCGAACTCCGTGAGGGCTGGATTGATGGAGTAAAAATGGCGTTGGGCCGCCTCTACGATATCCGTGGCCTTGAACATGTCCTTATTGGGATACCGGGGGCAGAAAGCGAAGGTGCGTTCGCGCTCCACGGCAGTTTTGCCCAAGCCTGTGGAAAGGGTCACCACGCCGTCTTCATGCGCCATGTTGGTTCCGGGATAGAAGTTGTAGGATTGCGCGACTCCGGAAACCAGGGGGTAAAACTGCTCCGCGTGGCTGGAACCGGCTACTTTCTGGATGATCACCGCCATTTTCTCTTCCCGCGAGGGTATATGCAGTTTCTCGCGATAAACCCGGGCCGATTTCTGAAACATGGAGGAATAGACCAGTTTGATGGCCTGCACCAGTTGCTGCTGGCGGATTTGCGGGTCGGGATTGCTATTGGGGATGAGATAGGTGCGGAAGACCCCGGCGAAGGGGTTGGCGATGGAATCTTCCAATATGGAGGACGAACGGATAGCCAGAGGGAATGAGCCCTGGGCGATGATCTGCTCGATCACGGGAAAGACCAGGGGCGGCAAGGAACTGGCCAGAAACAGGGAGTCGATCTCCTCGTCGCTGATGTTGTCTTCATCGGTGAGCGCGGCCAGAGCGGGATTGTAGGCGATGAACTCGTCAAAAACGCCTGTGGCCAGGACTGCCGCCACGGGTACGCTGATCTGGACTTCGGGATATTTCTCAGTGATGTTGCTGTAGCGGTTTAAAACGACGTTGAGGAAGGCCAGGCCGCGTCCTTTGCCGCCGATGGAGTCGTTGCCCACCTTGTAGATCAGGTTCAGGTGGAAGTCGCTTTCGCTGTTCCATTCCTGGATCTTTTCTCTTCTGCGGTAGGAAATGAGGGATTCGAAGACTTCGTTGAGGCGTTCGCGCAGCAGCCCGGCTTCGCCAATATCGCGGAATTTATCGGTGTAATGCGCCAAAGCAAGCTCGGCATGGGTGCGCAGCCAGTTGAAGATATGGCCGTTCTGGTAGTGGAATAGCAGGCTGGCGTCCGGCACGGAATTGATCTGGTGCACCAGCCCGATCAGCGATTCCGCTTCGGCGACGACGCTCTGGTCGGGCATGCGGAAAATGAATTTGCCAAAGCCAATCTCGTTTTCCAGCCAGCGCCGCAAACGGACCTTCAGACCAGGCAGGTCTTTGTAAAGGAACTCGCCTTCGTTGCTGGTGACGATATCGTGGTACATGGGGTTGAAACTTTGCAGCAGGAAAGGCAGGCTGGGCTTCTGTTTGCGGATGTACTGCAGAAAATGCAGGCCGCCGTCCCTGTGGGTTTGCCCCAGATAGTGGTAATTGACGTTGCTGATGATGCCCATGATGTAAGCGGAGTTTCTCTCGTAGAAAGCCACCGCCTCGTCGTAACCGTGCAGCAGCATCACGCGTGGCCTGGCGTTGATGTAGAGGCTCTTGTTCACGTCCTGGTGTTCGCGCAGGATCACGGCCTGGTTGAGGAGCATGACCTGTTCCTGCAAGAGGGGCAAAAACTGCGAAAAATAGGGGATGAAGGTTTCCACCACCAGGATGATGGGCACAGGCAGCAGCTGAGTGTCGTGCTCGATATTGCGCAGCGCTTCCTGTTGCTTGATAATGGCCAGCACGAGTTTGGAGTCACCGTTCCAATAAAAGAAATCCTGGACACCGCGCAACTCGTTCAGGTGGTTTTCGATGAACATCAGGTCCTGCGGTGCGCCCAACAAAAAGTAGATGGGCAATTCAGGCTTGAGTTTCTTGATCGAATCCACCAGGTCCAAAGCGATGGAGCGCATCGAAGCCAGGTGGATGATGATAATGTCGATCTGCTCCAGTTCCAGAAGCTTCATGGTGCTTTCCAGCGAGGAGGAATGATAGATGGAAGGCTGGGTGGTCAGGTTCATCAGGTGAAAGTCCTCGGCCACCTGTTCCGCCAGAAATCCGTCCACTTCAAACACGAAGGAATCGTAGAGCGAAGCGACCATCAGGATGTGCTGTACCCGGTAGGGCATCATGGCATCGAGCAGTTCCAGTTCGTTGGACCAGTAATTGGATGCGATCATCTCAAAATCCCGCCAAATCTCTGTTCATGGTTTTCCTGCCTGTCCGCCGCGTCACTTGTGGATCACGGCCATGCCCGTCTTGCCGTCCATGCGGACAACCAGCGGGTGGTCGAATTCCAGATGGACGAAATACGATCCGCGCTCCACCTCAGGCTGCTGATACAGCCAGTCCACATCCACGAAATCCGTGCTGGACACGAAGGGTATCGTGAAATAACCCACGTTCATCGCCACCAGGTTGTGGAAGAAATGCGTTCCCTGCGAGGCTTCCACGATAAAGTCGCGCAGCCCGGTCTCCAGTATGACCTTGGCCCGGTTGATCTGCGGCCAGCGCACCGGGATGCCCAAAAACTTGTCGCGCGAACCCCAACGCCCTGGTCCGATCAGGATGTAGCGCTTGCCCTGCCTGGCCATGCTTTCGTTGAAGCGTTCGATCTCCTCCTGCATCTCAATGGTTTTCGTCTTGTCGAATCTGCGCGGATCGAGGTAGATGATATCGGTGAGTTCGTTGATCACGCCGTTACCCATGCCGTGTTCGGTATACATCAGGAGCTGGCTTTTATCCAGGCTGGCGGGGTCGATCCTGTAGGCGTCCGTATTTACGGAAAGAGGACGCACCTGCAGGATGTAGAAGGTGGGCTTGTGGTTGTATTCCTCGTTGTAATCGAGGTTGACGGCAAATTCGATCTCCACGGGAATGCCCAGGGCGATCTCGCCGATTTCCAGAAGTTCCTCCACGATCTTGGCCAGGGGGAAGTAGTTGTATTTGAGGATGCCGGAGAAAGTGAGGACTTTCAAGCCCCGTTCCTCCAGGTTATCGGTCAGGCGGTAGTTTTCGTAATCCCAAACTGAGGCCAGGTAGCGCAGTACGCCATGCTTCTCGGCGTCTTTGAGCGTGAGTTTGGCCAGGGTGATCTCCTCGCCCTTGGTAAGGTCGAAATCGTTCAGGGCCAAATCCAGAGCGTAGAATTCCTTTTGGGCGGAGCGGACCATTTCAGTCTGGGGCAGCATCTCGGTCTCCGGATATTTGGGGCAGAAACGGAAGTTAAGTTTGCCCTCGACCACCGATTTGCCCAGGCCCAACGCCACGTTGGCGATCCCATCGGTGTGCAGCATGTAGCTGGTGGGGTAAAAGTTGTAGGATTGCGCCACGCCGGAAACATGCGGATAGTAGTAGTTTTCGCCCTTGAGAGAGCCGACCGTTTCCTGGATGATGACCGCCATCTTTTCCTCTTCCGCCTTGAAATTCAGGGCTTCCAGGAAGTTGCGCGCGTCGCTCAGGTACACGGAGGAAAACACCAGCTTGATGGCGTCCATCAGTTGCCTCAAGCGGTACATCTTGTCCGGATGGTTGTTCGGCAGCATGAAGGTGCGGTAAACTCCAGCCAGGGGTTGGGCCTGCGAATCCTCCAGCAGGCTGGAAGAGCGCACCGCGATGGGATAGTGGACTCCGTCCAGGTAGATCTCCAGGCGCTGGACCAGCAGCGGCGAGAGCGTACCGCTGATGAAGATGGCGTCAATTTCCTCATCGGTCTTGCCCTGCACCCGCTCCAGGATCTCGTTGGATTCCACGAAGCGGTCGAACTCGTTGGTGCCGATGATGGCGGTGCTGGGCAGGGAGATGCTGATGTCCGTGAACTTTTTCTCAAAATCCATGGTCACGAGCAGGGCGTTGAGGAAGGCCAGCCCGCGCCCTTTGCCGCCCAGCGAACCTTCCGCCAGCCTGATGATCTGGTTCATTTCCGTGAGCGAGACGGCGTCGAAATTGATGATCTTGCCCCGGTTCTTGTCGATGCGCACGGTGCGGAAAGTGTGGTGCAGAAACTGCCGCAACTCTTCCTTGCTGGCAAAATCCTCGATCTGCATGGGCCGGATGCGTTTGGCGATCTGCACTTCTCCATGCGCGATCAGCCAGTTTGAAAAGTGGTTGAACTTGCTGTGGAAGACCACCGATTCTTCCGGTACGCGCAGGATCTTTTCCTCAAACTCGGCGATGTTGGCGGCTTCGTCGATCACTTCGCCGGCGTTGTTGCGAAACACGAAGTTGCCGAATCCGAGGTTGTAAACCATATAGTTGCGCAACTGGGCAAAGAGGTTTTTGGAATTCTTGGAAAGGAAATGCACGCCCAATTCTTCGGCGTTGGCGGCGTTGTGTTCCTCTGAGGATTGCAGGATCATGGGCAGGTCGTGGTTGTTCATCTTGATGTGGCGGATCAGTTTGATCCCGGCCTGGGGATCGATCTCGCCATCGATCTTGTAGCGGACGTCCGAGATCAGGCAGAGCAGATAATCCTTGTATTTGTGATAGGCTTCCATCGCCTCCTTGTAATCATGCGCGAGGATCACCTTGGGCCGGATGCGCATGCGCAGGCGCTTGTTGATGTCGCTCACCTCTTCCTCGATCAGTTTCTGCGTCTGGCGCATGATCGCGCTGTACAATGAAGGCAGGAACATCGAGTAGTAATGTACGGAATCCTCCACCAGGAGGATCACGCGAACCAGGCCGTGCGTGGTGTCGAAATCCACGTTCATCCTGTCCTCGATGTTTTTCACCATCGCCAGAAACAGTTTCGTGTCGCCGTTCCAGAGGAAAACATCGTCGATGTAACGCTTGTCTTCAGGATGGTTTTCCCAAATGATGTAGTCCGAAGCAACGTTGAGCAGCAGCAATACAGGCAGGTCCGGAAAGTCGGCCTTGATCAGTTTTGCCAGTTGGAATGGCCCGGTTTCGCCGATGCGCATCATCGTGATCACCAGGTCAAAACTCCGTTCCCGCAGTTTGGCAAGGGCGTCGGCGCCCGTCGGAACGCTGGTAATGCGGGGCGCGGTAGTAAGATTCAACTGCCGGTACTCACCAAAGATCTGCTCCGAAAGCCGCCCATCCTGCTCGAAGATGAAGGCGTCGTAAAACGTGGATACCAGCAGGATGTCGCGTACCCGCCGCTGCATCAACTGGTGGAATATGTCTTCGCCGAACTTGAATTTGTTGTAAAAGTAATTGAGCTCTTCCATCCGCATGGCTGGCACCTCGCAATCGCAAAATCTGTGTTGCGAATACGCAGGGGAAGCGGCGATTGTGTCAATAGAAAAATGCGGTTCGCCCATTTCCTGGCCCAAAAAATATTCCGCCTGCTCTTACCTGGAAAATACCAAACTCCACTAGCAGAGAAATGAAAGCGGCATTACTGCAAGGCCAGGCTGGAACAGGCTAAAGGGCAAACCTGGCCATTTTGCAGTTGACAGAAAACGCCTTTCCATACCCCCTACAACCAAGCAAAACGATCGACCCGGTTGCAATGGGAGTTCCCATTCTTGCCCGGTCCTTCCACAGGAGCAAAATCATGAATAAAGACGCCAAATTCGGCACTCTGCTGATCCACGCGGGGCAAAGACCGGATGCCCTGAACGCGGTGATTCCGCCAATTTATCAAACCTCCACGTTCACCTTCAAGAACGCCCAGAATGGAGCGGACTGCTTTGCCGGCGAGAGCGACGGCTATATCTACACCCGGCTGGGCAATCCCACCGTAAGGGTGCTCGAGGACGCCATGGCGGCCTTGGAAGGCGGTTTTGGAGGCATTGCCACATCCAGCGGCATGGCTGCCGTGACCACGGTTTACCTGGCCTTTCTTTCCGCGGGAAGCCACATAGTTTCCACGGACGCCGTTTATGGCGCGTCACGCAGCGTTTTGGAAAAACACTTTTCCCGTTTTGGCGTGGAATCCAGTTTCGTGGACACCAGCGATCTGGCCCAGGTGGAAGCCGCGCTGCGCCCCAACACCAAACTGCTGTACATCGAAACGCCAGCCAACCCCACCATGGCCATCACCGACATTGCCGCGTGTGCCAGGCTCTGCGCCGGCAGAGGGATAAAACTGGTGGTGGACAACACTTTTTGCTCGCCGTATCTGCAGCAGCCTTTGGCCTTGGGAGCCGACGCCGTTTTGCACTCCATCACCAAATTCATCAACGGCCATGCCGATGTGGTGGGTGGAGTGATCGTCGCCAAGACCGAATCCGACCACAAGCTGCTGTACAACGTAATGACCAGCATGGGGCCGAACATGGATCCGCACCAGGCCTTTCTGGTGATCCGGGGCTTAAAGACCCTAGGCATCAGGATGGAGCGCGCGATGGCTAACGCGATGAAGATCGCCGAGTTTCTGGAACATCATCCGGCTGTGGCCTGGATCAAGTATCCCGGCTTGCCTTCGCATCCCCAGCATGGCCTCGCGAAGCAGCAGCAGAAAGGGCCCGGGGCGATGATCTGTTTCGGACTCAAGGGTGGATTCGAAGCCGGCAAGAAACTGATGGATAACGTTACTCTCGCCGCTCTGGCCGTTTCCTTGGGCGGGGTGGAAACCCTGATCCAGCATCCGGCTTCGATGACCCATGCCAAAGTGTGCGCGGAGGCCAAACTGCGCGCCGGGATCACGGACGATCTGGTCCGTTATTCCGTGGGCATCGAGGATGTGGACGACCTCATCGCGGACCTGGATCACGCGCTGAGCCTCACCCTATGATGTATTCCCGGCTATAGCCAACCAGCTTCATTCCTTAACCTGAGGCTGTTTCCACAGCCTCAGAACCGCCGGTTTTCCCAGCCTTGTACTCGCCCAATACATGCCCAATTAAGTAAGGGGTGTATTGGGCGAGTTGTTTTCGGGGATGAAAGCCTGCCGCGAGAACTGATCAGGCATTGACCGCAGGGGAGCCATAATGAAAAGGCGGAGACTTGCATCTCCGCCTCGGTCTAGTATGAAGGATCAGGTTTACTTCATCAGCAGCATCTTGCGGATCTGGGTCTGGCCATTCAGATCCAACCGGTATAGGTATAGTCCCGAACTCACCGCCGTTCCCTGAGCATCGGTTCCATTCCAGACGGCGCTGTGCATACCGGAATTAACCTCGGCATCCAGCAGCGTGCGGATCAATTGGCCCTTCATGTTATAGATGGCCAAGCGGGCGTTTCCGCCATCCCTGGAGCTGAAGGAGATCGTGGTCTCCGGATTGAAGGGATTGGGGTAGTTCTGCGCCAGGTGGAACGGCGCGGCGAGGATCGGATCGTCGTTGGCGACGTAACTGTCGGGCGGAATGGTGGTGAATTTAACCGCCAATCCAGCCTGCAAGGGTGTTGCCGTGGGCGGGTAGAAATTGGAGTGGGAATAGGAAAGCCCCACTGTCTGGGTGTGGTTTTCGATGCCCACGGTGCAGTAATTGGTGGTGGTGCCGGGATTGTCCACGGTGTGGTATTGGAACACGATGTCGCCATCCCTTCCTGTTTGGGGGTAAAGGATGATCTGGAATTTCTCCAGCGACGCTTCGTCCAACAGGTCGATGTTGTATTGGTTGTAGGCGTCGTTCCATTGCACGATATAGCGGTTGTTGGCAGCATCGTGCCACCGGATCAGGCGCATGTTGTTGAAAATGCCGTTGCCTTCATTGTCCACGCCAGTTTTCATCCCCTTGAGGTCGTCCCAATAAGGTGCGATCATCGCATAGGGACCCAAGGCGGCGGGGATGTAGCAGTTGTAGAAATCCTCCATGTCGGTGGGCAATAGCGAAATCCAGCCGTTGGAACACATGGTCACGTGGTTGTAGTCGTGGCCGTAAAACCTGAAGTTGAAAGGCAGATCGACGATCAGCGAGCCGTCGTCCATGATCTCCCACACCGTTCCCGAACCTCCCAGGGCTGGATCGGTCTCGATCCATTGATAGGCGGGCGTTTGCGCGAATCCGGCATCAAAGCTGTCGTAGGCGAAATAACCATATTCGTCAGGACCAGTGGGAGACGTGGCGGCGGCCGTTCCGGCGGTCAGAGTCCAGAACACCAGGGTGGAATATCCGTTGTCGCTGATAATGAGTTTCATAGGCAGATTACGGCCATTCCAGGCTCCGCTTGCCACGGTGATGTTGGTTGTGACAGAGATTTCATATCCGACGCTGATAGCGCCCAGAGTTATTGGCGCCGCGGGGAATGTGGCAGCTTCAGTGAGTGAAACGACCTGCGCAGTCGCATTTAACAGGGCAGAGGAACCTGTGTTCTTGATGTTAAATGTTACACTCGAGGTCTGGCCAATGGGGAAGGTCCCATTTACACCGATCACCGTGAATTCCGCGCCGCCGCCCCACATCTGGAACATCTGGCTGAAGGCGGGATTGGTGCCGTTCAAGGTGATGGTGATGGGTTCGCGGGGTTGGATCGCGCTGGATCCGCTGATCGCGAAGTTGATGGTGTGCGTGGCACCGGCGTCGATGCTGAAATCGGTGTGCTGGTAGTTGACCTGGGCGTTTTGGGTGGCGCCGATGGCCAGATCACTAATGCTGGCGCTGGCAGTTCCGAAGTTCTTGAGCGTCAGTTCCGCGTTGAAAGTGCTGTTGGGATGCAGAACCATGCCCGTGGCGTTGTTGGAGACCACACCGATGCCGGCAGGTTCAGACGGCGTGAGGGTTCTGACCAGGGGTACGAAATCAGGCTGGGTGAAGGTCACTTCCAGGCTTCCGGTTTGGTCCGGGTCGATGGGCAGGATGGCGAATCCGTTCTGGACCTTGCCGTAGGTAAAATCGGTTCCGTTCTTGGTTCCGGAAACGATCGCCCCTTCATTGGCCGGAGCGTTGATGCGGATGTGCGAAGCGCTCTGGGCGAAATCCAGGCCGCCGTCGATCACGTTTTCATTGATGGTTTCAGGCACCAGCACCCACATGTTCAGGCTGGGGTCGGCCTGCATGTTGTACACGTGGTAGTAAAAGGCCACATACTGGTTCGGGGCGATGTCGTTGGGGAAGTTCTTATATAGCTCGATCTTGCCCATCAGCACGCTGGAACCGAATCCGCGCACGCCGTAGTCGAAGATGCTGCGGAAGGCTCCGCTGGAGATGGAATTGTTCAGGCGGGTCTTGGTATGCAGGTCGGAAGGTCCCACGAAAGCCACGCAGCCGTTGGGTTGGGCCGTGCTGCCCATGCGCATCCACTTCTCGCCGAAGCTGGGATTAACCGAGTTGGCAAAATCGCCGGTGTTGCAGACTATGGAAAAGACGACCGGCATCCTGGGTCCGTTTACCGTGGTGTTCAAATCCGGTATATGGAAAGAAGGATAATGCCAGCCGTTGGCGTCGCCCCAGCCGCGATAACTTACGAACTGCACTCCCTGGTTGATTGAGGAAACGATGTTCGAGGTTCCCGGATAGGTTGGCGGGTAAAAAACCGTGTCCACAGCCGCGTATCCGTAATCGAGCATCTTGCTGCGCAGCCAGCGGGACATCTGCACCGGAGTAATCGGCCGCAAGCCGCCTTCGGCATAGTTTCCCGCCACTGCCAAACCCCGCGTCATCCAGGCGGTATTGGCCATATAGGGCGTCTTTTCGTAGGAAACGGACTTGTTCACCATGGTCATGAACTCGGAGATATCGTTGAAGGAAAGCCGACCTGCCAGCATTTCCGGGAAATAGTCGTCACCTTCCAAAAGAGTGTACTGATGGTCGTCGGCGTCGTTCTCTGCATATTCGGGCGAGGGATAAAAAGCCGTGGGGATGGTATAGGAACCCTGATTGGTCACGTCGCCCAAGAGCAGCAGGTAATCGCAATGATACTGCTGGTAGTGGCTCAGGATGAAGGCTTTGAACTGGTCGAGCGTGGTGCCGATTGCCGACTTATAGGCCACGTAAACGTCGAAACCCTGGGAGCGTTTCCATTTCACGAACTCGGTCTGATAGTTGGCGAGGTTGGAGTGGCTGATGATGAGCATTTTGGGACGGGACACCGGCAGGTCGCGCAAATACGAGGTTTCGTAATTGTCAGCCAGCTCTTGGTAGGCAGCGATGAAGGCGGGGGAGACGCTGGTGGGGAGGCTGACCGGAGTCGATCCGCTGAGCGTGAATTCCACGTCCTTCAGGGTCCGGATGTGTTCCCCCTCGACGAATTGGGTCTGGAAGAGCACCGTGAAGCCCTGCATCTCGCGCATCGTGAAGCTGTTGCCGATGCTCAGGGCGTCGATGCCGCGGTTCTGCTCCGTGTACAGGAAATTCCCGCTCTGGTCAAAGACGTTCCACTGCAGCGACTGCACCTGCAATTCCACGGATTGGAACGGCAGGGCATAGGTTTTGGAGATCAGTCCGCCCTGAGGAAATTCTTCGGCAGCGGCGTCGGCATCATCAATGGGCGCCAGGCGGATATTTTCCAGCCGGGCGTTCAACCCGGTTGGCGTATTCAGGTATTGCTCGGTGGGCAGAGCGTACAACACGCTCAGCGCCAGCAAGATAGCGGTTAAAAGATATGGTCTCATGTCTTTCCTCCCATAAGTCTGGCCAAGACCTATGCAAGAAACATTCCGTAACGCGGAGCTAATTGGAAGATTAGTCGCGCTTTGGCTGTGTTCTTGCATAAAAAACTATCTCTCTAGTAAGGAAAGGATCAATGAAGAATAAACTGAGCGCCACGTTGTGGCTGGTAATATGCGGGCTTTTTCTGGCCAGTTGCGGAACTAACACCAATCTGACCAATCCGCCCGATGACGCCGTGTTGGAATTCGGCTCGGCGGAGTCTTTGGAAATAATCACCTGGAATCTGCGCACTTTTCCCCTTTCGGAAGCGGGCATCCAGACCATCGCGCAGATCGTTCCGCAGCTGCAGGCCGACGTCATCGCCTTTCAGGAGATCATGGATTACAGCGCCTTTATCAGCCTGGCCAACCTGATTCCGCATTATGAGGCCTGCGTTTACAACGCCACGAGCACTTATCGCCTGGCCTATCTTTACGATACCCGCACGGTGCAAGTTAACGCCGACTTTACCATCTTCAACGAAGACAGCAACCCCTTTCCCCGCCCTCCCTACGTGCTGGATATCACCTGGCAGGGCCAGGATGTGGTGATCATCGACAACCATCTGAAGGCCTTTGGGGATAACCACATCGACGAAACCGACCCCTGGGATGAAGAATACCGGCGGCGCCTGGCCTGCCAGATGCTGGACCAATATATCGTGGACAACCTTTCGGCGGAAAAGGTCGTGGTGGTGGGCGATATGAACGACCAGATCGCTGAACCGGCTGAGTACAACGTATTCCTGAGCTTTCTGGATAAACCGGCGGAGTACCTCTTCGCGGACATGGAAATCGCCCAGAATCCCACTTACAGCACGGTTTCCTACCCCTCGTACCTTTCCCACATCGACCATATCCTCCTCAGCAACGAGCTGTTTGACGCTTGGGAGAATACCGATAGCGAGTGCCGGGTGATCAATGTCGAGGAGTATCTAGGCAGTTGGCAGAACTATTCCGACCAGATCTCCGACCATCGGCCCTTGGGCGTTAAACTCCATTTCCCGTGATGTAGGCTCAAAAAGAGAACGCAGATTTGAACGAAAAAGAGGATTTAAAGAACCGGAGCAAAACGAGGAAAACAATAAAGACTCTGTGTTGTATTTGCATATCTGGTTCTAGTTCAATCCTTTAATCCCCCTTTTCCTCTGAATCTGCGTTCTCTTTTATCAAACCCTGTATTCAGATTCCTCTAATCCCAGCCTAAGTTCCCTCCAGATCGGAGATCTTATCCCTTAGTTCCGCGGCCCGTTCGAAATCCAGCCGGGAAGCGGCCCGCCGCATCTCTTTGCGCAGCAGGTCAAGCAACTTGTCCTTGTTGTCCAGGTCCAGATACTGGAAAAAGTCTTCTTTGCTGGGTTTTTCCTCTTTTTCCCCGCTCTTGTCGATCGAGGCGTAACCTTCTGCGATGGCGGTGGATTGCATGATTTGTTCGATGGTCTTGCTGATGGTTTGCGGTGTAATGCCATGGGTGGCATTGAATTCCAGTTGTTTGGCACGCCGTCGGTTGGTCTCGGAAAGGGTCTTCTGGATGGCGTCCGTGATCTCGTCCGCGTACAGAACCACCTTGCCATCAACGTTGCGGGCGGCGCGTCCGGAGATCTGGATCAGCGAGCGGGCGGAACGCAGGAAGCCGGTTTTATCGGCGTCCAGGATCGCCACCAGCGATACTTCCGGAAGGTCCAGACCCTCACGCAGCAGATTGACGCCAACGATCACGTCGAATTCCCCCAAACGCAGGCCCCGGATGATCTGGGCGCGTTCGATGGAATCGATCTCGCTGTGCAGGTATTTGGCACGGATGCCGGCGTTGTTCAGGTAGGTAGTCAGATCTTCGCTCATGCGTTTGGTGAGCGTCATTACCAGCGCTTTCTGCTCCTTTTCCACCCTCTGCTTGATCTGCATGATGAGGTCGTCCACCTGGTTGCGGATGGGTTTGATCTCCACTTCGGGGTCCAGCAATCCAGTTGGCCGCACCACCTGTTCCACGATCTCGCCGTTGGTGAGGCCCAATTCATAATCTGCCGGCGTGGCGGAAACGAAGATCACGCTGCGCATGTAGCTCTCGAACTCCTCGAAACGCAGGGGCCGGTTATCGAAGGCGGAAGGCAGCCGGAATCCGTAATCCACGAGGTTTTTCTTGCGGGTGTAGTCCCCTCCAAACATTCCATGCACCTGGGGTATGGTCACATGCGATTCGTCGATCACGAAGAGGAAATCGGGAGGGAAGTAGTCCAGCAAACAGCTGGGCGGCTGTCCAGGCGCCGCTCCTGTCAGATGCCGCTGGTAGTTTTCGATGCCGGAGCAAAAACCCAGTTCGGCCAGCATTTCCAGGTCGAATTTGGTGCGCGACTGCAGCCTGTCTGCTTCCACGTACTTTTGGTTCGCCAGGTAGAAGCTGACCCTTTCGGTCATCTCCATCTCGATCGAGGCCAGCGCTTTCTGCATCTTGTCCTGGCTCATGATGAAATGGATCGCCGGATAGATGGGGTAGGAGTGGACCTCACCCAAACTCTGGTAGGATATGGGATGTAGCTTTTCCAGCCGGGTGATTTCGTCGCCGAAAAACTCCACGCGCAGGCAATGCTCCAGATACGCTGGATAGATGTCCACGATATCGCCGCGAACCCTGAAGGCGCCGCGTTCGAAGGCGATGTCGTTACGGCTGTAATGCGCCGCCACCAGCTTCTGCAGCAGCTCGTCGCGGTCCATTTTCATCCCCGTTTCCACGCGGATCAAGGCTTCGCGGTACTCCTCCGGCACGCCAAGTCCGTAGATGCAGGATACCGAGGCCACGATGATCACGTCGCGGCGTTCCATCAAGCTCATCGTAGCCCTGAGGCGCAGTTTCTCGATTTGTTCGTTGATGTCGGAGTCCTTCTCAATATAGATGTCCTTGCCTGGAATGTAGGCCTCCGGCTGATAATAGTCGTAATAGCTGATGAAGTATTCCACGGCGTTTTCCGGGAACAGCTGCTTGAATTCGCCATAGAGTTGCGCCGCGAGGGTTTTATTGTGCGAGAGCACCAGTACGGGGCGGTCGAATTGGGCGATGACGTTGGCGATCGTGAAGGTTTTGCCGCTGCCCGTAACGCCCAGAAGCACCTGATGCTGTTTATTGGCGCGGATTCCCGCCGCCAGTTCTGCGATCGCTTCGGGTTGATCGCCGCTGGGCTGATACTCGCTGGCCAGTTTGAAGATTCCCATGTTTTCTCCGTCCTTGGTGGCTGTGTACTGCGAAGAACTCCGCAATCCCATGCGGAGGATGGTTTTGAGCGTGTCTGCGCAACCGTTGGAAGCAACCACTGGAATATTTATCTTGACTTCTTCCTTTTCACCCAAACCTTGAACACAAGAAATGGGATCCCCCATTTTTGTCGAGAGAATTTACTATAATAAAGTCACCGGAGATAGAAATGCCAAACATTGAAGACTTTCAGGTCAATTTCGAGAATCTGCTCAAATTGGGCTATGCCGTGGTGGATATACGTTACAAGGACTACGATGTCTGCAACGACAGCCAGAAACTAGTCATCGCCCGCGTGGATGCCGACCGCGATGAGTTTTACCAGGACATGCTCAAGCAATACACCACCGTGGAATTCAAGCCCAGCGAGATCTTTGAGATCTGGACCGAGATCCTGATGCACAAGATCAAAATGAGCCGGGTCCTGAACCGCGATATCGCGATCAAAGTGGCCGCCCTGGATTACATCGAGACAGTTTATCCCGCCAAATGATCCAACGCAGCCTCTTGCTGATCAAGCCGAACGCCGTCGCGCACCGGCATGTGGGGCACATCATTTCCATGCTGGAGGAAGCGGGATTTCAGCTGCAGCAGATGCAGGAGTTTCAGTTCAATCCTGATTCCGCGGGAGTGTTCTACGCGGTACACCAGGGCAAGGAGTTCTTTCCCCGCCTGATTTCCTTCATGTGCTCCGATGCCACCGTCGCCCTGGTGGTAGCCAAAGAAAACGCAATCGCGGACTTGCGCGAACTGATCGGGGAAGTTGATCCCGCCAAACGCCATAGCGGAACCATCCGTGACCTCTATGCCGAGGGAATCACCGAAAACGCTGTCCACGCTTCCGATAGCGAAGAAAGCGCCTGTCGCGAGATCGCCCTGATTTTCGGGGCGGGATGATTTTAGCTCCGGGATTACTACGCTCGCTCAGTAGTATTTTATATGGCACGGGATCCTGCCGGTCCAACCTGGCGGCTTGATCCTGCGGCAACAAAAGTAAACAATAACATAAGGAGAACAAGATGCGCAGATTTTTCATCCTGGCCTTGCTGGCAGTAATTGCCCTGGGCTTGTTTGTCACAGCCTGTGACGACGACAACGACATTACGGATCCCGCAGACGCACTTTGGGGCGTGGGTATCAGCCGGATTGACAACAAAACCGAAACCCACGGCGTATCTGTCACCTGGCTGGGCGAAACGGCGGACTTCGTGATGCCGAACTCGCTGGCCATTGAAGTTGGCGGCGATCAGATTTCCCTGATGCAGTATGGGCAAGCCTGGATGGGTGAGACCACGCTCAATCCCGGCCAGGTCTACAACGTGAAACTGGTCATCGATGGCGATACCATGTGCGATACTGAGCTCCGCACCGTGTATGAAGCAGTGGGTGATTTTCCCTCTGCTTACGATCCCTCCCAATCTGCTGAGGTCAGCTGGACTTTGAGCAACGACAACGATCGCCAGGTGGCGACCGCCAGCTCTTTTTCCATGAAATACAACACTGACTCCTATGAACAGGTTCTTTCTCCCTCCGACCGCAGCTTCACATTCCCTGCCGATGCCGTGGAGGATTTTGGCGCCGCTACGTCTTTCACCCTGGGAATCAGCCAGATGAACATCAAGACCGTCAACGACGTCATGCTCATCTCTTCCCAGGGCATCACCGAGACATACATGGGCAAAGCGGATTCCAGCTCCGCCGATCCGCAAACCCTGATCGGCGATTTCCTGCGTTTGGCCCGGGCTGCCAAGTAAGTCAGCACTGATTATCATAATCATAGCCGGATCCAGCATCCGGCTTTTTTGCGCCCTGGGATAAGCAACGTCACATGAGGCTAGGCTGCTCAATTCATGGGCTCTCTGCCAAACCGGGTGGGTAAGCCCGGAGGGCGTAGGACGGTAGGCGCGTGATTAATCGCCCGTGCCCCAAGAGAGGCCATTATGCGATCAACCGGCTTCAACCGGTGCAGGACTTCACGTATGAGGACCTTGAGAACGTGTAAGTTGCTGGTTGAATATCCCCTGAAGTCTTGCACTCATTGAAATGAGTTGACCGAAAATGGGGTGGAGTTTGGTTCATACTACACGGGCGATAAATCACCCGCCTACCTTCCTGCACCCGCTGAAGCGGGCTTGCCACCGGGCTGGGTGCACTGGGTTACCCACTCTGTTTGCAAGGGAGCCAATTTATCCCAATTAATGCAGTAGTCTCCCGACCCTAAAAGAAAAGTGTTGCATATA
>CAYSAT010000043.1:0-25159 GCA_964429035.1 uncultured Candidatus Cloacimonadota bacterium | reverse complement strand
ATATGCAACACTTTTCTTTTAGGGTCGGGAGACTACTGCATTAATTGGGATAAACAGAATTCCATTTGATAAGGGATTGGGTCTGATCTGCCATCTCAAAGACTGGATCCCGGGTCAGCCACCCCAGAGGGGACCCCGGCAGCCCGGGATGACAAGTGCTGATACCTGTAACTTAGGTCTGCGGACACTGTGGCGACGCGACTCTGCCACCATCATTATACCATGGCCTGAACACCAACCCACTCGGTTTGAAAGTGGCCAGTGTTTCTAACCATCAAAACCTCAGTATGTTCATCAAATCCATCAAAATCACAGTGTTATGTATACTTATCTAAGGTTTTGGGTTAACTCTTAACTCTCAACTCTTAACTCTCGACTCCTAACTTCCTGTCCTTCATGACGATCTGGCGTCGCCCCGGCGGCTAGGCGTCTATCACTTGTCTATCAAGCCTCTATCAAGCCTCTATAATAGAGAAGTGATTGAGGCTTGATAGACACTTGATTAAGGCTAACCCCCCAGGGCGAGGCACGACCTTGAACTTTCTGAATATGGCTATAACCATATTGGATATGAAATTAGACATACATAACTGATAAGATACTTTAGATAGATATCAGGAATTGTCTTTATCGCTTAGTTCAAGCCAGCGGGTAAGTTTCTCTTGGTGGGTTGACTGCAAGTTTTCGAGGGTCTGGTTGATCTTTGCGTAATCCAGATGGGTCATGCCGGACTGGGAATCGTTGAGCGAATCCTCCAAGCTGTTGATCTCGGCTTCGATGCTGTCGATCTCGCGGGTGAGGAGGTCGAATTCTCGCTGTTCGTTGTAGGAAAGGCCTTTCTGGGAGCGTTTGGGGCGCGCGAAACCGGGTTGCGGTTTTTTGTCCGCCCCTCCTTCCTGAATAGCCAGGTTACGTTCCGCGGCCTCTTCCTGCCAGTATTTTTTGACCAGTAGATAGTCGGAGTAGTTGCCCGGAAATTTGCGGATGGCAGTGCCTTCGAAGATGAAGAGGTAATCCACGCAGCGGTCGAGGAAAAAGCGGTCGTGGGAAACCACGAGCAGGCAGCCGGCAAAGGCGTCCAGATAGTCCTCCAAAATCTCCAGGGTGCGGATGTCCAGGTCGTTAGTGGGTTCGTCGAGGATGATGAAATTCGCGCCGAACATCAGGGATTTGAGCAGGTAGAGCCGTTTGAGTTCGCCGCCGGAAAGCGAAGACAACTTCTGCTGCTGCATCTTGCCGTCGAAGAGGAAGCGTTTGAGCATCTCCACGGCCGTGACCTTGCTGCCGTCGCGGGTGCGGATCACTTCGGCGTATTGGGCGATGTATTCGTAAACGCTGAGGCCGGGGTCGAAACTCTCGTCCTCCTGCCGGTAGTAGGAAAAATGGGTGTTGACGCCCACTTTGACGCTGCCGAGGTCGGGTTCCACCTCGCCGGTGATGATCTTCAGCAAAGTGGTCTTGCCGCAGCCATTGGGACCCAGGATGCCGATCCGCTCCAGAGGCTGGAACTGGTGGTCGATGTCGCGGAAAAGTTCCCTTCCCGCGTAACTTTTGCTCAGTTTGTGCAGTTCCAGGATGGTCTTGCCCAGGCGGTCGATCTGGAAAGAGATATCGAGGTCGGTGTTGGAGATCAGGTAGGATTTGGAGATCAGTTCGCGCACCCGGTCCACATGGTTTTTGGGCTTGGTGGCGCGGGCTTTGGCGCCGCGTCCCAACCAGTCGAGCTCTTTCTTGAGTTGGGCCTGGCGGCGGGTTTCCTTGCGCTGGAGATCGGTGGCGCGGATGATCTTGCCGCGCACAAAGGCGGAATAATTGCCTTCGTAGAGGTGGCAGGCGCCGTGTTCGATCTCCAGGACGCGGTTGCACACGGCATCCAGGAAATAGCGGTCGTGGGTGACGAAGACAACGGTCTGGGTGGTGGCTGCCAGATAATCCTGCAGCCACTCGATGGCGTCCAGATCGAGGTGGTTGGTGGGTTCGTCCAATACCAGGACGTCGGGCGTCTGGACCAAAACCTTGGCGAGATCGGCCTTGCGGCGCTGCCCACCGGAAAGCAGCTGCAGCGGTTTATCAAACTCCGCCAGGCCAAGAATGGTGAGGATGGCCTTGTAGCGGTGCTCTTCGTCGCTTTCCTCGGGCAATGGCTCAGGCGGCAAAACGTATTTCAGAACGCCCTGTTCAGGCTCGCGGGGCGCGTCCTGCGCCAGATAGGCGACCTTGAGGCCGCGCTTGAGGGTGATCGCGCCTTCGGTGGGCTCGATCTGCGCGCTGAGCAAACGCAGCAGGGTGGTCTTGCCGCAGCCGTTGACCCCCACCACGCCTATCTTATCGCCGGCATGGATACCGAGGTTCAATCCCGAGAAGATGACCTTGTTGCCGATCTGCTGGGAGAGGTTTTCCAGGGTGATGAGGACTTCGGCGGGCATTATTTACCTAAAAAAGGGCAAAGGGGAAAAAGGGGAAAAGGGTAATAGGTAGCGGCGCTCGCTGAAGCGCCGTTGATTGCGGCGGATCGGCGTCCGCCGGTACATGGAAAATGGCGTCCCTGAGGCGATTCGAACGCCTGACCTTCACCTTCGGAGGGTGCCACTCTATCCAGCTGAGCTACAGGGACGCGAAATGATACGAGCATCGATTTCCGGGGCGGCGATTCTGTCAATCCTTTTGGCGGTCGGCAACAGGCCGCAGCTCGCTCTTGCCGCACAAAAATGCCGTGGCGTGGGGACAGAATACACGCAGATGGTCGGTGATGCTGTGCGACAGGTTGCGGATCTCCCACTGGGCATGGGCATCGGAACGCAGGCGCACGAAGTGGTAGAGCTCACGGAGGTTCATCTTCGCCAGCAACTTCACCTTGCAGCTGTTGAGCCTGGCATAGGCAGAGATATCGGGAAGGACCTTGTGGAGCTTGCCGGCCAGCTTTTCCGCACCTTCGATGAGTTCTTCCCATCTGTAAGCGCGGCCGATATTCTGAATGGCCGGGGGAACAGTGTAAATCTCGCCGGCGGATTTCTGTTGCCGGATGATCGTGCCCATGCGGTGGCGTTTGAATTGAGCCCAGCAACTTTCCGACATCCGCAGTTCGAAGGTGATATCGACCAATTCGAAGGCGCGGCGCATCTTGTGCCAGGGCTGGATGTGGGCAAAAACCTGCTGCCAGAGGGCTTGTTTGGCCTCAAAATCCAAGCTGGCGATCTTATCCCGGCAACGTCCGAAATCCGCGCTCGATTGTTCGAACAACAGCGCGGCGAGGATCAGGTCATCCGTATCACTTGTAACATTCAGCGCGCGCACGCATTCGTCCGCAGAAAAATTGTCCCGTACCACATTGAGTTTTCCGGGCTGGAAGGTGCCGGTGAATTTGTCCTTCTCCGTGTAACGGACCAGCGAAGGGCAAATCCTGGCGACAGGTTCCAGCAGTTGGGCGCGCAGTTCCGCAGCTTCCTGCAAGGGATTGGAGGCCAGGCGCTGGAGCAGGTTTTCCAGGCTGCGGGCGTTGAGCGTCATGCCCAATTGGGTTTTGGTGGCCAGGGGCAGGATGTAGCGGGCGTCTTCCTTGGCCAGGCAGTCGCGGTCTTTTTCAGGCATCTTTGGATGCTTGCGCGCGTAGTAGCTGTGCAGATCAGCGATGCTGGCCTGGTATTCCGCGAAGAGACCGTTCATGGCTGAAAGGTAGAGGGCTTTCAGATCCCGGTGGATTTCAGGCTCCAGTTCTCCGGGGACCACATAATCCTGGCTGAAGGTTACATAGCGCTGGGATTTTTCGGTGAAGGAGGCCAGGCGGATGGTTTCCAAAGCATCGGTGAGCAGCCTGGAAATGCCGATGATATCGAAATTGAAGACGGCGTGTTCTGCCACCGAAGCATGGCCCAGCTCAAAGATGATCCTGCTGTTCGATTTACGCGCTTTGGGCAATTCCTGCAAGGCTTCCCGGCGTAGTTCGGTAACGGACAGGGGGCTGCGGCTGATGCGGGCATAGGCGGCCGAAAGCACTTCCGGAGTGGCGGCTGCGGAATCCAGCTGCTGGATCAGCGAACTATCGATATTGTAACCGGCAAGTGTGACCTGCATGCTCGGAATCCGCTAAACCAAGGCTGTGACGTTGCTGGCGCCGATGCGGTTGGCTCCGGCCGCGATCATCGCCAGGGCCTGTTCCCGGGTTTTTATCCCGCCTGAAGCTTTGACTCCGATCTTGGGGCCCACCGTATCCCGCATCAGGCGGATGTTTTCCACGGTGGCGCCGGCAGAACCGTAGCCGGTGGAACTTTTCACGAATTCCGCGCCGGCTTTCTTGGCGTAGAGCGCGCAGGCGATGATCTCCTCCGGGCTCAGATAACAGGTTTCCAGGATCACTTTCAGCAAAACGCCGTTGCTGCGCGTGAGTTCGGCGATGCCTTTGACCAGTTCGTAGGAGTGCAGGGGATGGCCGCTTTTCACCGCGCTGAGGTTTTGCACCATATCCAGTTCCTCGATGCCGGTGTTGATCACGGCCAGGGCTTCCGCGCCCACCGCATAGCGATAGCCGGCACCCAGGGGGAAATTGATCACGGTGCAGGATTTGACCGAGGCGGCCAGACGCAGCTGGAGGGGATGGGAAAAGTGGGAGTTGACGCAGACCGCGGCGCATTTGTAATCGTTGGCGAGTTCGCAGAGGGCGTTGACCTCGCTTTGGGTGGCATCGGCGCGGAGCAGCGTGGCGTCGAGGATGGAAGCGATCCCAGCCTCGGGTTTGTATATCTGGTCGGGTTTTTCCGCGCGGCAGACGGCGCAATTCAGGCAAACCTGGTGTCCGCCGCCGCATTTGCAGGGTTGGCCATCGCCAAACAAGCGCCTGGCGATCGTTTCTATCTGGTTCATCAGGAACCTCCATTGTTTTTCGCTTGGGCCGCCACCACCAGTTGGCCGCAGGCTCCGCCGATATCGGAACCCCGGCTGTGACGCAGCATGATGGCTTGGGGCAGGCTTTGCGCGCGCCGCAGGAAATCCTCCACTTCTTCCGGTGTGGGAGCCGCGTAAGGAAGCCCGGGCACAGGATTGTAGGGGATGAAATTGATCTTGCAAGCCAGGTCGCCGCTGAATTTGCGGAGCGCCTTCAGATCCTGGCCGCCCATGTTCACGCCCGGGATCAGGATATACTCCAGAGTGACGCGGTAACGGCTTTTCTGCAGGTAGTAGAGCAGCGCCCGTTTGAGGACCGGCAGCGGATACTTCAGGTTCACGGGCATCAGTTCGCTGCGCAGCTCGTCCCGGGCCGAATTCAGCGACACCGCCAGCTTGACCTTCACGCCGGAATCCGCCAACAGATGGATTCCCGGCACCACTCCGCAGGTGGAAAGCGTGGTCCGGCGCGGGCTGAAGGCCAACGCGGCTTCGTGCTGGACAAGTTTCAGGGCTTCCAGCACGTTGTCCAGATTGTCCAGAGGCTCGCCCATGCCCATGAACACCAGATTGGTGATGGGTTGGGGTGAGTTTTGCCTGGCCAGCAGGAGCTGCTGGACAATTTCATGGGTTTCCAGGTTGCGGCTGAGGCGCATGCTGCCCGTGGCGCAGAAAGCGCAAGCTCTGGCGCAGCCTGCCTGCGAGGATACGCAGAGGGTCATCTTGCGGCCTTCGGGGATCAGCACCATCTCGATCTGGGCCTTATCCTCCAAAGCCAGGCGGAATTTCACGCTGCCATCCCGGGATTGGGTCTTTTGGCGGATCGTTGGCAGGTGGAAACTGAAACTGGACTGGATGAAATTCTTGAAATCGGCGGGCAGATCGGTCATCTGGGCGGGATCGCAGACCTGGCGTCCATAGATCCAGTGCAGGAGCTGCTTGCTGCGATAGGCAGGAAAGTACTCGCCGAGAAAGGCGCTCAGCGCTTCCGGCTGGATCCCGAAGATGCTGTTCAGCATGTCTCGATATCCGGAACGGACAGGACCTCCAGCGCGTTGAAGGCTTCCAGATCAAGCTCGGTGAGCGCCTGGTTTTCGTCGGAGAGATGCACGCGCTTGTTCAGGACATCGGTTTTATACACGAACATCTTTTTGCCCTTGAGGCTTACGCAGGTGCCCAACAAAGGCAAGCCCCGCCCTTCCTCCACGTAGAAATCCTCCTCGAAATTGAGGCAGCACAGCAACCTTCCGCAGGGACCGGAGATCTTGGCCAGGTTGCCCGCCAGATTCTGGTCTTTGGCCATCTTGATGGTCACCTGGTTGAAATGCTTGAGGAAATTGCCGCAGCAGTATTGAATGCCGCACATCCCAAAACCGCCCAACCGCCTGGCTTCGTCGCGTCCTGTGGTCTGATGCAGTTCGATACGGGTGCGGAAAACCGTGGCCAGTTCGCGCACAAAGACGCGGAAGTCGATGCGCCCTTCCGCGGTGAAAAAGAAGGTGAGCTTGTTGCCGTCGAACTGGAACACCGTCTCGATCAGTTTCATGTCGAAGGGATAGCGGGTGAGTATGCTGGCAAAGGTGGCGGCCGCTTTCTCCTCCTCTTCGGGCAGATTGTGCATGCGCTCGATGTCATCGGCGGTGGCTATGCGCCTGATCTTATAGACCCTGCCTGGCGTTGTGCCGGCTTGCGTTCCCAAATCCTTGCCGCTGGCGCTGAGATTTACCACCTGGCCGATGTCCTCGCCGCGCTCCACTTCCACGATGATCAGATCTTCGGGACTGATGGGCAGATTGAGCGTGTTTTGATAATATCCCAGACGTCCGGTCCGGAATTCAACTTCTATGTAATCGTGCATTGCAGCTCCAGTAGCGCTCGCGGAAAATCTGTGTTACGGCCCATCTTCTCAGCGTCCCCAGGTATCCAGGATTTCCCGGTAAAGTGTCTTCTCCGCGTCTGAAAAACCCAGCTGGCGGCGCTGTTTGACCACCGCGGCGGTCTGGCAGAACGCGTCGAAGCGATAGGTGGACAGTTGCGAGCCCTGGCCCCAGGAAAAGTCGGGCACGAAGCCGGTGATCAGGTCTGCTCCCCAGAGGTTGGAACCGATTCCCACCACGCAACCGGTATTGAGGCTGGCGTTGATGCCCAGCTTGACGTGGTCGGCCAGCAGCGCTCCCAGAAAGATGCTGCCGGAATCTATCTTTCCGCGCGAGGCATAGGAATAGAAACTCACATTCTTGTAGGTGTTCTTCAGGTCGCTGTTGTTGGTGTCCGCGCCGATGTTGACCCATTCGCCCACGTAGCTGTGGCCCAGGAAGCCGTCGTGCTGCTTGTTGGAATAGGCTTGCAGGATGCTGCCTTCAATTTCGCCGCCGACCTTGCAAACCGGGCCGATCGAAGTGCCGCCGTAGATCTTCGCCCCCACTTTTATCACCGAGCGTTTGCCAATGTAGGCAGGACCGGTGATTACGGCGTTGGGCATTACCCTGGCTCCCTCGTCCAGTACGATGGGGCCATCGGATGCGTCCAAAACCACTCCCGGCTTCAGTTCCACACCCTCCGCGATCCAGATCTGATAAGGATTCAGGGTGGTTACCCCGGGCTCGGTTTCGAAGTAGTTGTCCTGATCGGAGAAGAAGTGGTCGAAATCAAAGCGCAGCAGGCGGCCGTTGTCGTGGATCAGGTCGCTGATGTTGCAGTAAACGGAAAGATCGCAGGAATGCAGTGAGCAGCCCAAACTTTGCAGCTCAGCAGGTCCGAACGGCAATTCAGCGCAGCGGGAACTGCGGAAAGCGATCAGTGTTTCCCCATTACGCAATCCCTGTTCCGGTTCCAGGCTTTGGATTAGGCCCATCGCTGAGGGCGAAACTTGCAGGCGCGAATTGATCCACAACTCCGGCTGGTCCGGTTTTCTGTTGATGTGCCAACCGGGATGCCGCTCCGCGTAAAGTGCTTGCAGGCGGGGCTCGATCCAGACCGCTGTCTCCTCCCCTCCGAACAACTGCTGGAGCCGCTGGCGCAGCTTGAGTATGCCGCAGCGCAGGTCACCCACGCTTCTGTTCAGGGCCAGCGGGTAAAACGCTGCGGCGTGGTCGTCAAATACTAGCATGGGCGCTTCTCTTTCCGTGTTTCGGCGTGTTTTTCATAAACCCGTCAATCCTGTTCGAACTTGTCCTGAAATCCATAGCCGGTGGGGTAGAAATTGTATTTCAGCGAATCCACCACCACGGGTGGAACGGTTCCTTCTATGAAAACTTCCGAAATACCGCCTTCCGGAACAGCGTATCCGGTGTGTGGATTGATGTTCTGGCGCACGATCTTGTCCGGCACGGAGAACGAATAGCGCGAATCGCCTTCTCCGGGCGTGCGTCCATTGTTGTCCAGCCTGATTGCTTTGGTCATGATCGGACCCCAGATGTTCACTGCATTGGCGGTGCCAGTCTTGATGCGGCTGTTGTCGAAACCCGTCCAGATACCCAGCGTGAACGCCTTATTGAAGCCGATGAACCAGGAATCGTTGTAGTTTTCGCTGGTACCTGTCTTGCCGGCGCTCTGCCAGTAATAGCCGTTGCGGGAACCGCTGCCGGTGCCGCCACTGGTGACCGATTGCATCATGCTGGTCATGATGTAGGCCACTTCTGGCGAGCAGACTTTGCGCTTCTGCACTGTGGAGCGCTCCAGGACGTTGCCTTTGGTGTCCTCGACCTTGAGCAGGTAGATCGGAGCCGCCCGGGAACCCCCATTGGGAAAGGCCGTGTAGCCGGAGATCAGGTTGATGGGCACCACTTCATGCGAGCCCAGAGCGGCGCTGAGGTCGTCGGCCTTGCGATTGAGCCCGAATCTGCGGAATCCTTCGGACAGCGCGGGCAGGCCGATGTCCATGGCGCATTTAACCGCCCAGACGTTGTACGACCACTGGATCGCCACCCGCATCCTGGTCAGTCCGTTGTAGGCGCGGTTGTAATTGTGCGGGGTCCAATCGCCCAGGGTTATCGGCGAATCGTTGATGACCGTGGCTGGCGTATAACCTTTCTCCACCGCCATGGTGTAGTAAACCGGTTTGATCGCCGAACCCGGCTGCCTCCTGGCCTGGGTCATGCGGTTGAATTTACTGTGTTCGAAGCTCCTGCCTCCGATCAAGGCGCGCACATAGCCCGTGCGGTTTTCCATCAGGACCAGGCCGCCCTGGATATACTTGGTGTTGATGTCCTGGGCGTCTTTGGGCACATGGGCGAATTTGTTCGGATATCCGCCGCTGTTTTCGTTCCGGGTCAGGAAGTTGTTCAGCACGGAATCCGCGTAGGCGGTGAGGTCGGAATCCAGGGTGGTGTAGATCTTCAGGCCGCCTTCAAAGAGTTTCTCCGTGCCGTATTTGTTTTCGAGATAGACCCGGATGTGCTCAATGAAATAATCTGAGGCAAAGCGGCTGTAACTGAGGCCTCTTTTAGGATTCACGGATGTGGCGACGGCGGCGAAATACTCGTCTTCGCTGATCATTTTTTCCTTCAGCATGCGCTCCAAAACGTAATCCCGCCGTTCTTTGGCGCGTTCCGGATGTTTGAGCGGATCGTAGTAATTCGGCCTTTGGATCATCCCCACGATCATCGCCGATTCCGCCAGATTCAAATCCCGGGCGTGCTTGCTGAAGTAATAGAGCGAGGCGGTCTCCACGCCGTGGTTTTGCTCGCCCCAAAAGATCTTGTTGAAATAAATCTCCAGGATCTCGTCCTTGCTGAATGAGGCCTCGATCTTGATCGCCAGGACGATTTCCCGCATTTTTCGGGAGACTTTCTTATCCAGGGTTAGAAACATGTTGCGCGCCATCTGCTGGGTGATGGTGCTGGCGCCCTGGGAGAAATCCATGGACTTGATATCGATGAGCACCGCGCGGATGTTGCTGAGAATGTCGATGCCGAAATGGCTGTAAAACCTCTTGTCTTCAGTGGCCAGCAGCGCGTCGATCAAGTGCGGGGGCAGTTCCTTCAGGGATACGAGTTTGCGCTTTTCGAAGGCGAACAGGTACACTATCCTGCCGGTGCGGTCGTAAACTTCGCTGCCGGTGCGCAGAGTGTAGTTCTTCAATTCGCTGGTGGGCGGCAAATCGTCCTGGTAAAACCAGAATATGCCCACAAACACGCCGAACAGCACGCACAAAGCGATGCCCGCCTTGATCAGCAACCGGTCGCGTTGGTCTTTATCTCTCAAGTTCATCTTTTTTCATCTCTAGTTGTTCATATTTTGCTCTGACCAGCAGGAACATCCAGGCGGTCAGAATTCCGCTGAGCAAACCTAAAAGGAGCAGGATTGGTGTCAACACAAAAACATTCGCCGCCGGCAGAACGAACAATTTAATGAGCGCGAGTTGGGCCAGGTTATGCGCGACAGCACCGCAGACGCTAACGCCAAAAGGGCTGAATCCAAGCCTGGCCTGACAGGCAATCCACATCGCCAGAATGGCAGCGAAACCTCCGCCCAAAGACAGCAATGTCGCCGGAGTCAGCAGCGTAAAGGTCACCACTCCGCCCACAAGCGATTTTGCCACATTCACGACCAACGCTTCCCAAGGCTTTCGTTCCAAAATCAGATACATTACGATCACGTTGGAAAGGCCGATGCGGATAAAGGGAACCGGTAAAAGCCGCATGATGAGGCTTTCGAAGACGTGGATGCTGCAAGCCGTGGCGGTGAGCCAGGCCAGCAGCAGCAAGGGTTTGTGGCTTGCACTACCAGTCAATTCGTCTCCGGATCTTACTGCGGGTGAGGCTTGAGTTTGACACAGATGAACCAGATATATCTGGTGGACCGACCGGTTGAGACAAGTGTTCCGAAGCGTGCTGCGGATTTCCGATATGTGAAAAAAATATGCTGAATTCAACCGCCAACAGCGGATCCCAGGATGAGCGGTCAACCCCATTTCCCAACTCGGGCCTGGGCGCTGGCTCACTTGCCTGCTGATTGCCTCCCGAACACCTCCCCTGGATTGTTAGGGAGGTCATAGGGAGGCGATAAGGAGGCTACGTGGCAAGCCCCCAAGGCGGCTCAACGGACCCAGATTGCGGTCGAATCCGGACCAAGCGCTCTTAATGCGATACATTCAGGAATTGCCGGAGGAGATGATTATCGGAAGCGTGCATCTCTTTCACCGGACCGTAGAACAAGGTTTTGCCGCTTTCCAGAAAGAGCACCTGGTCGCCGATGGCTTCCAGATTGCGGATATCGTGGGTGATCGTGATCGTGGTTGCCCGCACCGATTTTATGATCTGCGTGATGTAGAACAGCACTTCGGAGGAAGTGATGGGATCGAGACCGGAAACAGGCTCGTCGAAGATGATGTACTTAGGGTCATAGATCAGGGCGCGGGCGATCCCGATCCGTTTGCGCATGCCGCCGCTCAGTTCGGAAGGGTATTTATCCATGGTGGATTCCAAACCCACGACGCCCAGGCAGTGCTTCACTTTGGCCAGGATCTCGCTGCGTTCCAGTTCCCCCCGTTCATACAAAGGCAGCGCCACATTCTGGTAAATCGTGAAAGAATCCAGCAGGGCGGAATTCTGGAACACCATGGCGAAGTCGTGCTCCAGGTCGAAGGCGGACAGGCTTTTGCCGTCATATACGTTTTTGCCGTCCACCACCACGGATCCTTTGTCCGGCCGGAAAAAGCCCATCAGCGTTTTGATCAGCACCGTTTTGCCGGAACCGCTGCGTCCGAGGATGATCAGGTTATGCCCGTCCTCGAGCGTGAAATTGATATCCGCCAGGATGGGCCTGCCGGAAATGCTAAGCTGCAGGTTGCGAACTTCGATCATAGATAATCCTGTTGATGCCAAATCCCAGCGCCAAACCGAGGGCATTGGCAAAAAAATCCCACAAGGAAACCGAACGGTGGGGAATCAGTTTTTGGTGCCATTCATCCAGAGCCGCGCTAAGCAGCAGAATCAGAAATGCCCATACCCTGTATTTCCTGTGCACGCGCGCCGCTTCCAGGCTGCGGCAGGCCAGCAATGCCAGCACCAGATATTCCGCGATATGGGCAAGTTTATCCCAGGAAAAGATCTTCAGGGAGGGAAGCTGTTGCAGCGGCAGCGACGACAACACCCAGATCGCCACAAACCACAATCCGGTGGCGGTGAAAAGAGCCGCGTTGTGCCAGCGCTTCATTGCAGAGATGTCCAATTCCCAACTGGCGGCCAGATGCAATCAAGCACCATAGGCTGCGGCCAGTAATCGCGTCCCTGGCTCTGCCAAAAACCGCCAGGGAGCGAAAGATCATTCATCCACATCGAGTTTGCTTACCTGAACCAGTTTGATGCTCTTCCCGTCGCTTTCCAGGACTTTTAACACCAGGTTGGAATCCAGGACATAGCTTTCGCCTATGGAGGGCACATGGTTGAATTGGGAAAGCAAAAACTCGGCGATGTTGTCAAACTCGTCCG
The DNA here is from genome assembly GCA_964429035.1 of uncultured Candidatus Cloacimonadota bacterium. Classification (GTDB taxonomy): domain Bacteria; phylum Cloacimonadota; class Cloacimonadia; order Cloacimonadales; family Cloacimonadaceae; genus Syntrophosphaera. The sequence continues at coordinate 12,848 of CAYSAT010000043.1, read as the reverse complement.
GGTCGATGGCGGAATTGAACTCGTGGTTGAACTGGCGGATGTTGTATATTCCCTGCAGCTGATAGGTCCGCGGGTCGATTTGGGTAAGTTCGGGAACTTCTTCGGTGTCGTATTCGTCCCGGATTTCGCCAACAATTTCCTCAAGAATGTCTTCCAAAGAGATGATTCCGGAGGTTCCGCCATATTCGTCCACCACCACGGCCATTTGCAGCTTGCGGGTTTTGAACTGGTTCAGCAAAGTCTGCACCTTCATGTTTTCCGTCACGAACCAGGCGGGGCGCATCAATTCCACGATGCGCCGCTTTTCGGGATAAAGCAGCAGGTCTTTCACATAGATGATGCCCAGGATGTCGTCGATCGTCTCCCTGTACACGGGGATGCGCGAAAAACCGCTGTCCACGATCAGGTCCCGCAGCTCTTCCAGGCTTTGCTTTTCCTCGATCGCCGTTACCCGGACCCTGGGCACGTAGATCTCCGTGAGCTTGGCGTCCTTGAACCTGAACAAACCCGCCAGCATCTGCTTTTCGTGGTCATCGAGGGTGTGCCGGGCAGTTTGGGATTGGATCAGGTTGTGCAGTTCCTCGGTGGTCAGTTTGGCCGCCATATGCTTGTCCGAGCCCTGTTTGTGGGAAAGCAGCGAAGTCAGCCGTTCGATCAGCCAGACGGGCGGAAAAAACATAACGCGGAAAAACTGCATCGGCAGGCTGGAAACTTGGGCTATGATGTCTGCCTTGGTCAAGGCCACCAGTTTGGGCAGGATTTCGCCGAACACCACCACTATCAGAGTCGTGACCGCCACTTGCACGGTAAGCGCCGAAGAGGAGGAAAACCCATTTTGGGCAGCGATTCTGAGCGCGACCAGCGCCGCCAGCGAAGATATCGCCATGTTCACGAAAGTGTTGCCCAACAGAATGGTGATCAGCAAACGGCGGGGTTGCAGCAGCAGGTCGAGTATGCGCCTGGCTCCCTTCGTCTTGGTATTTTCGAGTTTCTTCAAATAGATGCGGGGCAAGGAGAAAAAGGCTGTCTCGGAACCAGAAAAGAAAGCGGATAAGATGAGTAGGCCAATCAGTAAAAACGCTGAGTTGTCATCCACGTTGTTGGGCACCTTCCCTAAGTTGTTTATAGTAAATCTCTCTGGCAGACATCTGAACCAGGTCGCCGGGGCGGATATGGTCATAACCGCAGGCATGCAGCAAGCCGTGGGTCAGCACTTCGATCAGTTCTGTCTCCAGAGTCTTGGTTCCCCTTTGTCTGTCCAGCTGATTTATGTCAATGATAATATCGCAGGCCAGTCTCTCAAGCGTGCCCGTGCCACCCTCTTCCAGGTTGAAGCACAGTACGTCGGTGACGGCGTTGTCGCCTCTGTATTGGCGGTTGAATTTCCGCATGGCGTCATCGCCGCAGATCAAGACTGCGACCTCAGCTTCGCGTTGGGCAAGCTCAGTGCCGATAACGGTTTCCGCGCAGACTCGCAAAAGTTCCGTGGGGATGACCGCCCCGCTTTCGTTGATGCAGGTGAATTCCAGCGGCTTCAAACAGGCCTTTCTTCCGGGTAATCCAAGCGCTTGCGGTAAATGCTGGCCAGTACAGGAGACATGGCCTCCCGGGCCTGGATCAGTTCTTTGAGGGTGATCGGGGCTGCATCGAACTGGCCTTCTTTGATCAGGCGCTGCACGGCATCTTCCACGATCTTCTGAATCTCGGTTTGAGTGGCGCTGGATTTGGATTTGGCGGTGGATTCCACTATGTCCGCCAGCATGACCAGTGCTGCTTCTTTGGTTAGGGGCAGCGGTCCGGGATAGCGGAAGGAATCGATGTCTATGGGCTCGCCGCTGCGTTGGGCGGCATCCAGGAAATAACGGATGTGCGAAGTGCCGTGGTGCTGGCTGATGATGTCGACCACGGCTTGGGGGATCTTGTGTTTGCCGGCCAGGACCACGCCTTCGCGGACATGGCCGCGGATCAGTTCCGCGCTTTGGTCTGGGCTGTATCCACTGTGGATCTGAGCGGAATCGGCGTTGTTTTCGGTGTAGATTTCCGGGGCGGCCACCTTGCCGATATCGTGATAGTAGCTGCCAACCCTGGCCAGAAGGGAGTTCGCGCCGATGGCCTCCGCGGCTCGTTCTGCCAGATTGCCCACGATCAGGCTGTGGTGATAGGTGCCTTCGGCGCTGGTAGCCAGCTTCTTGAGCAGAGGATGGTTAAAATCCAGCAATTCCAGCAGCACCTGTTTGGTTGCCCGGTTCCATCTTTTTTCAAAAAAGGTGACTATCGCGAGGCATCCCAGTATGGAAATCGTAGTCGTAATCAGCGAGTAGCCGGCGTTTCTGAGCATGGTTCCCAAGCTGCCGCCCAAGTCGTTTCCGGTGAAAAACTGCAGGTTCAGCATCATCATCACGAAATTCCAGGCCAGGAATTGGAATATCCAGATCCGGAAGAAGCTGTGCTTGCTTTTGTAGCGGGAAACCAGGATCAGGGTAATTATCAAGGATAGAAGCAGCAAGATGATGTTGTATGCGTCCCAATTGAAAAACGGCGCTAGCAGCAAAGTGGCGCAGGAACTGAAGAAAAGCGCCAGGTCCACCCCGCCCAATACAGCCACTGCCAGCACGATCATGGCCAGCGGGATTTGGCCGAAATCCAGTTTGAACACCGAGCTGCCCAACACCGTGAACAGCAGCAACACGAGGTGGCCCAGATTCAACAGGATGTAGCCGGGATTTCCCCCACCCTGGCTGGCCGCGCGCTTGCTGAGATAGAGGTTGAAAGCGAACATGACCGCCCCGATGTACAGCAGCAGCCCCATGATACCCAGCCATTGATAGAGCGGCGACCTGGTTACGCCGCGGTTCTGGTATTCCCGGGTAAGCGAATCCAGCTTGTTGATCTGCTCTTCGCTCAAACGCTGGTTCTTGCTCACGACCAGGTCATTTTGCCTGACCACTCCAGCCACCGGATTCAACGACTCGCGCAATTCCTGCTGGAGCTGCTTGTATTTGGCTTCGTTGATCAGGAGGTTCGGCTTCAGAAACTGGTCGATGTTGTCCCGAACCAAATATCCCATCGCTCCGGAAAACCGTTCCTCAAGCACCCTCTTGGCCCGGTCCAGTTGATAATAGCGGCTGATCGGATAACGGCGCCGGCCTGCATCGGTCACCACCAGAATGCTGTCGGAATTCACATTGGAATAGATGCCCACGCGGTAAAGATCGATCAGGCTGTCCCGGATATCGTTATATGCCGTTCTCACCCTGTCTGGATCGGACAGCAGGTTCCGCGCCGCATCGCTCAATTGAAAACCCAAACGCTGGGCTGAAACTTTGACGCTTTCCCAGTCCCGGTTCTCCACGCTCTCGAAGAGCAGGTCGAAGAGCCGGTTGAGGTTGTTGTATGCTTCAAACTCCACATTGCCGTCCAGCCAATGGGGCTTGCCCAAAGCGCTCATGGCCCGCTGAAACTCCTGCTGCAATTGCAGCTCGGGTTTCATCACCGGAAAATCGAACGGCGCCACCAGGTCGAAATCCGCCACCTGGCCTGCGCTGACCTGATACTCAGGATAGATGTTGGGCCGCACCTTGGCCAGTTGGAACAAGCCTACCGCGCAGAGAGCGACGGTCAGGGAAGCAAGGATATATCGGGAATTCATGAACTTAGTTTTCCTTACCGGGTAAAACTGTCAAGCGGCATCTCACACCTGCGTTCAGATTGAGGCGCTGGCACAGGCCTGGTGAGGAATGGCGCCTGTTCGCAGCGGCGGTACTTCATTCCTGCGCCAGAACGGCGTAGAGGTCCTTCACGTCCTGCAGTTTCTGCACTTTGGCGCGCTGGCGGAGCTTGGCCTGGGCCGAGACGTAGATTCGCTCATAGCCAAGTTTGACAGCTGCGTTGATCCTGGCGTCGGTTTGAGATACGGGGCGGATCTCGCCGCTGAGGCCCACTTCCCCGATGAACACCGATTTTTCCGGCAGGGGCCTGTCTTTCAAGCTGGAAATCACCGCGGCCAGAATGGCCAGATCCAGGCTGGGATCCAGGCTCTTGATGCCTCCGGCGAGGTTGATGAAGACATCGCTGGAACGCAGATACAAGGCCAGGTTCTTTTCCAGGATCGCCAGCAGCAAGGCCAGTTTTTTCTGTTCCAGCCCCACCACCACTCGCTGCGGAGTTCCGTAATTCGAACTTGTGGCCAGGGCCTGCACTTCCACGATGAAAGCTCTGGATCCTTCCATCACGCAGCCGATGGCGCTGCCGTTCGCCCTGCCCGAATCGCTGAGAAAGATGTGGTTGGGGTCCGGCACTTGTTCCAGCCCCGAGTTGGTCATTTCGAAGATCCCGATCTCGTTGGTGGAGCCGAAGCGGTTCTTCACGGCGCGCAAGATCTTGTACTGGCCGCGCAATTCACCCTCAAAATAGAGGACCGTGTCCACCATGTGCTCGATGATCTTGGGTCCCGCCACAAAACCTTCCTTGGTTACGTGCCCCACCAGAAAGATCGGCAAGCGCAGGGTTTTGGCGCAGCGCAGCAGGCGATTGCAGCTTTCCCGGAGTTGCGTGATGCTGCCGGGCAGGGAATCGAGGCTGGGGAGGCTGATCGACTGGATGGAATCCACGACCAGGATGTCCGGCGGATTCTCCTCGACCGCGTCCAGAGCGGCTTCGGCGTCATTCGTGCACAGCAGCCAGATGTTTTCGCTGGCCACATTCAGCCGCACGCTGCGCAGATGCAGCTGCTCCTGGCTTTCCTCACCGGAAACGTACAGCACTCTTTTACCCTGCTCGCCCATCCATTGGGAAAGCTGGAGCATCAGGGTGGATTTGCCGATCCCCGGCTCTCCGCCGATCAATACCACCATCCCGCTCACGATCCCTCCGCCTATGACCAGGTCGAATTCCTTGATCTTGGTGGGCAGGCGCAGGATCTCCGAGTACTTGATATCCTTGATGCGTTCCGGCTTGGGCGCGTTTCTATCCGCGGAACCGCCCTTGGAAGCTTTTCCCGTCACCCGGGTGCTTTCTTTCAAGGTGCCCCAACTCCCGCAGGAAGGGCATTTGCCGGTCCACTTGCTGGTTTCGTAACCGCAATCTGAACAGAAAAATAGCAGGGCCATGGTTGTTTCTCCTCTCAGTTCGCCTATATTTGGCAACCGATTTTTATGGCAAGGTATTTTTTATCTTATGCGCGGAGATAGCTTTATGTTTTACCGGCTAATGAGAATCTTCCCCGCTGAGAAAATTTTCCTTGCTTTATGCAATTCGCTCATTATTATTCAAATCAGAGCACGTAATAAGATGAGACCTAATATCATTGTTTTTGGAACACCAACTTGTTCCTGGTGCAAGAAAGTTAAAGATTACCTTTCTACCAGAGGTTTTTCTTTCAAGTACCTGGACGTTTCCCGGGATGCCAAAGCCCTGCAGGACATGCAGCGGAAGACCGGGCAAATGGGTGTTCCCCAACTCTGGATAAACAACGTGGCGGTAGTGGGTTTTGACCGGCAAAAGATAGACCGGCTGCTGCAAATATCTAAACAAGGAGACCATCATGAAAATGAACCCTGAAAATTTCCACGGCTTAGTCATTCGTCTGCAGGTTGTGTTCAGTGAGATCGATTACGCCCAGAAGGCTTGTTTACAGGCCGGAAAAATGGAATGCCAACTCCTCAATTACCTTTACAAGGTGAAAGAGCCCGTAAACATGAATGAACTGGCGAAGGTCCTCGCCGTTTCACACAGCCGCGTAACCAGGATCATGGACAACCTCGTGAGCAAGAAACTGGTGGTGCGCAAGCCCTCCGAACTGGACCGACGCTGCTGGTTCGCCCTGATTACCGACAAAGGTAAGAAACTAGCCGAAAACAGCCAGCAGACCGTTATGGACCAACAGAAGAAGATCCTGGCCCAAATTTCGGACAAACAAGCTGATGAGATCTTCCAGGCCATGAAAGTTTATGTAGAGAAGTACGAGAACGTACTGAAAGCCACTTTAGCCGGGGTTTGATGAGTAGCAAAGTCACCATGCAATGGACCGGCGGCATGTCTTTCGATGCCGAGGTCAACGGCCATCACCTCATCATGGATCTGGATGTCGCATCGGGCGGACAGGATTCCGGTCCGCGCCCGAAACCTTTGTTGCTGGCTGCTTTGAGCGGATGTTCCGGGATGGACGTGGTATCGATCCTGGAAAAGATGCGGGTGGAAAATTACAAATTCCACGTGGATATGGAAGCCGACTCCACTTCCGAACACCCCATCATCTACCACACCATCCGGATGAACTTCCACTTCACCGGCGAAAATGTTCCAGCCGATAAGGTGATAAAAGCCGTAACGCTCTCCACGGAAAAGTATTGCGGCGTAGGCGCCATGCTCAAGCGGGCTGCCAACATCATTGTGAGAATCTACATTAACAATGAGGATGTAACTCCATGAAAATATCACATTTACTACTAATAATACTCCTGCTCATTTTCGTGGGATGCAAGGCCGACAAAGGCTCCCAGGATCTGGCCAGCGAACAGGCTCCAGTACAGGAAACAGCCGTAAAGGCTGAAGGCGGCGAATCCGGCTATGAGTTTGGCTCCTGGGTCACGGATTTTCCCCAGGCGCTCGAGTATGCCAAGGAACTGGGACGACCCGTGCTGATCAATTTCACCGGCTCGGACTGGTGCTCCTGGTGCATCAAACTTAACAAGGAAGTCTTCACCCAGGAGGCCTTCCTGAACTATGCCAAAGCCAATCTGGTCCTGGCCAAGATCGACTTCCCCAGCAAGATTCAGCTTCCGCCCGCGGTGAAAAAAGCCAACGATGCCTTGGCCGCGGAATTCGATGTAAGGGGCTATCCCACAATAGTCCTCACCGACAATACCGGCAAGGAGATCCAAAGGACCGGCTACCAACCCGGCGGCGCTGAGAAGTACGTCCAGCACCTGCAAGGATTGTTGAACGCCAAATAAAACCCCTGACCGGCCCAGTTTGCCAGCTTATCTGGGATTACTGAGCTACTTCGTTTAAGTTAACAGCTGCCAGTGGAATGATTTCGTTGGCAGCTGTTTTTGTATCGCTTGCAATTGCCTGCGCTAATTCTCTATGTTTCAGGCCTGTTGCCGTTTTGATAAGCGACACTGCTTGCCGCCGCGGATGATTCCTGTGAGCCCTCCCCCCATAAGACATTCACTTAATATCCGTGCTCTGAATGCCCTCCTGTCGCTCACCACACAGTACCTGCTAACCCGCTACTGATCCACAGCGGCGGCACAGCGGAGGGAGAGCGGAGGCTGAGCAGAGAGCAGAGATGGAACTGTCCACGAATTACACGAATTAACACGAATGAAGGGTAAAGGGTTTTCATCCCGGGCTTGACCACGCCAGTCATCCCGGGCTCCGGGGTCCCCGACGGATCGCGCAGCGATCTGGTGGGGTGGTTGACCCGGGATCCAGTCTTTTGCCCTTATTCCCTAAGATGCCTATGTTCGGAGACAGGGGCTTGTTTGACACCTCAAAGACTGGATCCCGGCTCGCCATCCCACTCCGTGGGAGCCCGGCGTCCGGGATGACAGCGTTGGGACTGGTGGATGCCAATCCTCCACCCTTCCATATTTCCCCTCATTCGTGTGAATTCGTGCAATTCGTGGACGTAAACCCTCGCCATCCGCCAATCCTGCCATAATGCCCGCAGAAATTGTGATTGACGAAAAACACGGCTGTTCAGAATCTAGCCTCGGAGACGGATTGACGCATGAACGAATTCCTGCACGAACTACATAAATTCCGGCGTGGTTTGAATCTGCAGGCTTTGGCGCGGACCCTGGCCATAGCCTTGCTGGTTCTTGCGGGAGGGGTGCATCTCTACTTTCTGGCCTGGCTGAACGCCCCGGTCCAGAGCCAGTTTCTGCTGATTTTAAACTACGTCCTGAAAGCCTCTATCCTTCTGCTCATCGCCTACCTGCTGTTCAGGAGGATCAAGCGTTTCATCGGCCTGCGGGAAACGGCGCGCTGGCTGGACCAGCAGATCGACCACTCCGACGACCTCTATCAAAACCTCTTTGAGCTCGGCCAGCAGAAGCAACACGACCCAGTGATCGCAGCCCTGGCCGGCCAAGCCCAGAAACGCCTGAAGGCTTCGGATTACCGCCTGCCCCGGCTGTTCCCGGCCCGGAGCGGTTTCCTCGCCCTGTTCGTCCTTGTGGGGATAGTGAGCGTCTGGACCCTGTCCTGGGCGGAATTCCGCTACGCCGCCAAGCAGTTGTACAGCGCCAAACCTGAATCCGTAGCCTACAAAACCAGCATCGAACTCCAGCCCGGCAACGCCACCCTCGGCAAAGGCCAGCAGCTGGTCATCGAAGTGGTGGATCCCGATCCCCGGCTGAACCACCGCCTCTTTTACCGTTGGGATAAACAGTGGCGTGAATTGGGCCTCACCCGCAACAGCTACACCTTCCCCGCGTTGGAATACTCGCTGGAATACTATGTGTCCAACGAAGTTGCGAAAAGCCCCGTTTACCAGGTCGTTTGCCTGGACGAGCCTTTCGCCCGGAACTGGGAAGTGCAGTACAATTATCCGGATTACACCGGCCTCGGTTCCGTCCGGGACACCCTCAGCTATGGCAACATCGAGGCGTTCAAGCACACGGAAGTGCTGCTGTCCCTGCAGTCCAACATCCCCGTCCGGCAAGCGCTGATGCGCTTCTCCGACGGCAAGTCCCAGCCCCTGCAAGCCTCTTCCGAAACTTCCTTCAGCACGCGCCTGAAACTCACCCAGCCCCAGACCTGGTATCTGGAGCTCACCGACGCCCTCGGCCGCAAATCCCGCCCGGAAGAGAAGACCATCACCATCATCCCGGACCAGGCGCCCGAAGTGCGGATCCTCTTTCCCGGCGAAGACGTGGTCCTGAACCAGAACCTCCTGCTACCGCTGATAATCTCAGCCGACGACGATTTCGGCCTGCGCAACCTCTCCCTGCGCTACCAGGTGAACAACAACCCCGTCCAGGCCCTCGAACTGCAGTCCGTCATCAACTCCAAACTGCTGACCCTCGACCACACTTTCGACCTGCGCGGCCTGGGCTTGCTGCCCGGCGACAACGTGACCTATTGGGCCGAGGTCTTTGACAACTCGCCGGACCGCCAAAGCGCCAGCAGCGCCAAATACAAAGCCCGCTTCCCCTCTATCGAGGAGATCTACCGCGAGATCGAACGCCAGGAGAAACTCAAGACCGGCGAGCTGGAAGAAGCCCTCCAGGAATCCCGCGAACTGCAGAAGGACTTTGAGCAGAAGCGGCGCGAACTGCTGAAGGACAACACCCTGCAGTGGGAGGACAAGAAGCAGCTGGAGAAGATCCTGGACCAGCAGCAAAACCTCAGCGAGCAAGTGGAAAACGTGGCGCAGGATTTTCAGGAGCTGATCCAGAAAATGCAGCTGAACGACGCCATCTCCGCCGAGACCCTGCAAAAGATGCAGAAGATCCAGGAATTGATGCAGGAGATCAGCAACGACGAGCTGCGCGAGGCCATGAGCAAATTCGAGGAAGCGCTGCAAAAATTGAATCCGGAAGACGTCCGCAAGGCCATGGAAAACTACAAGTTTTCGCTGGAGGATTTCAGCCGCAAGATCGAGCAGACCCTGCAGCTGCTGGAAAGCATCAAGAAAGAACAGGCCATGGAAAAGGCCCTGCAGATCTCCCAGGAGATGGAAAAGATGCAGAGCGCCCTCCGGGAAAAAGCCGGCGATCCCGGCCAAAACAACGAAAAACTGGCCCGCGAACAGCAGCAGATCAGCGATAAATTCGAAAACCTGCAGGAAGAGCTGAAGAACATCGAGCAGATGCTCGATCCCGCCAAGGACAAACAGATCAAGCAGGAACTGAGCGAACTGCGGCAGGAAATGAAATCCGGCCAGCTGCAGCAAAACATGGACCAGAGCCGGCAACAGCTTTCCCAAAACCAGCGTTCCTCCGCTCAGAATTCCATGGCGGAAGCCCTGGAAAAAATGCGCCGCTACACCCTTCGCCTGGCGGAAATGAAGAGCTCCATGGGCGGAGGCAGCCAGCGCGAAGTGGTGCAGGCCATGCAAAACGCCGTCCGCGAACTGCTCATCTTTTCCAAACAACACGAAGACCTGCGCAACCGCCTGGGCGCCGACCCCTACCAGATCGTGAGCGACCTCATCGCCCACTACGAGGGCATCCAGGTCTCGCTCAACCGCCTCTTCAAGGTCCCCCAGGTCTCCATGTTCCTGCCGCCCAAATTCTTCCTCGACCTGGCGGAAACCAACAAAGCCTACCGCGAGATCTTCATCAACGTCAGCGAAATGCAATACGCCCGGATTCCCGAACAACTGGAGGAAGTGCAAAAAGGCCTGAACCTGATGGTTTACGACCTCATCCAGGTCTTGAGCAATCCGTCCGCCGGCTCGGGCAGCGGGTCGGGGATGCAGTCGCTGATGCAGATGCTGGGCCAGATGAGCCAGGAACAAATGGCCCTGAACATGCTCACCGAGCAGCTGATGATGCAGATGCAGGGCAACGGTGGGCGGATGAACCCCGCCTTGCAGCAGCAGATCCAGAAACTGGCCGGGGAACAGGAACGCCTGGCGGAAAACCTCAAACGGGCGCTGCAAAACAATCCCGAAGCCCAGAAACAGGGCAACGCCATCAAGCAGATCATCGACGAAGCGGAAGCGATCACCCGCCAGCTAAGGAACAACCAGCTCTCGCAGGACCTGCTCCAGCGCCAGGAAAACATCGTTTCGCGGCTCCTCGACGCCCAACGCTCGATCAACAAGCGCGAGTTCAGCGAAAAACGCAAGGGCGAAACCGCCGCTCCCACCTCGCAGTCACCCACCGGCCAAAACTACGACGCCCTGCGCCGCAAAGCCATGCTGGACGACGCTTACCGGCTCTTCCCACCCGCCTATCAACAGGTCATCCTCAAATACTTGAAACTGCTCAATGAATAGGTCCATCCTGCCGGCCCGGATAATACTTCTGGGCGTCTTGCTGCTGCTCGCGTTACCCGCCTGGGCCCAATACAGCGAGAAGGACATCCTCAGCCAGCAGGCCTATCAGTTGCTGGCGCAGCGCCAATACGCCGAGGCGGAAAAGCTCTTCGAGCAGATACTGGCCAAGTTCCCCGATGACCCCAACAGCGTGCTGCAACTGCTGAACATCTACTTTCAAACCTCCCAACTGGACAAGGCGGAAGCCGCCCTGAACCAGTACCGGAGGATCCTGCCTACCGTGCAGGCCACGGAACAGCAGATCTTGCTGCTGGTGATGCAGGGCAAGCCGGATGAAGCCTGGAGACTCGGCCAGTCCTACCTCCAGCAGCAAAACCACGCGGAAAGCAATTACCGCCTGCTGGCCTCCTATTTCGAACGTCGCGGCTTTTACGACCAGGTGCTGCAGCTCTATCAGGACGCCCGGAAGCAGCTCGCCAACCCCGAGCTGTTCCGCCTGGAAATGGCCAATTCCGCCCTCAACTACCGCCGCTTCGACCTCGCCCTGCAGGAATATCTGGCGTTCCTGGACAAAAATCCGGCGAACATCTACTTCATCAACAACCAGTGCAAGGCCATCCTGGCGGAGGATTCCACCCGCATCGAGGTGATCGCCGCCTACGCCTCTTCCAGCCAGAATCCCGTGATCAAAGAACTTTACGCCAACGCCCTGGTCTCCCAGCAGCGGTTCGACGCGGCGCTGGAGATATACAAAGCCCTGCCGCCCGATAAACTCATCCGCTTCGCCGACGAGCAATACCGCGCCCTGAACGATGCGGCGGCCCTCCCCTCCTTCGCCTGGCTCGCCCAAACCAGTTCCGACCCCATTTCCCGCAACGATTACCTGCTCCGCCAGGCCCTCATCCACTTCCGCAACGGCGACCATTCCGCCGCGGACCTCGTTCTGCGCGAGATCCTCGCCGATTCCCTGCTCCTCGAACGGAACAACCTCCAGCGCAAGGGCGTGAACCTCAAAGCCCGCAAACTCATGGCGGAAAACAGCCTGGCCCTGAACCGCGATGTGGAGGCGGCGGCGGCCTGGTATGCGGACGCCCGTAAGTTTTGCACCAACGCCTACGACCTGCAGGACATCGATCTGGCGAGCGTCCGCCTGCTCCAGATCCGCCAGGATTACGCCCCGGCCGCGCTCCTTCTGGATTCCGTAACGGACCCCCTGCTCCTCGAACGCCGGGATTACCTGCGCTTCAGCGTGGAACTGATGCGCGGACACACCGAACTGGCGGACACCCTGATGAACGAACTGGTGATCCGCTATCCCGGAGGCGTGTACACCAACGACGCCATCTACCAGATGATGTTTGCCCTGGGCCTCGAAGGCGCGGACCGCGAGAGTTTTTTTTCCGCCTACAGGTCGATGCTGCTGCAGGATCCGGCGGCGGTGGACAGCCTGCAAAGCCTCTCTGCCAAAACCCAGGATGAGGAACTGCTGATCCTGGCCGTCGAGTGGGCCATCCTGCTGGCGGACAAGACCACAGCCGCCGGCTTGCTCCAGCACGAATGGCAGGATGGCATCAGCGCGGAATACGCCGCCTTGCTGAAACTGACACTCAGCGGCGATCTGGCCGCGGAACAGCGCCTGGCCCGCGATTTCCTGCAGTCCAACCCCGATAGCATCTTCGCCCCCAAATTCCGCCAGAACCTCAGCCGCGTGAACTACTCACGGCCTCAGTTCTGAGCCCGGAAACAAAAAAGCCCGGAACGCAATGTCCGGGCTGTGTGCGGGGTTACGCCTCTTTGGCCAGTTGGAGCATCTTTTCAGGTTTGATCCCGATCAGATCCAGGATCATTCTGAGAAGAATGAGCACCACCAGTTCATAAAACTTCTGCTCATCTT
>CAYSAT010000042.1:0-25620 GCA_964429035.1 uncultured Candidatus Cloacimonadota bacterium | reverse complement strand
ATATGCAACACTTTTCTTTTAGGGTCGGGAGACTACTGCATTAATTGGGATAAACCAAACTCCACCCCATTTTGTAGTCAACTCATTTCAATGAGTGCAGGACTTCAGGGTATTATTCATCCGGCATTTGTCACACTCCCACGGTCCTCATCTGTGAAGTCCTGCACCGGTTGAAACAGGTTTTTGTTACATGGCCCCTTGTTTGGCACGGGCGATAAATCACCCGCCTACCATCCTGCGCCCTCCGGGCTTACGCACTCGGTTTGGAAGAGCGCGCCCTCAGGGCTGACGCACTCGGTTTGGAACAGAGCGCCCTCCGGGCTTACCCACTCGGTTGGGAAGAGAGCCATATTTGAAATAGCTGCCAAGCTTGTCCCGTAGGGACAGGATGACAGTTGCGCCGGGTTTTGAACCCGGCGTCCCAAGCTACCGGTTTCTGTAATTCAGATACACCCCGCCCCAGCCAAAATGCCCTGAAGCATTTGGGCTGGGGCGGGGTGTATCCATATTGGAAAGCTAGTTATCACGGTTGCCTGGCGCCGGGTTAAAACCCGGCGTTACTGTCATGCTGTCCCTCTGAGACAAGCTGGGTGGATTGTTATTAGTTCCAGCCCAGTACATCAGATCACCGGGATGCTGCATTTCGCTGTTTTCCAGCGGGTATGTATGCGTTAACTCGGTAGCGCCCTCCGGGCTTATCCACCCGGTTTGGAAGAGATCTATGTAAAAAAACCGCTTCCGCCTGTCCTTCCCTAAGGAATGGCGCTAGCGGAAGCGGCTGTTAACTGTTTCTAGGCAGGCGTTGAGGCCTTACTTGGCAGGCGGATTGTTCACCGCTTGCACCCGGTAAAAGGCCCGGTCGGTTACTTCGGTGTCCAGATAGGAGGTTTGCGTGGTGGTGGCGATCCAGGCGAAGGTCCCATAGGGATCGGAGGACCGGTAGATCATGTATTCGCTTGCGTTGGGAACGGCGGCCCAGGATAAGGTAAGGCCAGACGCGGATCCCACGACTTCGCCGACGACAGGCGTGGCCAGGGCGGTGAGGTTCACGGTGACGGGAACGGTGTCCGAAACCTCGTCCATGCCGTCGCTGACGGTGAAGGTGAGCGTTTCTGTCCCGAACCATCCGGGTGCCGCACTAAAGGTCACGACGAGGCCGTTGACGCCCACCAGAACGTTCGTGTTGCCGCTGAAGTCCAAGATCAGGGCCTGGTTGTTGGCGTCGTTCACATAGGGATCGAAATCGACCACGAGGCTGCCATCCATGTTGAAGGAGAAGGAATCAGGCAGTTCTATCGTCGGCAGGCTGTTGTTGACCAGGAGTTCGATCGCGACTTCCAGCTGGGGGTTGGCGGGATCATTGGTATCCACCAGGAGCGTTGTCTGGAAGTTGCCGGGAACCAATCCAGCGGCTGAGAAGGAACCGGTGACGAGTTGGTTTCCGCCCGCGGGAATTGATCCCGTTAACGGGGCGGCGCTGAACCAGTTCACGGCCGGGGATTCAGACAGGGTGAAGTTCAGGGCTTGGCCGCCGGTGTTGCTGATGGTGAAGGTGGCGGTATCCTGCTCGCCGAAATCCAGGGTCGCGGAGAGCGTGGTTTCATCCAGCGAGACCACAGGCGGAATGTATCCAGAGCCGGTGAGGTTGATGTACAGGACGGGGTTGCCGCTGTCGTTGCTGTTGATCACCACGTTGCCGTTGTAGGCTTGGGCTGCTGTAGGAGCGAAAGTAAGGCTATAGTTTTGGGACATGCCGGCAGCGATGGCAAAGGCAAGCGTGTTGCGTTCCGGGTTGGCTGCCCTGGCTCCGTTGACTGATTGAGCCCGGGTTCCAGCCACTTCCGCGACAGTGTAACCAGCCGGTGTGGTGATGCTGCCCGTAAGATCGGCGGTGCCGGAGTTCTGGATGGAGAACTGCTGGACGGCATTGCCTCCCACCACTACGTCTCCGAAGGGGATGGAGGCAGGATTCACGCTGATGTCCGGCCCGGTGACGATCGGCTGGAAAGCCAGCTTGACGTTGTAGCGCCGGTTAGCCTGGAAACCGCCCGTGAAGACATTGGTCTGGTCGGCCACATCGCTGTAGGCAAAGCGGTATCCGCTGGTCACCGTTGTGTATTGCAGGGTTCCGGAGTAGTCCCATTCCTGCACCAGGTTGAAGGCGGTATCGATCAGGATGTTGTCGGTTCCGTTCCACTGGAAAGGAGTCGAGAAGCCCAGCATTTCGTATCCGCCGGGAGTTGGCATGTATGAGGGGTTGCTGTATACCGTCACCAGATTGTCCGCGCTTTGCCAGACCGCGACGTTGGAGGCGGTCGTGTGCTTGATCCTCACGACGAAATCCGCCAGATTGTAGATGGGGGCGGTGATCACGTTGAAGCCCAGCTGGGTGATCAAGGCAGGTCCCACGATACCCGCGGCGTTCAGTTCCGCGGCAGTGTAGACCGACTGGCCGTGGTTGCTGCGGTCCGAGATGTTGATCGGGGCGTTTTGGGAAGTGGTGCTTACGGATGTTCCGGTTCCCAGGATCACGAAGGTGGTCTGATCCGGAGTCGCCGTGGCTGTGTTCGAAGCTGCGGATTCGCCCGCTGGATTGGCATAAACCGTGGTCACATGATAGGAATAGGTTACGCCGTTGGTCAGCCCGGTATCCTGATATGTGGTCCCGGTGATCGTGGTGATGGGAGCACCATCGCGATACACGCGGTAGCCGTCAATGGCGCGTTCGTTCGAACTCTCCAGAGCCAGCGCGGAACGTCCATTGGCGGCGGTCCAGCTGAGATTCACCACCGAAACGCCACCCACAGCTGTAAGGTTCGTGGGCGGATAGGCGTTGGGCGTGGCGGACACGATGGGGGTGGGATCGGATTCGCCCTCGGTATAAACGGCAGTCAGGTAGTAGCCATAGTTGCTGCCATTGGTTACGGCGAGGTCGGTGTAGGCCAGGCCGGTCACGGTAGTCAGCAAGGCGGCATTGCGGTAGATCTTGTAGCTGGTGGGAGTTCCGGAAGACGGAGCCAACCAGCTGAGCTGTACAGACTGATGGCTGGGGATGGCGGCCAAATCCTGGGGCGGCTGGAGCACATCGAAATCCGGGAAGATCTTGATGCGTAGATTGGGCAGATTACCCGAGGCCAGAAGGTTGGTGGGCGGGGTGTAGTCGTCGCGGTTCTGACGCGCACGGCTAGGCGTTACCGCAGTGTAGGTCCACAGGGGGTAATCGCTGATCCAGGCCTGGTTGCCTTTCACGATGAGAATGGCCAGGTTGGACACGCCGTCATAGACGAACATGGGGCTCAGGTTCACTTCCATCCAGCCCGTTGTGGCGCTGTTGGGATAGGATCCGCTGTAAACCTGCGTGTAGCCGGCGGTGCTGTAGTTTCCGGTCGCAATGGAGGCGGCGGTGGTGTGTTTCATATAGATGGTGATGGGAGTGATGGGGTTTACATCTCCTCCGCTGCCTTTGTAAAAGGCGATGGCCTTGATCGTACCGGCCGTGGTGAGCTCGGAAGCCAGGTAAATGGATTCGTGGGCGGAGTAGTTGTAATAACGGTCCAGCGGATAGGCTTGGGTGCTGGTGCCGTTCCCGATCAGGATCTGCAGCGGCGCGCCGACTTCGACGGTGTTGGTGGCGCTGGCAGTCGTGGAACCGGCTACGGCGTTGAAATTCAGGTAAACCAGGGTTCCGTCCGTCATGGAGGAAGCGGCGCTGATGTTGAAGGAGAGGGTCTCGTAGGCTCCCACTGCCAGAACGGGGAAACTGTCTGTGCCAGTGTTGATCGTTATTCCCGGGGTGGAACAGGTCAGAATGGCTGAGCCAGCCGGAGAAGGGATCATGCCGACGTTGTTCAGATGGATGCTAACGGACGCGGTTTCGCCAGGATCGAGGATGCCGTTGTGATCGCCCACGGTATCGATTACAGTCATGTCGGCGAAAGAGAGTTCCGGCACCACGACTTCCAAAGTAAAGGTGTAGGACCAGTTTCCAGTGGCGCTGCTGATATTGAGGGTGAAGGGGATCTCATGGCCGGCTGGACAGCTGGGCGAAACGCTCATCGAGAAATTGGTGACCGGGTAGGCGTTGCCTTGCGCCAGAATCGTTCCGTAATAGGCGTTGGCATTGGTTACGGTCACATAGGAATCGGTGGAACTGAGCACGGCGGCGACGTTGGTGGCATCCACCAGGCCGCGATTGCCCAAGCGGATGGAGAGGGCTGAGGCTTCGCCCGGTTCCAGATAACCGTTGGAATTGGGATCCTGCACGTTCACCTGCTCGATGGCGACGTAGGGGTAGTCCGGAATGAGCGGGCGGGTGGTGATGAACAGCGATTTCAGGCTGGAAAGGGGCGCTGCGGCTGTGGGATAGCTGTTGTTGTAGGTGTATTCCAGGCCTACGGTTTCGGTGTGGTCTTCGATGCCGATGGTGCAGTAGTTGCCGTGGGGATATTGGTCTCCATCGCCCAGGTCGATGTTGTGGAAGTCCTTGTATTGCAGTTTTATCTGGCCGTCGCCGGTATGTGTGGGATAAAACACCGGATCATAGAGGATGGCCTGGAAGGTTTGCTGCGTGCTGCCATCATAACCAGAGATCATGTGGTACCATTCCACCACATAATAATGCTGCGCGGAGTTGTAGTAAGTGTACACGTAGCTGGTGCCGGATACGATATCCAGGTCGTCCCACATCACAGCGATCATTGGGCTGGGACCGCCGGCATCGGGTAAACGCCAGTTGCGCCAGTCGGCATCGGAATGCTGTCCGAAGGCGATGAAACCGTTGGAAGAGATCGAGGCCTGGGTGTAATTCACGCCGTAGTACTGGAAAGCGAAAGGCAGGTTGACTGTCGTGATCGCCACTGCGCCCACCTGGTCGCCCTCATCAGAGGCGCTGCCTGGATCGGTCAGAGCCAATGCCGTACCGCTGCCTCCTTCTGCTGGAGCGATGCCGATCCATTGGTAGGTGGGGCACTGGTCGTAGCTTGTGTCGCCCTGGTCGAAGATGAAGTATCCATAAGCGTCCTGGCCCAGCGGATCGGTAACCGAAGTCTGGCCCAGCGTTACGGTGAAGGGGATCGTTTGAGAGAAGCCCGCGCTGTTGAACAGATACAGTTCCAGCGGGATGACCATGCCATCCAGGCAAGTGCTTCTGGCAAAGACCGTAAATGTGTCGGTTGTGTTGGTAACGGTGGCGCCCTGGTTCACATTGCCCAAATAGGCTAGGGAATCCGGCACGGTGAAGAACATGTCTTGCGAGCGCAGTCTGGCGTTGATTCCAGCCAGGCCAAGCATGCCGGTGTTGGTCATGGTGACGGTCATGGGGTATTGGTCGCCCGGATTGACTATGTTTCCGGTCGAACCCTGGAATGCATAGGATTGCAGCGTCAGGATGCCATTGCGAACCGAGACTGTGACGGGCAGGGTCCAGTTTCCGGCGCTGCTCTCCACTGCCCAGTCGATGATGATCTGGTGTCCATTGGGGCAGCCGCTGGCGATGCTGAAGATCACTGGATTGTCGCTCAGGCCGGTGCTTCCGGGCGCGATGGAGTTGTATTCGATGCGGTCGGAACTGAGAATGGTCACCCAGGGATCGTTACAGGTGGCCGCAGCGCTGAGCAGCAAGGTCGAAGCACTGGTGTTGTGCAGGCTCACGTAGAGTTCGATGGTCTCGCCAGGATTGGCTTCGGCGTTCTCATTGCCGCTGGACTGTCCGCTGTTGTCGTCGTCCAGGATCATGTCGTCGTACACGGCTCCGCCTGCGCTATTGATGGTGATAGAGGACGCCGCGCTCTTGAAATCGTCCTTGCTGACAGTCAGGGTCAAACTCCCAGCCAGGGAATAGGTGTATCTGAGCAAGGCGTTTCCATAGGCGTCGGTGAAGGCGGTGAACTGGGCTCCGGAGCTGTGCAGGAGAGTCACTGAAGCGCCTTCGACGGGATTGTTGGCGGCATCGCGCACGGTGACTTCCAGGCTGGTGTTGCCAGCGGGAACAGAAGACGGCGCGGTGATGCTGAAGGTGTTGGGAATGCCAACGTAAACCCTGGCTGTGGGATCGCCGATGATGTTGCAGTATCCCGCGAAGTTGTAGGCCTGGGTGGCGTTGCTGACTCCATAGACCGCGTTCAGGTACAGTTTTCCGTAGAGCAGAGCCTCGGCCATGTCACGCATTTCCAGAGGATAAACCCCGTGGAAGATGCCCACGTTGAGGCAGTTGTTCATCGGCGTGTGGGTGGAGGAAGTGGCCATTCCTATGGCCGTCACGGACCCGCCCAGAGCGGCTTCCGAGCCATACCTGACTATGGATTCCGTAGTGGAGGTGCCTCCGCCCCAGGAACCAGTGCTGCAAGTGATGAAAACTGCGTGGAACAGCCGGTATCCGTTGTTCAGCGAACTCATGGAGGAAGGCCAGCCGCTCATGCCGATGTAGCCGCGGTAGTTGTAGAAAGCAACTCCGTTGGGGGGATTGATGGCGGCATTGATGGTCGTGGAACTGGGGCTGGAGTTGTACACCTCGGTATAGGTATAAGCAGGATTCACCAGCGAGGCGGTCTCATGGA
The DNA here is from genome assembly GCA_964429035.1 of uncultured Candidatus Cloacimonadota bacterium. Taxonomy (GTDB): domain Bacteria; phylum Cloacimonadota; class Cloacimonadia; order Cloacimonadales; family Cloacimonadaceae; genus Syntrophosphaera. Next base: position 19,066 of record CAYSAT010000042.1, on the reverse strand, counting down.
TGTATTGGTTGGTATAAATAGTGGAGATCCCTGAGGAAGCGGTGTCGCCAACCAACACCATTTTATTGAGCCAGGAGGCTGTGTTGACATCCAAATTCTTTTCCAAGGAATTGACCTTGGCCATGTAGTTGTTCATTTGCTCGGTGGACGAGACCGAGATTCTGCCGATGATCACGTCTCCCAGGTTGTCACCGCCAGCCAGCCAGGTATAATAATAGTCCATATAGGTATTGTAAGTGGGGACCGCGATGGTTCCCGAATCGTCGCCGATCAGCACGATGTAGTCTGGCCGGGTGGAAAGGACGTTGTACTGGTTTTGGATATAGGTCTTGATCGCCGTGTAGGAAGTGCCCGCAGTAGCGGTGCTGACGGCGCTTACCAGGAAGCCCCGCTGGCGTTTCCAGGCCACGTACTCGTTGACCTTGGCCAGGTAGGTGGCGTCGCTGTAATTGCCATAGATCACCAGCATTCTGGGGTTGGTATAGCTGGTTTCGCGGTCCGCGAACTCGTCGTAGTTGATGATCAAGCCGCGGTAGATCCGCTCGAAGGAACTGGAAATGGTCTCCGGAGGCGCGATCTCGTTGACCGAAGGCAGAGTGTTGAAATCGACGCGGATGTCCATGCTTTCCCGCACGACCAGCTGTTTGTTGGCCTGATCGTATTGGAAGGGATAGATATTGATGCTGACCACGCGGAAATCGCGCAGAACTTGCGGAGTGGAGATCAGGACCTGGTCCGCAGGATACAAACTATGGCTGTATCTGCCCGCGGAACGTTCCCTGGCCAGGGAAGCGTCGAAATCCAGTTTGACCTGGCTGCGGTTCTGTTCTTCGCTGTCCAGCAGGTTGAGCGATACGCCCCCGCTGTAAGGAATGGCTACCAGTGTGGTGAAGACCGGCAGGGTTTCCTCTTCGTCGATGAAGATGTATTGGGCATCGGCGATACTTATCCTCTGCAGGGTTTCGCCGCCGCGCTCCACGTCTTCCAGTTTCCATTCCGGAAGCTCGAAGTGGAGTTGGATGCCGTCGCTGGTTGAGCGCGCGATGCTGAAGGAGGCGGGCCCCGGTGTGTTTTGGGCAAACAGAACAGGGGTGGCAAGTGACACTATGGCCGCTATTATCCATGTCAGCCTGATTGATCTCATAATACTTCCTCTATAGATTGTAGTAAAATTGTTGCCTGTCGATTCAAGCAAGTTTTGGTGCAAACCGGGAGATATCTGCGCGAATTTCATCTGATACCGGGTAACTTACTGTAAACAATGCCAATGCGAGCGATACTCTAACCTGGGGGGAATCCCGGCCTGGCTGGTTAACGCAGTCGCCAGGCCATTTGGACCCAGGATAAGGAGCGTCAATCCGCGCCGTTGTTTAGGGCCACGACCCGGTAGAAAGCCCGGGGCATGTTCTCAGTATCCTCGAACGAGGTCAGGTCGGTGGCGGCCACAAAGGCGAACTGGCCGTCCGGCTCGGAAGCCCGGTAAATGTGGTATTCCGCGGCATTCGGAACGGCATCCCAACTGAGAGTGATACCCGAACCGGAATGGCTGAGTTGGGTGACCAGCGGCGCCGCCAGATATGTAAGATTCACCGTAACCGTGGTCGTGTCGGCGCTTTGGCCATAGCCGTCGCTGACGGTGAAAACCACCGCTTCAGAGCCATGCCAATCCTCATCCGCGAAAAAAGTGACCAGCAGGCCGTCGATGGTGGGCAGGATGTGCGTGTTTCCTTCGCACTCGAGGGTCAAATCATGGCCGTCCGGATCGCCCACAAAGGGCGCGAAATCCACCGCGAGGCTGTCGTTGATGTCAAAACCAAAGGCGGCGGGAAGTTCGATGGACGGCGGCGTGTTGGTCACCATGAGCAGCACATTCACGTATTGCAGCGGTTCGAACTGGTCGTTGGAAGCGATCTGCAGCGTAACCTGGTAGTTTCCGGGCGCCAGGCCCGTGGAGTTGAATGTGCAGTTGACCGCCTGGTTTCCGTAGCCCGCAATAGATCCTGAGACCGGGGTGAAACTGAACCAGTCGGCGTTATCGATTTCCGAGACCACGAACTGCAGGTTCTGGCTGCCGCTGTTGCTGATCGTGAAATGTGCCAGGGAACTCGCCCCGATGGGTAAGATCGCCTCCAGGTTTGTCACGTCGATGCCGATGGTCGGCGGAATGTAGCAGCTGCCGCTCACTGCGATGGCCACGCTGGGATTGGCGGCGTCATTGCTCGTAATGAGCACGTTTTCGTTGTATTCGCCTACCGTTAATGGCGCGAAAGTGAGGTCATAGGCCTGGCTGGAGCCGGCGCCAATTGAGAAAGTGAGCGTGTTGCGGCCTGGATTGCCTGCCTGGGATAGCATTGAATCCAACGAAGCGTTTCTGCCAGATTCCACAACTGAGTATCCTTCGGGAGTGGAGATGGAGCCCGTTAGAACCAGATCACCGGTGTTGCCGATGGTGAATTGCTGGGCCTGGCTGCTTCCCAGGATCTGCGAACCGAACGGCAGGGAAAGCGGAGCCACCGTGATCTGCGGCGCGGGATCCGGATATTGCAGCGTGAGTCGGATGTTGGGGCGGCGATTCCTGACCAGTCCCCCGGCAAAAACATTGGTCTGATCGGCCACATCGCTCCAAATGAAGCAGTAGCCGCCTGTTTCCGCCGTATATTCAAGCGTTCCGCTGTTGCTGGCGGTTGCCACCAGTCCAAAAGCGGTATCGACCAGGATGTTATCCGTGCCGTTCCAGGAAAAGGGAGTGGAGAAGTTCAGCATGTGATAGCCGCCGCTTACAGGCATGTACGAGGGATTGCCGTAGGCGGTCACGAGGCCGTTGGAATCATGCCAGTTCGCCGCGGAACTCTCGCCCGTGTGTTTCATCCGCACCACAAAGTTGGCCAGGGGCAGGTTGGGCGCGCTCACTACGTTGAAACCCATCGCTGTGATCAAGGCTGGGCCCGCAACACCCGCGGCGTTCAGCTCGGCGGCCGTATACACCGATTGTCCGTGGTTGCTGTTGTTGGTGATGCTGATGGGGCTGTTTTGCGCGCCGGTGGTTACGGAAGTTCCCGTTCCCAGGATGACCGTGACCGTGGAGCCTGGAGTGGCTTCCACTGTGGGCGTAGGCAAAGATTCTCCGCCGGTGTAGGCTGCGGTCAGATAATAGCTGTAGGTGCTGCCATTTGCCACGGCGCTATCTGTGTAACTCAATCCCGACACCGTAGCCAGCAGGGCGCCGTTCCGGAAAACCTTGTAATTCACGGGAGTCCCGAAAGCCGGAACCTGCCACGCCAGATTAACGTAGCCGTTGCCAGACGCAGCTGTGAGGTTAAGGGGCGGATTGTAGGCGGAAAGAACGTTCAGGGCGGCATTGGCGTTTACCATGCCGTAGCCCGTGTAACGGTCCCAGCCGGCTCCTCCGTCATAGGTCATGTCCGTGGCGGTGCTGGTAATGATGAGGCGCAGTTGTTCGGGTGTCAGCGAAGCTTCCTGGGAGAGGATCAGGGCCGCGACGCCAGCCGCATAAGGCGTGGCGCAGGATGTGCCGTTGAACCACATATAGTAGTTCGTGGTCGAGTAGCCGGATGATCCCACCAGGTCCGTAGCGGGCAGGATCGTAGGCGCCATGATGTCCACGGCGTCCCTGTGGTTTTGGGTGGCGATTCCGTAGTTGGATCCCCACCAATATTCCCCATCCGAGGAAGTGGTGCTTTTTCGTTGGCCGGTGGGGCTGGCAGCGCCCACGCCGATCACTTTGTTGTGGTTGGAGGGGTACGCGATGGTGGAGGCGTTGCTGTTGGCGGTGGCGGCGAACATGGCCACGCCGTGGTTGTAGGCGTATTCGAGCGCCGCGTCAGTCGAGGGTGAATCGCCTTCCACCATTCCGCCTTCGGCTCCGAAACTCATGCTGGCAACGTCCACGTTGTAATCCCCGGCGTGGGTCAACGCGTTCTCGATCGCCGTGAAGCCCAGGTCGCCAGCGGAATTGGCGATCTTGAGCGGCATCACGCTGCAGCCTCCGGCAATGCCCGTTACGCCCAAGGCGTTGTTGGCACGCCCCGCCGCGATTCCGGAACAAGAAGTTCCGTGGCCGGGATCGCCGCTGTTGTCCATGGGGTTGCTGTCGTTGTCGCCGTAATCGTAGCCAGGAACCAGAAGCAGATCGGGATGCGAGGTGTCCACTCCGCTGTCGATGATGGCGATCACAATGCTGGCGGAACCATAGATTTGGGACTGATCCCAGGCCAATTGCGCGTCGGAATCAAAACCAATGGTGCCCACGCCTGGTCCGGTATGTCCGCCAGACTGGTACACAGGCAGTTGCGCGGTGTTGTTGTGGCCCCAGTTATTGGCGTAATAGGTGTCGTTGGGGGCCACTGTGGTGTAGGCGTAGAACTCCGGAATGGCTTCTTCCACGAAGCGGTTCGCCTTGAACGAGGCGATGGCTTGTTCCACGCTGGCCCGTCCATCCAGTTGGATCAGAAACCAGCGGTCCCAGCCCATTTTTTCCGCCCAGGCGGCGTCATAAACATGGCGATGGGCGCGGATGACCTTCTGGCCGCCGTTGACGCTCATCAGTTGGTCCAGTTCGTTGATCCCGAAGCCAGCCGTTTCGGCGTACAGCCCCAGGGGCAAGTTGGCGCGCGAAGCCGCCTCGGATGTGATTTTTACTTTGATCAGGCTGGAAGCGTAGCGGGGACGCTCACCCATATTTTGATTCAATGCCGCAGCGTTCAGCAGAGTGGCTGTGAGAGCCAGAACAGATATCAGGATCAGGATTTTTGGCATGAAGCGATGGTTCCTTTGGATGGTGTATTCTTTGAGACCAGTAAAAAAGGGACTTAGAGTTCTGTCAAGTAAATGTTTGGTAACAGGTAACCTTTTCCCTTTGGGATTAGGTTCATAAATAGCGTATCGGCATCATCCGCAGCTTCCGTGCATGGCTGGGAGGGGATTTTTCCGCTCCAGAAGTCCAGCCGCAGCTTTCCCATGGCGGTCACCCGGCCTGGAACGCAGTTTTGCGGCAATGTGTCGGATCGACGCCGTCCTCATTGCAGACCCTGGCCAGTATCTGTATTCATAAACATCTGATGATGATGCAGATATGATGTATTATTGCCCTCCGATCCCGTTTTTTGGCCCCGCGGGTTGCAGTCAATCAAGCCTTAATCAAGCCTTAATCAAGCGTTAATAATTGAGAAGTGATTGACTAGTGATTAAGGAGTGATTAAGGCCAACCCACCGGGGCGAATGGCATAAGGGCTAAGAATTACAAGAAGTTACACGAAGAGGGGGGACGAAGATGGTTGTGGCATGGACAACCGAACCCGCCAATGGCTAAAACCAGCGGCGTTTGCACTGTTCCCAGCCAGTCAAACCAGGGATGGAATTGCGCTCAGTTCAAGGACTTGCCTTGGTAGGGGGTGCTTCAGCGGGGATCTGCGATTGCAGGCCCGTGTTCGGCCTCCAGTGCAGATTGAGGTCGGTGGGCAAAACGGTTCCGCTGAGGTCAAAATCCCCCGAGCGATACCCGCTCATACCTGCTTGCGGCCGCCAATAGAGGTTCAGATCCGTCGGCATGACGCCTCCATCTTGATCCGCGTCGCCGGAGATCAGGGCCAGAACTCCCGGCTCGATCTGTTTCACGCCCGCCTGGTTGCCTCCGTAAACGGAATCCAGCAAGCTCAGGTCGATCAAAGGAGCGGCGCTGGAAGCCAGGGCAAAGCTATGCGCAGCCGCGGACATTATTCCCAGATGGTTGCGGTGCCGCAAGATCATGTAGTAATCGGTGCCCGAAGTATGGTCGAAGCTGATGTATGCTTGTCCGGAAAGGTCAACGAGCGTGCCGTCTTCCAGCAGGAAAGCGCTGCGGGACTGCTCTGCGGGTCCATTGGCTGATGCCCTGAGCTGCAGGTAGACCCAGTCCACAATGTAGTGGTTGTTCACATTCGGCAGCGCGGTTACGCTGTGGTTGGCGTTGTAGGGCGAAACAAGGGGCAACTGCGCGGATAGATCGTGCTTCATGCTGCCTCCGGCAAGGTAAGGGCCCTGCAGGAAGGCCTTGCACCGGGCATACAGATAGGGCGCCCTGACCAATATCTGCGCGGTGTCGGAGCCCTCGGAATAGCCATCGCTGACGCTGATGCACACTTCTTCGCAGCCGCACCAGCATTCCACCACGGAAAAACTGACCGTCAGGCCGTCGATCGAGGCCTGGACATTGCAGTTTCCCTCGCAATCCAGGGTCAGGGTTTGGGAATCGGGATCGTAAATGTAGGGCGCGAAATCAACCACCAGGCAGCAGCCAACGTCGAAAGAGAAGGATTCGGGCAGAACAATGGCGGGTATGTTGTTTCCGCTTGCGGTAAGCGCGATGTTGACGGCGGGCTCGGAGCTGTCGTTGCTGCTGATCGCCAGGTTGCCGTTGTAACTGCTTCCTTGCGAGGGCGTAAAAGTGAGGTCGTATATCGCGCTGGATTCCGCGGCGATCGAGAAATTCAGAGTATTGCGGTGATCGCCGGAACGGGTAGCCGCAGCGACGGTAAATCCGGCGGGAGTGGTGATCGAGCCTGTGAGCGCCGCGTTTCCCGTGTTCTGGATGGTGAATTGCCGCAAGCCCGAACTCCCCACATTCACCACTCCAAAGTCCAGGGAACCAGGCGTGACGGCGATTTCAGGTTCGCTGGCCACCTGCTGGATCGTTCCAACATATGTAACCCGGTTGAAGGCCGTGACGGTGAGGGTATACGAAACTTCTCCGCCGGGAGGATTAACCAGGGTGAGCGTGACCGAACCGGAACTGTCTGTGAATCCGCTGCCGAGGATCGCGTTGTTGTGCGTGATGGCCGCCAAAGCGTTGGCGACCCCTGTGGAAACGGCAACGGAAGTGGCGCCGATGGGGATTTGGGCGGGGTGGGACACTGCCATGGCCAGCGGTGTTTTGGACCGGACGACCAACGAGGCGTCGCCAAAGATATGCCAGGTTTTGAACATTTTTGTGCCATCCGAGGAGGCGCCGCTGCCATAGATGTCCATCATCTTGCAGCTGCCGTTGTAGAAAAGTCCGCCGATCGTGGTCTTGGATTCGGCGACCAGCAGGTCCGTGGTTTCGTCCTGGGCACGCATCGGCGAATTCCAGGATTGGTTGATCGAGCTGGCGTACATGGCCACGGCGCCTCCATTGGCATTGCGCAGCCAGGCTTCGGCAAAGCAGGTTATGCTTACGAAATTGCCATTCACGCAGGCCACGTCCATGATGAAGGGCGTTTTGTTACCGTTGGTGAGCGCGCTGGCGTTGCTGTTGTTGAATCCCGTGGTGACCCAGGACGTGTTGGAGCCATGGCCTACGTAGTTGATGAAGCCGCGTCCCGCGTTCACATTCGTGGTCACCGTGGAAGCCGAAGCGCCGGGATCGTAGATCTGGTCGACCGAGGTGTAGCCATAATTCAAAAGGTCGGTGCGGATCAGGTTCATGTGCGCGATGTCGGATTCACCCATGTCGCCCTGCGAACCACCACCTTCTGCAGAAGCCAGGCCCATGGCCCTGTTAAGCCAGGTTGCCGACGTATTCAGGTCCCGTTCATAAACGATCGCTTTGTTGGTCTGGGCTGTCAACTGGGCGGACAACTCAGCGGAAAAGCGCCCGATAAAGATGTCTGGATAATTGTCGCTTCCGGCAACGAGGGAAAAACTGGGATCGGATCCTCCACCGCCAGAAGAAAGAGACGGAATCTGCGGATAGTCGCCTGCGAGTTGGACGAAAGTGAGTGAATTATCGGCGTTGTAGCGGTTCTGGATGTAGGTTTTCAATTGAGTGGCGGTGGTCCCGATGGTGGACCATTGCACCAGTTCGGTGGCGATGCCTTTCTGCTTTTTCCAGTTAACGTAGGGCAGGATGGTGTCCATGTAATTGGTATGGCACACGACCAGCAATTTTCCGGGCACGTCGCTGACTGGAGTGTAACGCGAATTCTCCCAATTGGCAAAGTGATTGGCATAGATGGGGGCGAATTCCCGGGAAATGGCAGTCCTGCTGGCCTGCATGGTGTTCACGGAGTCCGTCCCTTCGGCAAAGACTCTCACTTTGTAGTTGGTAAAGACCCTCAGCACCTTGGTCTGGGGATTGTAGGCGAAGGGAACCGTTTTCACCGTTATCCCCCGATAGTCTCTCAAGATGTAGGGTTCAGAGAGTTCGGCTACTTGGGCTGGATAGAATTCCTGGCTGCGATAAATGTCAGCAAAGGTGTAGGGGATGGATTGTGGATCCTGGTCACGCGTGATCACTCCTTTGGAGGGAGCCACCGCCAGAGCCAGATCCTGGTACTCAACATCATAGATCTGCAGATTCATCAGGGCAGTGCCGTCGATGATAATGCTGCGGTTGAACACTGGCAATTCGGGATATCCCTTGTCCTGCGTGAATCCCTCTTGGGGCAGCCTGATATGATGCCACTCCTGGCCGTCTATCTGAACCGGGGATCTCTCGAAACTATGGACTTGATATTGGAGGATTGTTTCGCCGGGCGTAGATGCCAGCACGGAAACGCTGTTATCACCAGGACGCAGGGATACGGTCTCCCCGCAAAGGATCACCGCTATCGACAACAATAGCATGACTACAATTCGCCGTTTCAAGAGCGCTCCTCTCGTTCGCCAACCAAAAAACGAGGTTGCGAACCAGCAACTCGTGACAGCCAACTTGCGTTTGCGTCATCCTATAGCGGAACCTGGGAAAGTCGGGATTCAGCTGTCTCTCAATTAGCTGCCTTGATCTTTCTCTTTGGCTGCCACATTTTTACAAAGGAATTACAGCGCCCTGATTGTCAAGCATTATTTTCTCTGATTTGCTGAATAACGGCAGATGCTGGTTAAAGATGAATGTTTTACCTTTTCCGGCATTACTTGCGCTATCTGCGAAGACAGGTCAGTCTTTGCCAGATATCAAAGGTTCCCTTTTTCAAGGGTTTGGCGCGAGGCTGGGGAAGGGATCTGCGACTGCAGGCCAGCGTTGAGCCGCCAATGCAGATTGAGGTCGGAGGGCAGCACGGTTCCGCTGAGGTCGAAATCCGCCGCGAGGTATCCGGACAAGCCCGTTTGCTCGCGCCAATGCAGGTTCAGGTCGGAAGGCAGGACGCTTCCGCTCTGATCTGCGTCTCCGGAGACCATGGCCAGAACCCCAGGCTCGATCTGGCGCACTCCGGCCTGATTGCCTCCATACACTGAACCGGGCAGGCTCAGATCGATCAGGGGCGCCGCGTCTGGTGTGAGAGCCAGAGCGCGGGCTGAAGCGGACATTATCCCCAGATGGTTGCGATGCCGGATGATCACGCAGTAGTCTGCCGCGAAGCATTCCGCGAAAGCCAGCACGGGGTTTCCCTCCAGATCGGCCAATTCTCCATCATTCAGCAAAAAGGCGCTCTGAGCCTGTTCCACAGGACCATTGGCGGACGCTCTAAGTTGCACGTAAACCCAGTCCACGATGAAGCGGGGTGAAACGTCCGGCAGCTCGGCTACGCTGTGCTGGGGGTTGTAGGGAGACGTTATCGGCAGCACGGAAACCAGGTTGTGCGCCATGCTTCCCCCGCTTTGATAAGGCCCTTGCAGAAAGGCTTTGAACCTCCCAAACAGGTAGGGATGGAAACCGCATCCGGAAACAGGGACGCCCACTTCCGGACTGGCACTGGCGTTGCTGCTGATGGCCAAAGTTCCTGAATAGTCCCGCGCTTCAGTAGGCGCAAAGGCCAGCTCGAACACCTGGCTGGATTCCGCTGCGATGGAGAATTCCAGAGTGTTGCGTGCTGTGGCGGCGGAAAGCGCGCTCCAGCCCGGTTTTCGGTAAGAGCCATCAGCCACGGTGTATCCCCCGGGAGTGCCTATGCTGCCCAGAAGCGTGGCGTCGCCGGTGTTGTGGATGGTGAACTGCATTGTGGCTGAAGAGCCCACAGCCTGCGCTCCGAACTCCAGCGCCGACGGTTCGACGGCTATGCACGGTGGTTCCGGATACAGCGTCACTTCGTTGGAAAGTCTGGAATACTCACCGTTTTTATCCATAGCCCGGATCTGGAAATAGTGCTGCAGCGAAGTGTCCAGGCCCGTGATCTTGATCGTTTCGCAGCCTTGCGAAGCCAGGAAAGGATAGCCGTAGCGGTCATAGAGCCAGAAGTTGCCGCCAGAGATTGGATCGCGCGCGCAGAGTATTTCGTAGGAGTGGAAATCGTAGGCGGAGACGCGATCCCAGGCCAGAGTGACGCTGTCTTCCGTCCAAGCCGTTATCGCCAGATTCGCCGGAGTGCTGGGCGGCGCCAGGTCGTCCATCGCGAACGCTGCGTCCAAAACGCTCTCCATGTCGGCGATCCAGCGTCCGTAGTAGGCCAGGAAATTGCTGAACAGGTTGTTCCAGTCCCAATCCCCATTCGGGTTGTCCCATCCGTAGAACCACTCGTAGTTATTGGCGTTTTCGCGGTAGGATGAGGGAAGTTCGTCCATTTCGGCATGAAAGAAGGGCTCAAAAGAGTCGTAATCGTTCCAGCCGCTAAGCGTGTAGAGCATCTGCCGGTTTTGCGAGTAGGCGGGCAGATCGACATTGCTGTTCACCGCGACGCTATGCTCGCCATCCTCAAAAGTGAAGGCGTGAACCGAGTATTTGACGGCATAGAAACCGTTGATGCCCACCTCGGAATTGTTTCCCACCTCATCCTCCGGCACCATCAAATACTCCCCGGAGTTGATCAGGTCGTGCTTGAGGCTGGAAAGATCCCGGATCGGCAGATTGGGGCAGAGTTTGTTGTTGCCCGCGGAGATCTGCACGTTGGCAAAACCGTCGTGGTCGTTCCAGTCGTAGGAATGGATCTGGGCCGACCATTCCCGGGCGTCAAATTCGCTGCGGATCAGGTTGGCAAACCGCTGGTAGGCGCTGTTGAAGGGATGTTCCGCGTTGCGTGACGGATCGCTGAGCGATTTGCTGTTGTCGTAGATGCCTACGTTGTTCCAGCGGACTTCGCGGCCCGCCCCGTTGATGAGCAGAAACTTCGCGTTCCAGGTTTGGAAGGCGTTCAGAGCGAATGCCGGCGCGGGAAAATCGTCGCAGGGATGGGGCACGGAAACCAGGATGGGACGCGTGCCGGCAGGATTGTAAACATACAAGCCCCAGCCATAAGCGAACGCCCCGTGTTCGTCGTCCGTGGTCGTGGCGGTGCCGTTGTCGTCGGAGTAGAGCGGATCCGGCAGTTCCCGGATCAGGTAGAGAGTGCGGGCGGTGTCGGAATCGTGGAACTCCACGATTTCGAAGGGCATTCCGGCCAGATCCAGAGTATCCTGAGCGGTAGCGTAGTTTCCGGCCAGGAATAAATCCAGCGCACGCTCCCAGGTGTTCAGTTTCTCACGGGTGGGATCGATCAGGAAGTCGCCGAAACCGTTGGTTTGTGCGTCGTAGGGGGCGTAGTCGTTGTATTCGGGATTGGCGATGCCTTCTGCTAGGTGGGCGATCCAGCAATCATAGCCCTCTCCGGGACCGTCGCCATAGAGAAAGGCGCGCAGGGAGCCGCTTTCCACGCAGATCGCGGACGCTGGAACCAAGAAAAAAAACAACAGCAGCGCGGCCATAAACTTCCTGATCATAACACCTGCCAAATCGAATTTGCAATTCCATTCCCCTATAAAACCTACTCCAAATCAGTCAAGGTTTATTTCGGGATGGCTGCCGGGCAAGCCTGCCTGGCTTTTCACCTTAAAACGGCTCATCTGCCGGAATCCGAGACAAGTCTTTGCCGCAGCGCAAGTTTCCTGGCCATTCTGCAGTTGGATCCCGCGGGTTGCAGTCAATCAAGTGTCAATCAAGCCTTAATCAAGTGTCTATTATAGACGCTTGATTGACTAGTGATAGACAAGTGATTGACGCTAACCCCCCAGGGCAAAGCGGGAAATTCTTTACCATAGAGAATGTTATATGGCACATATATGCGATGCCTGGGGCGGATAATTGCCGGCAAAGGGCTACGAGCGGGTGCAAGGATCCAGATTTGCCCGGAAGGGGCAAAGGCAGGCCCGAATATTGCCAGCCGTGGCTGGAACATGCTCGCATCCGCTAAGGATTAAGCCTTGCCTAGCCGCCGATCCTGCATATCATATCAGATAGATATGCTTTAAGGAACCACAAACCATGAAACAACAGATCAACATCGGCATCGACGGCATGCACTGCGCGGCTTGCAGCGCCAGGGCGGAAAAAGCGCTGGCCAGCCTGCCGGGCGTGCTTTCCGCCAGCGTCAACCTGGCTTTGGAAGAAGCCGCCCTGGAATACGACGACAAGCTGGCAAAGCCCGCCACGTTCGCGCAAACCATACGAGCGCTGGGTTTCCAGGTGCGCGAAAATGCTGTCGCGGGCGAAGACGAACAGATCAAAAACATGCACGCGGCAGCCAGAAAGATGTGGATCATGTGGGCTCTGGGCCTGGCGGTCACTGGCTTGATGCTGCCCCTGATGCTGGCCAAACCGATGCCCGCCTGGCATCACGAGGGTGTGTGGGCCATCTTTGGGCTCACCGTTGTGGCGATGTTGGGGCCAGCCCGCGGAGTGTATGTTTCCGCCTTCAAATCGGTGCGCAGCGGCAGCGCCAACATGGACGTCCTGATCGCGCTGGGAACCCTGGCCTCGGTGTTGGTCACGCCTCTTTCTGTGGTGGTTGAAGGGGTGAATCCGCACGATTTTTCGGGTATCGCGGCGATGATCCTGGCCTTCCACCTCACCGGACGCTATCTGGAAACGAGGGCGCGCGGCAAGGCTTCCGAAGCGATCCGCAAGCTGCTCAATCTGGGCGCCAAGACCGCTTTGCTCCTGGTTGACGGAGTGGAAACGGAGGTTCCCATCCACAAGATCAAAGTGGGCGATGTGTTCGTAGTGAAGCCCGGAGCGAAGGTTCCGGCTGATGGCGTGATCGTGTCCGGCAGCGCCAATTTGGACGAATCCATGGCCACAGGCGAATCCCTGCCGGTTTTTCGTGAGTCCGGAGCCGCGGTCATCGGCGCCACTGTCAATCTGGACGGCCATTTCACCGCCCGGGCGGAAAAAGTGGGCAGCGAAAGTTTTCTGGCGCAGGTGGTCAAACTGGTGCAGGAAGCACAACACTCCAAAGTTCCGATCCAGCTGTTGGCGGATCGCGTGACGGCGGTTTTCGTGCCCATCGTGCTGGTCCTGGCCGCGCTTACCTTTCTGGCCTGGCTGGTGTTTCCAGCCGTGATGGGTTCCGCGGGGGATTTCCTGCGCGGCATTATTCCGCTCAGCACCGCCAATACAGGCTTCGCGGCGGCGTTGATGGCGGCGGTCGCCACCTTGGTGATTGCCTGTCCCTGCGCGCTTGGCCTGGCCACGCCCACGGCATTGATGGTGGGCAGCGGGATGGGGGCGGAACGGGGCATTTTGATCCGCAACGGTGAGGCTTTGCAGCGCATGAAGGACATCCGGGCGATCGTGTTTGATAAGACGGGTACCCTCACCTATGGAAAACCGGAACTGATCGGCGCCCAGGGCTTCCGGGTTGCGGACGGCGAAGCTCTGCGCCTGGCTTACAGCCTGGAAAAAGCCAGCGAGCATCCTTTGGCCCAAGCGATCGTAAAGGCTGCGGAGGCCCAGAAACTCAGCGCCGTTCCGGTTTCCAACTTCACCAATCACAGCGGACGCGGCGTTTCCGCGGAATATTCTGATAAGACCCTGTGGCTGGGGAGCCCTTCCTTTCTTCAGGAACAAGGCGTTCCCGGAAGGGATTCCGTAATCCCTGATCCCGCGCTAAAACACGCCAGCCAGGTGTGGCTTGCCGATTCCAGCGGCGTCCTTGGCCTCTTCTACATCGCCGACCAAGTGCGCCCAGAAGCTGCCCAAGTGGTCCAAACTCTGCAGGGGATGGGCATACAGGGCATCATGCTGAGCGGCGATAATGCGGAAACCGCGTCGGCGATCGCGGCGCAGTGCGGAATCACGCGGATCAGGTCGCAAGCCCTGCCTGCGGACAAAGCCCGCATCGTGCGGGAATTGCAGGCGGAATACGGTCCGGTGGCGATGGTTGGCGATGGCATCAACGACGCCCCAGCGCTCAAACAGGCCGACATCGGCATCGCGATGGGACAGGGCACGGATATTGCCATCGAAGCGGCGGATATCACCATTCTGCGTGGAAAACTGGAACTCATTCCCCAAGCGGTGCAGCTTTCCCTGCAGACCTTCCGCAAGATCAGGCAAAACCTGTTCTGGGCTTTCTTTTATAACCTGATCGCCATACCCCTGGCGGTATTCGGCGCCCTGCACCCAGTGCTGGCGGAAATCGCCATGGCCAGCAGCTCCGTGACTGTGGTCACCAACGCCAATCTGCTCCGGAGAAAGAAGATCTAAAGGGCTTAGGGCAGCAGCAGGACTTTCCGCGTGGCGGTTTGCCGGGAGCATTCCGCCCGGATCAGATACACTCCGGGGCTGGCTTTGACGCCATGGGAATCCTTTCCATCCCAGTCCAGATATGAGGATCCGGAGTTTATGGATGAGGGTTCCAAGGTTCTCACGAGGCGTCCGCGCAGGTCATAGACGGAGACGCTCAAGGGGCCTGGTTCTTTGGCGTTGAGTGAGATCGAGACTTGGTCCCGGAAGGGATTGGGATGCGCGGACAGGGCCAGGATTGCCGGCGGGGTCTGCGTTTCAGGCTCAGTAGCGCTGGGTTCCACCAGTGTGTAAACATGCACGAGCAGGTTGGAATACAGCGCGTAGAAAGCGTTGTTTTCCGTTGTGACGATGGTAGGTGGGCTGGTGATCAGGTTGGAATCGGGCAAAGAGATGGCCTGCGCTTCCATATCGATCAATCTGGCGGCTTCAGCAGCGGGGGTGTTATTGTGATAACTCAGGTAGTAGCCGTCCTGGAGTTTGTAGAGGCGGGAGGGGCTTTCCAGCGTCTGCAATTCCGGCCAACTTGAGTCGTATGCCACACCGTTGCCCACGATCTGCCATAGTCCCAAGCGCTGGTTGTAAGGGACTTGGTTGTAGTCCGTGCAAATGGCCAGGAAGCGGTTGTCCTCCAGCACGTTGATATACTGGAAACTATGCAGCGGCGTATAGTCTCCCACTCCGTCTGAACCGCCATAAGCAAGGTGGTAGAGGTTGGCGTAGCCATTGGCATTGATCCGCATCAGCAGGGTCCAGACCCAATGGGTCCAGTCCAGAGAGTAGCTCTGGGCACAGATGAAGGTGTTGTCGCCGAAATCTTCGCTGAGCGGCCTTAGCGGCCAATCGTAGATACTGGTGATCTGGGTCCGCGCCAGGGTCTGGTAATTGAGCAAATAGTTGGCGTAATCCGGCCAGCTCACGCTGGAAGTGATGACCACCCGTTCTTCGTCCAGGCGGTTAAAAGTGATGAAGCCGTCGGAATTGGGGAAGCTCCAATAGAACGTGCACTGAGCTGCCTGCAGGTTCAGGATATAGACGGAGCCTTGGCTGGAGAGGATCATCTTGTCCGGGCCGAGGAAACAGAAAGTGCGGCGGAACATGGGGTCAGCTTCGAAGTTGAGCGCGGGATTGTTGGTTATGTAGGTAGTGGTCTGCAGGTTTTCGTCGATCACGGTCATGAAGAGATTGAGGTCGTTCTTCTGCAGGAAATAGACTTTGCCGCCGTAGTTCTGGCTCAGCACGAGGCTGGGAAACCCTCCGTCCTGCAGGAAATCCACCGGATGCTGATAGTTGTAGATGTACTCGGGAGCGGAAAAACCGCAGGCCAGGGTCATGTAATAGCTTTCGATGCCGAAACCGTTGCCGGAGGGGAATAGTTTGTAGAAGCGCAGTTCTTGTGTGGCATTGTGCAGCGCGGCAACCTGGTAGTCGGCGTTGCCGTGCATGCTGCCCACGTAGTGCAAATTCAGGCCCGGAAGCGCTGACAGCGCCGTTATCAACACAAGGCCCAGAAGGCCGGCCAGCAATGCTCTTTTCATCACTACTCCTTCGCCCGGACTTACTACAGAGTAAAAACAATCCGGCAAGCAGGCTTTGTTCGATCCAATGCCGTATATGTATATGATGTCAAGAGAAATTTTCCGGAACAGGTTCAGCCGCTGAACTGAACTTGGTGGAAGTAAGTTTCCCAAGCCCAATTGCACGCAAGGGAATGCCATGCCTTTGAGAATCATTTGCAATATGTTGTTGCCTGCAGCTGAGACGGGATTAATATGTTTTTATCAAAGACGTTCACTTAGGAGACTCGACGATGAAATACATAAATACTCTGTTTTTACTGATGCTGCTGACTGGGCTGTGGTCGCTGCCCGTGGATCAGGACACTCAAAAGGAAAAGCCTCTCTACGCGGTGGATCTGCTCAAGATCAAGCTGGCTCCCGAGATCGCCTATCTGCCAAGCCTGCCGGCTATCGCCTATCAAAGGTCGGCGACTTTCGGGATCAACGAACTCGATCAACTGCTGGTTGTAACGGGCGGCATAGGCATTCAGCGCGCCCATATTCAGGCCAGGGATAAAGCCTGGCAGGCCAAGCACGGTTTCGACCGTTGGTTTGTGGTCAAATTGGACGGCAAAATGAGCGTAGAGCAGGCGGTCAAAGCCTTTGCTGCCAACCGCTTTGTGGAAGACGCTCGTCCGGAGTATCTGGCCTATTCCTTCGCTGAACCCAACGATCCTTTCTACGCCAATAACTGGGGGCATGCCAACAGCGGACAGTTGCCAGCCTGGAATCCTCCCGGCAGCAGTTCCGGCAGCCATTCCGGCGCTCCGGTAGGCTGGTTGGGTTTCGACACTGACGCGCCGCTGGCCTGGGATTATCCGCAGGGATACGGTTCGCAGGGCGTCATAGTCGCCGTGATCGACAGCGGAGCGGATCTGGCGCATCCCGACCTGGCTCTGGTTACGGGCTACGATTACGGAGACAACGATCCCGACCCCACCGACATCAATGGACACGGAACTGCTGTGGCTGGCATTGTCGCAGGGATTGCTGACAATGGAATAGGCGTGGCAGGCGTCGCCGGCAACGTGAAGGTGATGCCTCTAAAAGTGATGAACAGTGCAGGTAGCATGAACTTTACCTCCATTGCCAATGCCGTGATTCATGCCGCGGATAATGGCGCTGACATCATCAACCTCAGCCTGGGTTCCAATACCAGCGTGGGCGCCAATCCCGCTATGGACGCAGCCTTGGAATACGCCTACGCCAACCTCGGTGTGTCTATCTTTGCGTCATCTGGAAACAGCAACGCAAGCACGGTGTGGTATCCTGCCAACCACAGCAAAGTGGTCGCCGTGGGCGCCGCGGCGCCTGACGGATCCCGGAAGAGCACCTCTTCTGCCGACGGAGAATACTGGTGGGGCTCAAACTACGGTCCGGCTACGCGCGATGCCGATAACGCCATCGACATCATGGGGCCCACCATCCTTCCGACAACGGATATCACTGGCAGCGGAGGTTACACCGCCACGGAATACAACCTCTATTTCAACGGAACTTCCTGCGCTTCTCCATATGTGGCAGGAGTAGCGGCGCTGCTGCTTTCCAGGGAACCCACGCTTACGCCTGCGCAGATCCGGCAATCGCTGACCTCATCAGCCCGTGACATGACCATTGGCGTTCCCTTGGGCTGGGACCGGTTCACGGGCTACGGACTGGTGAATGCACGCGGCGCTTTGAGGGCTATTTCCGCACCCCCTCAAGTGGCCTGGTCTCCCGGCTCCATCACACAGAATCTGGCGCCTGGGCAAAACGCGTCCACTGCCGTGCAGATCGGCAATGGCGGGGAGAATGAACTGGATTTCACGCTCAGCGGCGTTCCCATCACCGCTCCCATGCTCAACGAAAGTTTCGAAAGCGGTGGGAATTACCCGGCTGGATGGACCAGCACCGTTTTAAGCGGGATCCAACACTGGATTTTCAGTGCGGGAGGACCCTCCGGCACCAACCCCACCGGATCCTATTCCGGAGCGTGGAACGCCCTGCTTTGGCAATCTGGCTCCACATCCTCAGTAGCCAGGCTGGCTAGCCCTTCAATGGACCTCAGCGGAGTTTACGGCGCGACCCTGAGCTTCTATCACACTCAGCCCTATAGATTTGGCCAGGATTTCCTGATGGTGCAGTACAAAAACTCCGCGGACGGTGTCTGGACCACTTTGGCCGTTTACACGGAAAGCGTGGTCGATTGGACCCAGCGCACGCTGGTGCTGCCCGACCTCAGTTCGGATTACTACATCGCCTTCCAGGGCCTCACCAACCAGGGTTGGGGCATAAGCATCGACCTGGTAGGCATCGAGACTATTACCGGCTATGAAGTGCCCTGGCTGAAGGTGGAAGGGGATTTCTCCTTTAGCGGCAGCATTCCAGGCGGCAGCAGCGAAAGCGTCTCCGTCCAGATCGACGCCACAGGGCTCATTGAAGGCGTTTACAACAGCAATCTGCTGCTGCAAAGCAACTCCGCCACCGATCCCAGCATCCTGATCCCGGTTCAATTGAACGTTGGACAGGGCGGCCCGGTTCTGGCGGCTCCGCAGGTGTCGGTATCGCTTTCCGGAAATTTGGTGCTGCTGCAGTGGAACGCCGTGAGTGGCGCCTCGGGCTACAAGATCTACAAATCCGCAAGTCCCGATGGCAGTTTTGTGCTGCTGGGGACGACCTCCAGCCTGCAGTATTCAGAAGCCGCAGAATCTGGAATGGCATTTTACCGCGTGACGGCGCACAATCCTTAAGCCCTTCACCAAGGCAGAAAAAAGAAGAGCAGGCCACAAACCTGCTCTTCTCTGTTCATAGGTGCGGAATTGATATCAGTCCGGCCGGTTTTCCCGCATCAGGTTTTCCGCTTTGGTGATGAGCTGCAAAAATTCCTTGCGGTAGCCGTCCTTGTCGGCGCCCATGTTTTCGGTGGCCAGGCTTCGCGCCAGGTCCCAGCTCATGTCGCCTTTGTATACGCTGTTTTGCAGCAGCATGGCGTAACCCGCGACAGCCGAGGAAAAGAGGAAGGTCTGCGAGACGTCGGCCAGGCCCAGGGTTTTGTTGTAAATGGGGGTTTCCAGAGGGATGCTGGTATCGCCGTCGGGCTGTTTGTAGCGCAGTTTGACGT